>SIAQ01000092.1 GCA_009697105.1 Gemmataceae bacterium | reverse complement strand
GTTCCATCGTCGGCTACAAACCGCAAACGCACGTCTCCATCGAGTACATCCAGTCGCTCGACGACTGGAAGACCGCGTGGAATCACATCCACTACCAGGGCTTCCTCGGCACCAAGATGATCCTGCAATTCATCTGGCAAGGCTGCGACTCACTCCTCGCCGCCCCGCTGCTTCTCGACATCGTCCGCCTGACGCTATTAGCGCAACGCCGCGGCGAATCCGGCGTGCTCAAGCATTTGGCGTGCTTCTTCAAAAGCCCGATGGGCTGCGACCAACACGACTTCTTCGAGCAAATGGACATCCTCGCGGCATACGTGGCGAAGGTGAAGGGGTGACCGGCACCGCGACTCAATTCTTCGCATGAGAAGTATTCATGAATCGTGACATAGCGCTCGGAATGCAAGAACACGGGCTGGAGGCATTTGCCGCCAATGTAGATGCGGCTTACATGTCGCAATGGCGTGAACTTGGGCTGTATGACGAGTCCGAAGAATCCTGGGGACAAGCGTTCAAACAAACGTTGACGAAGACATTCGCTCTCGGCGGACGATTTCATTTCGATCTCACAGGCCTCGATATCTCCGATGCCCTGAACGGCGATCCCGATTTTTGGGTCGATCGTTACACCGCCTGGGAACTTCAGCAGATTGTTCGTAATCAAGATTGGTTGGACAATACGCTCTTCTATCGCAACGGAAAATTACTAACGCCGGAAAGCGTGAAAGCGCTTGCTATCGAGCTGCACGTCGATTAAGATGAATAAAGAAAACAAAAGGAGGCTGATCATGGGACGAGCCGATGAAAAACTCGCCGTGCAGGTCGGGAGCAAGGGCTATTTCGGCAAGGTATCGCTGGAAGCCGAAGCGGAGGACCGCGGCGGCAACGTGACCGTGGACTTTGACCCGTCGATTTCCGGCGAATGGCGAACGGGAGCATCGTTTGGGATCGACTATGCCCTCGATCATGTTACTCGACGATCACTCTTTCCGAAAGGCGGCCGTGTCCGTGTCCTTTCAATCGGCGGGCACGCTGTGGATACCACGAATGTCGTCATCGCGTTCGTCGCCGCCAACGCGATCTATAAGGCGCTCGGTGTGCAACCCATAAAGAGACCCGAATTCGACAAAAACACGGGGGTGTTTTCGTTTCCGAAGTAGACAAACAACCTGCCTTCTTCGACCGAATGGAGATGGTGGCGGCGTACCGTGGCGAAGGTGAAGGGGTAAATGTCAAAGCTTCATCCGATGATTCTCGTTAAGAATGGGAAGAAGGAATTCGTCATTTTGACGTATGAGGAATTCGTGGCGTTGCAGGATCGCCTTGCCGACACTGATGATCTGACGGACCTTCGCAAGGCGAAGCGGGCGGAGCAAAAGAAGAAAGGGATCCCGCTGAGCGAGATCAAACGCGAGTTGGGCGTCTGACCATCACAAAAAACATGCCTCTACTCGCCTGGGACGTGACAGCCGCCTACCCGGATGGTCTTCTCCGACATGAAACAAATCAGCACAAAACAATTGCGAACGCGTTGGAAAGATAGCGAAATCGAGCCTCTCCGGACATTTCTGCCAGCGTCCGATTTTCCCATGGCAAAGGGATTGTCGTTATCGATACCTCGTGACCTAACTGGGACGATTGAGCACGAAGCCGGGCAATACGTCGATATTCGCGGATTTCCGCTGGGATCCGTTGCATTCATCCATGATCAAGACCTCGACTTTTCTTTCGCAAAATCACCTGAGGAATCGCACAATGGCATTGAATTCATTGAATGCCGCCTCAAGAATTGCTTGTTTGAAAACGTACAGAACGTCGGAAAAATTCTCGGCGCCTTGGTGAGATGTTCTTTCACGGGGGCTCGAATGGAGAAAGTTTTTATCACTGCTGAATTCGACGACTGCAGTTTTGAAGGTGCTAATATCCGGAATGCACGCTGCTACGACTCGAAATTTCGCCGATGTTCGTTTCAGAATGCCAATCTGATAAAAGCGGAGTTCGGAGGAGCGACCTTCGACCACTGCGATTTTCGAGGTGCTCAGTTTGGCAGTGGCGCTGTCCTGGAGTGTCGCATTATCGGTTGCAACCTCGCCGATGTCGATCTCGCCGACACCATGCGAGACGAAAAAACCTTCTACGACCTCGGCTGCGAATTGGACGGTCTCCGCTGCGTGCCGTCGAGGCGAATCTACGGCTATGATACCGATATGGGACCGCCACCGCGAAAACGCGCCGAAGCGTGATCAGTCTAAGAAACATTGATGCGGCTGTCCTGCTGAAAGGGAAGAGTGGATGGCTTGCTGAATATGTTGCAGCCCTTGCAACCGCGTGGCGAGTCAGCGCAAGTACGCTTGACGCCCCAACGAAGAGATCGGATACAATACCGATATGGCGAAAACGCAACCTAGCCCGTTTCCCTTTCCGCCGAAGCGCATCTACATGGGAGCTAACGTGCCCATGCGTGTGATTCGCCGGTATGCGCGCGCAATAGCCCAAGAGTTTCGCCCGGAGAAAATTATTCTGTTCGGCTCCTATGCCTATGGCACGCCGACGGATGGGAGCGACGTGGACTTGCTCGTCATCATGCCGACACGCAGTCAGCACGAGCAGGCGGTGCGCATTCAATACCGATTGACGGCGCCGTTTTCTGCCGATCTGATCGTTCGCAAACCAGAGCAAGTACGATCTCGGTTGGCGGAAAAAGAGTCGTTTTTGACGACCATCCTATCGCAAGGCAAGGTCCTGTATGAAGAAAACGACGCGGGCCTGGGTAAAGAAGGCCGAGGGGGACTACGTGCTCGCGGTGCAAGCCGGTCGAAGCGACGTTCCCGTGCATGATGGAGTCTGTTTCCATTGCCAGCAGTGCGTTGAAAAGTATCTGAAGGGGCTACTTGAGGATTTGGCGCTTCCAGTCCCCAAAACACATACGCTGGTTTTGCTGCTCGCCGTGCTCGTGCCGCAGTATCCGGAATTGAAGTCCTTTCGGCGGGGTTTGGTTTTCTTGACACCGTTCGCGGTGGAGACTCGCTACCCCGGTGACGACGCCACCAAGCGTCAGGCAATCGCTGCCCTTCGCTGGGCGGCCAAGGTGCGAAAAACGGCTCGCGAGTTGTTGGGGATTGACACTGCCGTTTGAACTGGACGAAAACCATCGAGTTCATCCCGTAACGTGAGAAACCGACTTACATGAAACTAGCCTTTTCCACTAACGCTTACCTCAACTTCTCCTTTGCCGAGACCTGTCGGCGGCTGGCACGCATCGGGTATACCGGTGTGGAGATCATGGCGGATGTGCCGCATGCTTGGCCGGCTTATATGCTGGACGAGCAACTGCAGAGCATCAAGCGGGCGCTCAGCGATAACAAACTCGCGATCTCCAACATCAATGCGTTCATGATGCATGCCGTCAATGATCCACGGCAAAAATACTGGTATCCGTCGTGGATCGAACCCGATCGGCACTATCGCCAGATTCGCATCGATCACACCAAGCGCGCACTCACGCTCGCCAAGCAACTCGGGGCGCCGTGCATCACCACCGAGCCGGGCGGGCCTGTCGAAGCGGGGCAGTCGTGGGCGTCGGCACTCAAGCTGTTTGTCGAGATGATCAAACCAGTCGCGGAACACGCGGAGAAGGAAGGCGTGCTGTTGCTCGTTGAACCGGAGCCGGGATTGCTCATCGAAACGGCCGATCAGTTTCTCGAATTCATGCAGCACATCCAATCGCCCGCGGTGGGCTTGAACTTCGACATCGGCCATTCGTATTGCGTGTCCGACGATCCCGCGACGACGATCCCGCGCGTCGCCAAGTACATTCGGCACTTCCACCTGGAAGACATCGCCGCCACGCGGGTGCATCATCACATGGTCCCCGGCGACGGCGCGATCGATTTCGCGGCTTGCCTGCGAGCCATCCGTGCGATCAACTATAATGATTGGGTGACGGTTGAGCTGTATCCTTATATCGAAAACCCTGATCTTGCGGCGCAGACGGCACTGACGCGGGTTCAAGAAATCCTGGCGAAACTATGAAACACCTGCTCGCCTTCGCGCAGCTCGTTCGCTTGCCGAACACGTTTTCCGCGCTGGCGGACATTTGTTTCGGCAGCATCGCGACGGGTTTGGCGTTGACGCATTGGCCGACGTTCGTCTGCTTGCTCGGCAGTTCGATGCTGCTGTACTGGTCGGGCATGGTGTGGAACGATTATTTCGACGTGCTCGAGGACCGCCGCGACCGGCCGAGTCGGCCGATCCCGTCGGGGCGTGTATCGATGCGCTCGGCGTTTCTGTTCGCCATCGCGTTGACGATTGGCGGCGTTCTGCTCGCGCTGTTCGCCGATGTGCGGTTTGGTGACGATGGCGTAACTCTTCGCTGGCGTTCTTTGCCGATCGCGGGAGTGCTGGTCGTCGTGATCTTCCTCTACAACGGCGTATTCAAAGCGACATTTGTCGGCCCGGTTTTCATGGGTCTGTGCCGACTGCTCAATACCCTCCTCGGCTTGTCGATACTCGGCACTTGGCCACCCGGTTGGGGCTGGCTTGTCGCCATCGTGATCGGTACGTACATCGCGGGCATCACATGGTTCGCGCGAACCGAGGCTGAGATGAGCAGCCAAACCATGCTGATCGCGGCGGCGGTTTGCATTCTCGTCAGCCTGCTTCTCGCACTTTCAGTGGCGGCGGTAGCGACGGAAGCAGCGGGCGACTATGAACCCTCGCCATTATTCGTCTACGCCCTGGCTGCATTCGGGGCGTACCTTGGCGTTGCGGTTTACAAGGCGATACGCCGGCCCGAACCTCGCTTCGTGCAGCGTGTCATAAAACGAGGCATCCTTGGCCTGGTCGTGCTCGATGCGATTCTCGTCAGTGCATTCGTTGGCAGTTTCGGCCTATTGCTTGCAGTCCTTCTCATCCCAGGCATGATCCTTGGGCGATGGATTTATTCGACGTAACCGATCTCGCTTACCTGCAATTAACATCACGCAATCGCGATGTTCGCGCTCGCCAAAGGCGAGCGGCTAAACAAAAATAACTACATGACAATCGTCGCGACCCCTGACCGAATCGATACGACTCCCACGTCCACGGCGAAAACGCTGCGCATCGGCAACTTGAACTTGGCGTCGCGCTACTGCTTGTCGCCGCTCGCGGGATACACGAACCTGCCTTTTCGCGTCGCAATTCGTGAACTGGGCGGATTGGGCCTGGCAACCACCGAACTTGTCAGTTCCCGCGCACTTCTGATGGGTAGCAAGCGGACGAACGAGTTTATCGAGACGTGCGAAGCCGACGCGCCGTTGGCGGCACAAATCTACGGCACCGACGGACGTGAGATGGGCGAAGCGGCGCAATGGCTGGAGCACTACGGCGTCGCAGCGATCGATATCAACATGGGTTGTCCGGTCAACAAAGTCGTCAAGAACGGCGGCGGGTCGGCGATGATGTGCAACGCCGTCGGTACGACCGCACTCGTCAAGCAAATCGTGGAGTCCGTGCGCATTCCCGTCACCGTCAAAATGCGGCTCGGCTGGGACGATCAGAATCTTACGGCGCCGCGTTTGGCGGCGAGCTTCGAGCAGGTTGGCGTGGCCGCGGTGACGATTCATGGCCGAACTCGCGAGCAAGGTTTTTCGGGGCCAGTGAGCTTGGCGGGCATCCGCGCCGTCGTCGAAGCGGTGGAGCGCATGCCGATCATCGGCAACGGCGACGTGCGAACCATCGCCGGCGCAGAGCGAATGTTTCACGAAACCGGTTGCGCCGCCATCGGCATCGGCCGCGGGGCGCTGCTCAACCCCTGGATATTCGCGCAGCTTTGTTCATCCGAATGCACCGGCGAACTTGGCACAATTCCAAGCTACGACGACCACCTTCGTTTCATGGGTCGGCATTTTCATCGGCTTGTCGAGCAACGTGGCGAACGTGGCGCAAGCCTGACATTTCGCAAGTGTGGCGGCTGGTATTCGCGCGTATTGAAACCGGGGAAGGAACTGCATCTACGCTTGATGATGCTGGATGGGGTCGCTGACTTTGAGGACATCGTCAGCCAACTTCGCGCGAAAGGCCCGCCAGTGACATGGAAAGCGGGCGAGATGCCGGAGATTGGCGTGCCCAAGGGACCGATTTCGCACTGGTGAGGAATTTGACTCAAGCCCGCAGGCGACGAAGGAGCCTGCGGGCTTGGTGATTTAGTTTCCGCCGACGTTGGGTCGCGTTCCGCTGCCGGTGACGGTGAGGACGGTGGCGCTGGGTTCGGTCGTGTCGATGACGATCGGCTGACGCGTCGTATCGTGGGCGATGTTGCTGGCCTGGTCCGCGACTTCGACTTTGAAGTAGAACTGAGCGCCGGCGTCGCGTGGGAACGCCCAGCGAAAGACGCCGTCGTTCTTGATGCCACGAGCGATGCTCTGCCAAGGGCTATCGGTGCGCGTGCGATAAGACAGCGTGACCGGTTCGGCGCCGAGATTCTTGTCGGAAGCGTTCCAGCGAATCTCGACCTGGCCAGACGAAGGCAGAATTTCGGCAGATCGCAGTTGGGCGAACGGGCTTGTAGTATCGACTTCGATCATGCCGTGCGGAGCATCGCCCGCGACGGGAGCGCGGCCGCCGAACCCGTTGCCGTTGGTTACGACGATGCGGATGCCATAGACACCATCGCCTGGCAATTTGATGTCGGCGGGGCTGCGTTTGTCAGCGTCCTCACCGAGACGATGCCAGCTTTGGCCATTGTTCGTCGTCATGTAGATTTCCACTTTGCCGACGCCGCTTGGTCCGACTTGATCGATGCGATACTCGATCGAGGCATGCTCGGTATTGATGAGCGGATGGGGCGTACCGCGGTTCACTGTGGTATTCGTCGGCGAGTTGGGTACGTGCTCGGGTCGGTTCGGTTTGCTCGTGTTGTAGTTCGTCGGCTTAGGCGAAACATTTCCCAAATCGACCAACGAAATGCCCGACGAAGGAAGTCCGGGCCGATTGGCCTTCGTGGGTATCGACGTATCCATCGGCAGCAGTTCGATGCGAGGCATTGGCAAGTCGTTGCGATTCGCTGACAGCACCGGCAGCGTATCACGGAAACTCGGCCGATTGCTGCTCGTATGGGCGATGTCGGTTTTGGCCGCGACCAAAGTCGCCGAGTTCACGTCACGCGAAACGACATTGCCCGCAAAATCGCGAGCGGTAGTGACCACGGGATACTGCGACACCTCGGTCGCGCGAACTCGAAAATCGCCTGGTTGGCCCCGAACCATGTCGAGCAGCACCAAGCCGCTCGGCGTTTTATAGGTTGCCTTCAGGCTGACGTGATTGGGATGTGCGACTTTCAGCCTACAACGGAACGGCAGGTCGCCATCTGCGCCGACAACCGGTTGCGACTGTATCACTGGCGGAACCGCGTCGATCACAACGTGCTGGCTGGATGCCTCCAGATTGAGGTCCGCAGGCACGGTTCGTCCTGCCTTATCGGCCACGACCAGCGTGCGCCAGGATTCGCCATCCTCATTGATCTTGTAATTGGAGCGAGTCGTAGGATTCGGCATGCTCTCGTACAATCGCCATTGCGTCGTAGGCATGCGAACATACGAGCCAATCTCGCTCAACGCCAGGCGATGCTCCTGCGGCACATCAACGGGCACGTCGAAACAGCGGCCGTTTGTAATATGCTTCGCCGACACCTTCGATCCCGCCGAATCAGCCGGCTGCCCGAAGACAAAATTTGCCGAGCCAATCAAGGCGGCGGCGAGAATACTCGCATGGATAGTTCGCATGGTCCAACGTCCCAGGAGGTGTGCCAAGTTCATACCCAAGCTCCCCAAAAGAAAAGACCATCCGCGCCGCGACCGCCATCCCCCGGACGGTCTCCCCTGCGCGACCCCACGTAACCACAAAACATCGATTGAGTGTGCGGGCCTATAAAGGAGATTTGCGAAGGCGTCAAGGCCGAATTTGGAAACTTTCCATATAGCCCGCTATTGATGGCGGGTTTTTTCGCGTTCCCAAACTACTATCTGGGAACGCGCGTTAAGGAAACTCTTTTTCACCGTAGCGAATTCATGCAACCACAGGTTTCGCGAAAGGGAGTTTCAAAGGCGGGGGTTCCCAAACAGGAGTTTGGGAACCAAGAAAATGGCGAACTATTTGTCGGATTCAAACGCCCCGATGTCGGGCGCCTTGCCGCGGAAATCGTCGTTGATGCCGCGAATCAATACGCCGCGGTCGAGGCACGGGCTGCCGGGTCGCAGACGCAGATCGCTCGTTTTTGCCGTGGACGTCAACAGCACGGTGAACGGCGTGTCGAGTGCAGGTGTTGCAAATTTGCCCGCATCGGCAGCATCCACAAACAATGGGTCGGCGTACAGGCCATGCGCCTCTTGGCCAATGCCCTTGGCGAACAGGGCGATCGTGTTATACGTCGTCTTGCCGGCCTGGAAACGGCGCGGCTCGCGGTTGGGGATGTGGTAGTAGCAGTTGTGGTCGAGTACATTGTCCGCACGCCAAGCTCGGACGCACCATTCGTTAACGATGACGATGTTGTTCTTGAGTATTTTGTTGGTGCAAGGCAGCGTCGGCGCAAAGCTCACGCCCGTACCGCCGTCGGCGCCGCGCGATAGGCTGTAGCCTGCGTTGTGATAGATGTACGTCCAGCCGTGCGACACCGTACCGCCGACGTTGAATTTGATGAATAGGCCAAAGAAGGTGGCGGTGTTGCGCGTCACATAGACCGGCCCACGCTCAATCGGCGCGAGCGAGATCGCGGTTCGGCAATTGCGGATCGTGTTGCCGTGGATGCGCATGTTGACCCCGCCGCCGTCGACTTCGATGGCGTCATCGGTGGCGTTGTAAAGGGTGTTGAACAGGATGTCGCAATCGCGGTTGTACTGGAGCTTCTCGACGTTCTTCCACGATTCGACGGAGATCAGATCGAAGTAGCCGTGAATTGTGTTATGGCAGAACGAGTTGCCTCGGCCGGCCTTGTCGCAGTAGATCGCCTGGTTGGCATAAGCGATGGCGTAATGGGCGTTCCAGCTAAAGTCGGCGGCGCCGCGCTCGTAGATTTCGTTTTTCCAGATGGCGTTGTCGCGTGTCGTCTCACTTTTCATGAAGATCGCGCCGGTGCAATTGTGGATCGTGTTCTCGTAGAGCACGCAACCCGCCGCGCCTTCGGACAGTCGCACCGCGGCAGCGCCGTAATGGCGCATTGTCAACCCGCGCACGACCACGTGCTTGGCGGCGCTGAGGTGAAAGGCGTAGGCCTGCTGGGCGATGTGGTAGGTATGGGCGGCAGGCTCCTTGCCTGTGCCGGTGCGAAGGTAAAGCACCTTTGTTTTTGCGTCATAGAACCAGGCGCGTTTGGCTTTTTGTTTGTCGGCCTTCAGGTCGGCGAGGGAGGGATACGGAAACATGCGTAGCCCATCTTGTGCAACATAATTGGCGAAGGCGGGCACCGCTAGCACGAACACGCCGTCTCCGACGCTCCGCCATCCCGCCCAGCCCTTGGGCAGCCAAAGACTGCTGTCAAGCACCGGCTTCGCTTCCGGGGCGGCCATGATGACAATCGGTTTGGCCTCGGTCCCCTTCAAACCTGCGAACAGGTTGCCCTCGGCGTAGACGCCGTCGTGGACCAGCAACGTATCGCCTCCCTGCAGTTTTTTGCCGGCCTGGGAAAACGTCTTAAAGGGTTTTTCCTTGGTCCCCGGATTCGCGTCATCGCCCGTCGGGCTGACGTGAAGCGTATTGCCGACGGGCGCGAAGTTGAACTTCCTCGTCGTGACGCTGCCGTCCCAGCGGAGCTTCGCGTCTTTCAGATCGGGATCGCGAAACGTAATCTGCACTTCGACAGCATCGCCCTGCTCCAGTGGCCAAATGCTCGCCCAGATGAGCTTGCGATTGCGGTCGAACGTCATATCGACGCCGTTGCGCCAGGTCGCTTCGCCGACCTTGCGCCAGACGAACGACGCCTGCGCGTTGGCGTTGTCGTCCTCACTGTAGGCAGCCTCAATACCGACGGCCGCGTAGGTGGGGTAAAGTTCGACGTTCCCCGGTTTGATGACGACGTCAGCTTGGGAAATGCCAGGAGCGGCTAGGCTGACAAGGGCGACTAACATCGATTGGCGAAGCATGAAGGCCTCCAGATTTATTTAGCGAGTGGCTCCATTGTGCTCTTTATATAGCCCGCCATTGTTGGCGGGTACATGGGTGTCCCGCCAACGATGGCGGGCTATATGCGAAGAACGGAATATGCGAATCGCCATGCTCGAATATCATTATCCCTGTCCCGATTCACCCCTTCTTAGGATTGAACTCTGAGCACCCCCACATCCCACACCCTGGAGGTACAGACCCTCGCCGAGACCGAAGCGTTCGGTCAACGGCTCGGTGCGGCATTGTTTCCCGGCGCGGTTGTGGCGTTGATTGGCACGCTCGGCGCGGGCAAGACACAGCTGTGCCGGGCGATCGCTGAGGGCCTGGGCATCGCCGACTCGAATGTCGTCAATAGTCCGACGTATGTGTTGATCCAGGAGTACGACGCCCGTTTGCCGATCTATCATTTCGACGCTTATCGATTGGCAACGGAAAACGACTTTGCCGACCTGGGCGTGCACGAATATTTCCGGGACTCTGGCGTGTGCCTGGTTGAATGGGCCGACAAGGTGCCGACGTGCATGCCCGCGGAACGGCTAGAGATTTGCATCACGATCATCGGCGAAACGTCTCGAGGGCTGGAGCTGACGCCACGCGGAGAACGGTATGCTGCGGTAGCGCGACTGGTAGCATTGGATTTGGATCGTGAGACGAAGCCATCAATCGATCGGAATCCAATGCAGCCAAACGCGCTACCAGAAAACGAGGGACTCTGAACCATACTCAGAAATGCAACGATAAATAGTGAACGGTAAATAGTAAATGATAAATGGCAATTTGCCAATGGACCGCCCGTTGCTCTAGCGTTTTGGTTTGTCGTTTCTCGATTACTATTTATCGTTGTATTTGAAGCACGCAGAGTAAAGCGCGACTCCAAAATCTGCGCGTAACGCTGACATCACCAGTCAGAGAGATTACACCCGAACGCTGCCCGGCCCCATGCCGGAGGTCGGGGTAACGGCGGAACTATCGCTGGAATGGTCCATGCGGAAGCGCTGGAAGATCATCGGGCGCGAGAAGGGTGCGATTTGCAGCACGACCATGCCGTTTTGAAAAATGACGACTTTGCCGGTCGACTGGCTGACGACGACAGCGATCGCTTTCGTTTTCTTACTGATGGCGGCGGCGGCCCAGTGACGCGTACCCCAGCCCTTGCTAATGGCGACGGTATCCGCCGGCGCATCGATATACATACTCGCCGCCTCGGCGACGCCGTCGCGCCGAATCAAGATCGCGCCTTCGAGCTGAGCGATATCCTTGATCTGCTCGCGCACCCTGGCATCGCGGATGTCGCGTTCCTTTCGGCTATAGCCGCGGAACGGATTGAAGTTGAGCGGCCTGGACATCGACAGCACTTTTTCGGTATCGCCGACCACGAACATCGTGCCAACCGGCTTACCCTCGCGGCCCTCCTGGCCAATCTCCGTGGCGAGTTCGACGACCGCGCGAAGCGTTTCCAAAGGAACTTGCGTATCCAGCTTACGCAAGTCGGCGGCTGTCAGGCGTTCGAGGTGTTCACCCAGGTGAATGATGCTGAGACTATCGACTTGCTCCAGGCGCTCGTTCTCGCCGCCGATGCCGTTGTAGATCGCGATGACCTGAGCACCCGTCTTCAGTTTCTCGGTAGCGACGGCCTCGAGCAGTGCGACGCTCATTTGCTCGTGCGTCGGCGTCGGACCCGGGTCGATGTCCAGGAGCCGGAGCTTCGATACCTTCTGCAACTCCGTATTCAGCGCGGGAACCTTTGAAGCCACCAGCAGTTTCTCTGCAGGAAGAATTTCAAACACCTGGACCCAATCCAGATCGGTTTCCGTAAGCAGTAGCACGGCGTCGGCGGCAAGCTCGTCGAGCATCGTCCGAGCCGCTTTCAATAATGCTGCTGTTTGCGGATTAAGAGCCATATCTTGAATTCACAGCGTTAATCGAGAGATTTCTGTTCGTGTCCCGTTGCCCAGGCTGCGCGAACCGGCTTGTTAATTACAAACAAGTAAGCCGAAAATCGGCGCCTATCGGGAATCATCACGCGCGAATCCGCGCGACTTCCATCTTATATTATCGCATGCCGTAAAGAATGGACGCGCTGATTTCGCGCAAAACAATGGATTTTCCCGAAATAGTCCGTGTCGATCCTAACGATACCATCGGCGCCGCGAGGTATTCACCGGATTCCCAGTATCTTCTGCGTCTGCAAACTCAACCGCCAAAGCGGATGCGTCAGGCAATAGGCTATGGCAAGTTCGGTGTTGCGTTCGCGCTCGGGGCCGTCCATCGGCTGCAGGTAGAAGTGCTTAAAGTTGAGACTCGCGTACCGTTCTGGTTCCGCGCCGAGTTGCGGAAAGATCAGCTTCAGTTCATCGCCGACCGTCAGGAGAATCTCCGCCTTGGCCTTTGGGCTGACGCAGATCCAATCAAGCCCACGCAATGCAGGCCGAGTGCCGTTCGTTTCGATGGCAACTTGAAAGCCGCGCTCGTGAAAGGCAGCGACGAGGTCATCGTTCATTTGCAACAACGGCTCGCCGCCGGTGCAAACGACGAATTTACGGCCTTGCGACTGCGCGGGCCAGTACGAATCGACGGCGTCGGCGAGCGCGTCGGCCGAGACGAAGTTCCCGCCTCCGAGACCGTCCACGCCGACGAAATCGGTGTCGCAGAAATCGCACAGAGCCGACGCACGATCGGCTTCGTGCCCGGTCCACAGGTTGCACCCGGCAAATCGGCAGAACACCGCCGCCTGGCCGACGTTTGCGCCTTCACCTTGCAACGTGTAGAAAATCTCTTTCACCGCGAAACGCATGAATCAGGTTCCCGCACAAGGGCGTATCAATATGTAAAAATCATCAATCCAGAATTATTCACCACAGAGGCCCACAGAGACACAGAGGCACAGACAGGAGAAAAACAGGTGAAATAAACTACACACACCAGCAAGCGAATGAGAGTGATCCGTAGCACCTTCTCCCTAATGGATTTCTCTGTGTTTCTGTGCCTCTGTGGTGAATTATTCGATCTAAACGAAATACCGTTCGGTTGTATTCTATTCCACAGACGAATCGACACCATTGTTGGAGTGTAGTCATGACCCTTCGCAGCTTGTTCGTGTTCGGCCTCCTCCTCACCCTTCCCGCGTTCAGCCAGGCTCAAACGCCGACGCGGAAGCCGAACGTGCTCATCATCCTCGCCGACGATCTCGGCTTTTCTGACATCGGTTGCTACGGTGGCGAAATCAAAACGCCCAACCTCGATCGCCTGGCGAGCAACGGCTTGCGATACACGCAATTCTACAACACCGCGCGCTGCTGGCCGTCGCGTTCCAGCATCATGACCGGCTACTACGCCCAGCAGGTTCGCATGGACCCGCAGCAAAAAAAGGCCGGACCGCCCGCCTGGACCCGATTGCTTTCGCATCACCTGCGGGCGTTCGGGTATCGCTGCTACCATTCAGGCAAATGGCACATTGGTATTTTTCCCAGCATCATCAAAAGCGGCGGATTTGATCGTTCTTATCATCTCACCGACCATGATCGGAATTTCGCGCCCAAGGCACACTTCGAAGATGACAAGCTGCTGCCCGCTAGCGCCGTCAAAAGCGACCACTATTCCACGTCGTACATGACTGACCACGCAATTCGTTGTTTGAAGGAGCATGCGGAGAAACACAAAGACGAGCCGTTCTTCCAGTACCTCTGCTTCACGTCGCCGCACTTCCCGCTCCACGCGCCGGCGGAGGACATCGCCCGTTACAAGGATCGCTACATGGACGGTTGGGAAAAAATACGCGCTGAGCGCTATGACCGCGCCAAGAAGCTCGGCATCGTGAACTGCCCCCTGCCAGCGTGGGAGGAACCGACGCCGTCGCTGGTCTATAAAAAGGCCGACCTGAAGACGCTTGGCCCGAACGAGGTCGACGGTTCGCCGGCGTGGAACAAGCTGACGAAGGACCAGCAGCGCTATCAGGCGACGAAGATGGCGATCCATGCGGCGATGGTCGATCGCATGGATCGCGAGATTGGCAAGGTGATCGAACAACTCAAGGCGATGAATGCGTTCGATGACACGATCATCATCTTTGTTTCCGACAACGGCGCGAGTGCCGAGGTCATGGTTCGCGGCGACGGGCACGACCAAAACGCTGCGATGGGCTCGGCGGGATCGTTCCTGTGCTTGGGCGGCGGCTGGGCGGCAGTCGCGAATACTCCTTTTCGCCGATTCAAGATTTGGGTCTACGAAGGCGGCGTCGCCACGCCGCTCATCATCCATTGGCCTCGCGGTCTGCCCCGGCGAGGCGATTTATGCCATGATGTGGGCCATATCGTTGATTTTGCACCGACATTGCTCGAATTGACGGGTGCGAAAAAGATCGACAAACACAACGGCGTCGCCGCTCCGCAGTTCCCGGGTAAGAGCCTCGTGCCATCGTTCAAGAAGGATGTCGGCGATTCGCGCGAAATCTTCTTTCATCATCAAGGCCATCGCGCTCTGCGCGTCGGCAATTGGAAAATCGTGTTCGAAAGCGGCGGCGCCGGCTGGGAACTCTACGATCTCGCCACCGATCGCGGCGAAGCGATCAACCTGGCGGCCAAACAACCCGACCGCGTGCGTGAATTGGTTGCACGCTGGCAGCGCCTTGATGAACAATGGAAGCTGGATGCGAAGTGAGTGGTTTCAATTGTTTAGCCGCTCGCCTTTGGCGAGCGCGGACGTGAAGGATGAAGTCCGCGCTCGCCAGAGGCGAACGGCTAAACGACTCGTGTAGTTTACGCCCGCACCGGGTCGGCTTTCTCGGCATCGACGCCCAGGTCGCGGATCGCCTTCTCCACGTCGGCGAGCTTCCACTCGCCTTTGCGGGCGAGCTGTTCCAGCGCGGCAATTGTCACGCATTCGCCGTCGATCTCGAAATGCCGACGCAACGCCGCCCGACTTTCGCTACGACCAAAGCCGTCCGTGCCCAGCGGCATTAGCCCACCGGGAACCCAGCGTGCGATCGATTCGGGCCAAAGCTTCATGTAATCGCTGACTGCGATGAACACGCCCGATTCGTTCGCCAGCAGCGTCTCCAGATAGCTGCGTTTCGGCGTCGCCGTCGGGTGCAGGCGATTCCAGCGTTCGCACTCCAGCGCTTCACGGCGAAGTTCGCGATAGCTCGTCACGCTCCAGACGTCGGCGGCGATGTTGTATTTTTCCGCGAGCGTCTGCTGAGCGGCGAGAGCGGAGCGCAAGATCGGCCCGCTGCCGAGCAGATGGACCTTGGACTTCACCGCGGACTTCGTAAGCGTGCTGGCCCGAAACTTGTACATGCCTTTGAGGATGCCGTCCTTGCAACCTTCGGGCATCGCTTCCATGGCGTAATTCTCATTACCCACGGTCAGGTAGTAGAAGATGTTCTCGCCGTTCTGGTACATTCGGCGAATGCCGTCCTGCACGATCGTGCTGATTTCATACGCATATGCCGGGTCGTAGCAAAGCAGGTTCGGAATCGTCGAGCCGACGAGATGCGTATGGCCATCTTGATGCTGCAACCCTTCGCCGTTGAGCGTCGTGCGCCCTGCGGTCGCGCCGATGAGAAAACCCTTGCAGCGCATGTCAGCGGCGGCCCAGGCGAGGTCGCCGATGCGTTGGAAGCCGAACATCGAGTAGTAGATGTAGAACGGAACCACGGGCATGCCGAGATTGGCGTAAGCAGTCCCGGCGGCGATGAAGGACGACATCGCGCCGGCCTCGGAGATGCCTTCTTGAATGATCTGCCCGTCTTTCGCTTCACGATAGCTCGTCAACGATGCGTGATCGTACGGCTCGTAGAGCTGACCGACGCTCGAATAAAGCCCGAACTTGTGGAACATGCCTTCCATGCCAAAGGTTCGGCCTTCATCGGGAATGATGGGAACGATCCACTTGCCAATCGCTTTGTCCTGCATTAGCATGGGCAGGAGCTTGACGATGGCCATGGTAGTCGAGTCATCTTTTCCTACAGATCTCTGATTGTAATTGGTTATGAGTTCGTCGGACGGCGGTTGCAGCGTAGGGCATTTCACCACGCGTGACGGCAGTTCGCCGCCCAGGGTCTTGCGGCGCTCGCGGAGATATTTCATCTCCGGGCTGTCCTCAGCTGGCTTGTAGAATTCGAGATTGTTTGCTTGCTGATCGGAGAGAGGCAGGTGAAAGCGCTCGCGGAATTTGCCAGGCGTGTCTGCGGTGATCTTCTTGGCGTTATGGGCAAACATCTTGCCTTCGCCGGCTTCGCCCAGACCGTAGCCTTTAATCGTCTGGGCCAAAATAACGGTGGGTCGGCCTTTGTGTTCGACGGCGGCTTTGTAGGCAGCGTAAACTTTGACCGGGTCGTGCCCGCCGCGCCGAAGTTTTTGCAGATGCTCGTCGCTGAGGTGCTCGACCTGCTTGGCCAACTCAGGATACTTGCCAAAGAAATGCTCGCGAATGTAGTCGCCTGTTTCGACAGTGAAGCGTTGATATTCGCCATCGACGGCTTCGTTCATGCGTTTCTGCAAAAGGCCATCGTGATCAGCGGCGAGGAGCGGATCCCAGTCGCCGCCCCAGACTACTTTGATGACGTTCCAGCCGGCGCCGCGGAAGAGGCCTTCGAGTTCCTGGATGATTTTGCCGTTGCCCCGGACAGGCCCATCGAGGCGTTGCAGGTTGCAGTTAATGACAAACGTGAGGTTATCGAGCCGTTCGCGAGCGCCCATGGTGATGGCGCCGAGCGATTCGGGCTCGTCGGTTTCGCCGTCGCCGAGGAAGGCCCAGACGCGGCGGTTCGTTGTGTCCTCGATATCGCGATCGTTAAGATAGCGCAAGAACCGGGCATGGTAGATCGACATGATCGGCCCGAGACCCATCGATACGGTCGGGAATTGCCAAAAGTCCGGCATCAACCAGGGATGCGGGTACGACGATAATCCGCCGCCTTCACCCAATTCTCGGCGGAAGTTGTCGAGTTTCTGGCTGGACAATCGGCCATCCAAGAACGCACGGGAGTAGATGCCTGGGGCAGCGTGGCCCTGGAAATAGATGAGGTCGCCGCCGCCTGGTGATTCGGGACCACGGAAGAAGTGGTTGAAACCGACTTCGTACAGCGTCGCTGCCGAGGCATAGGAGGAGATGTGTCCGCCGATGCCGTCGGCTTTTTTGTTGCCCTTGACGACCATCGCCATGGCGTTCCAGCGCACGATACTTTTGATATTGCGTTCGATCTCGCGATTGCCTGGAAACGCCGCCTCTTTGTTGGCGGGGATAGTGTTGATGTAGGGCGTCTGGATGGACGGCGCGACTTCGATGCCGTTACGCTGCGCCTTCTGGTGCAGCTTATGGATCAGAAAGCGTGCCCGGTCTTCGCCATGAGCGACGAGGACGCCACCGAGGGAATCGAGCCATTCTTTGGTTTCGAGAACATCTATATCGCCATTCAATTCGCCATTCAACGACATCACAATCTCCCAGGAACGTATTTACGATACGCTTCAACTTCGCCTATGTTACCAGTTTAGTTGGATCACCACCGTTTGGCGAGTGAGCGCAACGGTTCCGTCTGCCTCTTAGCGAATCTTGCGAATCTGTGAAGGGCGACTTTCAAACGGAGAAGAATGACGCCACCGACAAAAGTACAAGCCGGAAGCGTAAGCGACGGATTTCTCCAGTCCGTCGCTTACGCTTCCGGATCGTAAAGTGACTATTGTCGGTCGCGTCAAGAATAATACAAAGAGCGAAGAGCGAAGGAAATGCGTTTCCAATTCTTCGCTCTTCGCTCTTCGCTCTTCGTACTTTAGTATTTCTATTTCACGCATTACCCTTCTCACCTTGCCTTTCCCCCACCCTCTCTTACCATGTTCCCACGTACTCATCTCTCCAGCACGAGGCTTCATCCATGACATCCGTGGTTATGATCGCAGGCGACGGCATCGGGCCGGAGGTGATGACGGCGACGCGCGAAATCGTGCGCGCCGCCGGGGCACGCATCGACTGGATCGAGGCACACGCCGGGCTGCCCGCCATCGAGCGCTTCAACGACCCGCTGCCCGATGAGACACTCAATCTCATCCGCAAGCATCGCGTCGCCATCAAAGGGCCGTGCACCACACCCGTGGGTAAAGGCTTTCGCTCGATCAACGTTCGGCTACGCCGCGAACTCGACCTCTTCGCCTCCATTCGGCCCGTACAGACGCTGCCCGGCATCAAAGTCCCGTACACCGATGTCGATCTGATAATCGTCCGCGAGAACACCGAAGGGCTTTACGCGGGCATGGAGCATGTCGTCGTGCCGGGTGTCGTCGAGAGCCTTCGCCTGGTGACGCGCGATGCGGTGGAGCGAATCGTGCGCTATGCCTTTGAACTAGCACGTAACCAAGGCCGACGCAAAGTGACGGTCGTCCATAAGGCGAGCGTTTTGCCGATCAGCGATGGCATGTTTCTGCGCATCGCCGACGCGATTGCCGACGACTATCCGTTTATCGAATATCAACAGCAAACCATCGATCACGTATCGCTCGATCTTGCGATGGACCCGACGCTTTACGACGTGCTCGTCATGGAGAACCTGTTCGGCGACGTGCTCTCCGACCTCTGCGCGGGCCTCGTCGGCGGGTTGGGCGTTGTGCCGGGTTCAAACATCGGCAAACGCTACGCCCTCTTTGAAGCGGTGCACGGCAGCGCACCGGATATCGCCGGCAAGGGCATAGCGAACCCGATCGCGCTGCTAAGATCCGCCGCCATGATGCTCGACCATGTTGGCCAACGTGTGCCCGCCGCCCGAATTGAACAATCGGTCCGCAAGACCCTTCTAGCCGCCGTCGGCTTGACCGGCGACCTAGGTGGCAATGGCAACACGCGGACGATCACCGACGAACTGATTCGCAATTTGTAAACAATTCAAGCCCAACGGTGAGCGCAGCGAACCGTTGGGATTTGTTCGGCATATCCCAACGGTTCGCTGCTCACCATTGGGCTTGGAATAAAAACATGTCCCTACGTGTCACTCTGATCCAAGGCGGCGAAATTGGCCACGATGTCGTACCGGCGGTCAAGCGTGTCATCGCGGCGGCGGGTGTCGCCATCGACTGGGATGAACACGTCGCTGGTCATGAAGCGATCCGCCAAGGCCTCGACCCGCTGCCGGCGTCGATGCTCGAATCGGTTCGCCGCAACGGGCTGGCACTCAAGACGAAGCTGTTGTCCTCGCCCGACAAACCAAACTTCAACTATAACGTGCAGCTTCGTCGTTCGCTCGGTTTGTTTGCGAGCGTTCGTCCGCTGAAGAACATTCGCGGTTTGAAAGCGCGGTTCGACAAGGTTGACATGATCGTCATCCGCGAGATCACCGAAGACCTGTACGCCGCCATCGAGCATGAAATCGTGCCGGGCGTCGTTCAGAGCATCAAGGTAGTGACCGAGGCGGCATCGCGGCGATTCTTTCGGTTCGCGTTTCTCTGGGCCAAGGAAACGGGGCGAAAGTCGATCGCCTGCGTGCACAAGGCGAACATCCTGAAGTTGGCCGACGGCTTGTTCCTCGAAGCATTTCGCACGACGGCGAAGGAACATCCCGACATGCAAACACGCGAGATCATCGTGGACAACTGCTGCATGCAAATGGTCTCGAAACCGCAACAGTTCGACGTGCTGGTGATGGGCAATCTGTACGGCGATATCGTCAGCGATCTCGGCGCCGGCGTCGTCGGCGGCATCAGCGCGACGGCAGGCATCAATATCGGCGACGGCGTGCAGTGTTACGAATGCTTCCATGGCGCGGGCCGCGAACGCATCGGCATCGACCGCGCTAACCCGCTGCCGCTCTTGCTACCCGCGATCGACTTGCTCGACGGCATAGGCCAAAAAAGCGCCGCCGCCAAAATCCTTGCCGCGATGGAACAAGTGCTCGCCGATGGCAAAACGCTCACCCGCGACCTCGGCGGTGACGCGACGACCACGGCGATGACCGATGCGATCATCGCGGCGATGTGATCCGACTTGTTTGGCCGCGACGCGCCAGCGGAGCGCGAACAGAATGCACGCCGCCGACCGAGTTCGCGCTCCGCTGGCGCGTCGCGGCTAAACGCCGCACCCGCATTTGCACCGTGCATTCATATCATGTCAACAACGGCGGCGCATTCCATTCCGCCGCTTTCTCCAAGGATCCCGCAGCATGCTTCGCATCAAAGGCGGTAAGGTTTTCGATCCCGCCAACAACGTCAACGGCGTCGTCAAGGACATCTGCCTCAATAACGGCAAAGTCGTCGCCGATGTCGATGGTGGCCGCATCATCGACGCCACTGGCATGATCGTCTTTCCCGGCGGCGTCGATATTCACACGCACGTTGCCGGGGCGGCGCTCAACTTCGCTCGCGCCATGACGCCGGAGAACCAACGCAATGCGATGAAGTTCATGCACACCGAGACGACGCGCGCCGGCATCGGCGGGCCGACGCCGACAACATTCGCGACGGGCTACCTCTATGCCGGCATGGGCTACACGACCGTGGTCGAGGCCGCCGTACCCATCTTGTCCGCGAAGCATACGCATGAAGAGTTGCGCGACACACCGATCGTCGATAAAGCCGCGCTGCTGTTGATGGCGAACAACGAGATCCTCATGGACCTGCTCGAAGCGGGTGATGCGTCCCGTGCCAAGGAGGTCGTCGCCTGGATGATTTGGGCCGCCAAGGTCTATGGTGTGAAGGCCGTCAATCCCGGCGGCGTGACGGCGTGGAAGTGGGGGCATGACGCCAAACAAATGTTCGAGCCGGTCTATGGCTACAAGAACGTCACGCCCGCGCAGATCGTCAAGACGCTCGCTCAGATCGTTGATGATCTCGGCTTGCCGCACCCGGTGCATCTGCATTGCAACAATCTCGGCGCGCCGGGCAACGTCAAAACGACGCTCGAAACGATGAAGGTGCTCGAAGGCAATCGCGCTCACATGGCCCATCTCCAGTTCCACGCTTACGGCGGCGACGATTGGCATACGATGCGCTCCGAGGCAAGGCAGATCGCCGACTACTTCAACAAACACAAGAACCTCACCGCCGACGCCGGCGCGGTGCTGTTTGGCAACGCCGTCACCATCACCGCCGACGGACCCTGGCAGCATCTGCTCTATCAACTCACGGGTCGCAAGTGGGGCAACCTTGATGTCGAAAACGAAACGGGCTGCGGCATCGTGCCCTACACCTACAAAGGCTCGAATCTCGTCAACATCGTGCAGTGGGCGGTTGGGCTGGAGTTGCTGCTGCTGATCGACGACCCGTGGCGAATCTTCCTGACGACCGATCACCCGAACGGCGCCTGTTTTTGGCGTTACCCGGAGATCATCCACCTGCTGATGAATGCCGAGGCTCGCCGCGAACGCATCAAGAAACTGCCGGCCAAGGCGCTGTCGCGCATCTTTCTCGCGGATATCTCGCGCGAGTATACGCTGTACGAGATCGCGATTATCACCTCCGCCGGCCCGGCTCGGGCGTTGGGCCTGAAGCAGAAAGGCCACCTGGGCGTCGGCGCTGATGGCGATGTCGCGGTCTATAATCAGAATCCCGACGGCGAGCACATGTTCCGCTATCCGCGTTACGTCATCAAGGCCGGCGAGATCGCAGTCGAGGAAGGGCATATTCGCAGCACGTTCGACGGCCATGAATTCGTCGTCAAGCCGACGTTCGACGAAAAGATCGAGGACTTCCTGAAGCCGGTGTTTCAATCGCAGTACACGATGTCGTTCGAGAACTATCCGGTGGAATTGGAACGCGTGCACGGGCTGGAAATCAAGGATTGCGTGAAGGAATGATTCACGAGTAGCATAGGGCGAGAAGGCCACAACAAATACAGAATCACGAAAGAGCGAAATCACGAAAGGAACCCGCAGCAACGCACGATAGATCACCGGGCGGAAACAAAAGGGGAATTTCGATAAGGAAAGCAGGAAGGCAGGATGAAGAGGATTATTTCAATTCCTGCCTTCATGCCTTCCTGACTGATAATCCCTGCTTTTTTTCGTGTCTTTCGTACTTTCGCTCTTTCGTGATTCGTATTCTGGATATGCGCAAAACGAAATCTGTGGTACGAAGTCATTCCTCGTCGTCCTCATCGCGCCGGCGAGTTCGGAGCAGGGTTGTCATCAAAGGTGGGTTGAGAAATTTCGCGATCAGCCAGGCCCCGCAACATAGGCCAACGAACCCCGCTAACCCGAGGAAAACAATGGGGCCGGTCGTGTCATAGACCAGGTTCAACGCATCGCGGGCAAACCGTGTGGGCATCCTCTCCACGACGACGATTCCCTGAGGCTCAGGAATGCGGTCCACGAAAAACAAGCCGACGCACGGAGCCGGGAGTACCAGCAGCAGAATTAGCGGCAGCACGATCGAACCTAACCTGCCATGCTGGACCGTTTGGCACTTTGCACTCTTGCCGAGCAGCTCTCGGAACGCCTCAAAGACCTCGTCGCGCTGTTTATTGTTCTTCAGATAAACGAAAGGGCGATAGGTTTGCCCGTCCCTTTTGACGACGATTTCCACCCAGAACTGCTTCTCATCCTTGCGGATTTCCTGAATGTCCGCAGTCGAAAACACCTGCGGTTCCGGATTCTCTTCGCCAGGAAGGACCATGCGATAGTCGTCGACTACGTCCTGAATGTCTCGGCCATCCTTCAGCTCCTCGATGGCCGTCGGCACGTGTTTTGTTTCCAGCAATGGGAAGGAAACCTCACCCTTGGAGAGGTAGACGACGGCGCCGCCTTCGTGAGTCCAGATACGAGGTTTATTGCTTTGGGCACGGGGCGCCTCCTCGTCGTCAACCTCATTCTCTGGTGGAAGTGCAGGCATCTTCGGCGAGCGCATCGGCGATTTTTTGGCGACCGGTTTCACCGGAGGAGCGTCCTCTTCTTCGATGACCAGGAGTTCCTCATCGGGTGGCGTCGGCATGGGGACTGGAATGATCGAGCCGCAGGTGGGGCATTTGGCCCTCTTGCCCGCCATTTCATCACGCACCTTCAACTTCTTGCCACATTTGCAGGTGATGATCACGGCGTTTCCTTTCATTTCCACATAGTTGGCGCCAAGGCGAGTTTAACAACGAATATCACAGAAAACACGCATTGGGAAATCAACGTGCATTGTATATCCCATTCGTCAGATCATGTTGTTCGTGGTTGATTTTTTTCTCGATAAGTGGCGTCGTGCGCTCCGCTAGGGGTGGGTGCACGACAGCACTTGCAACGAAAACAAATGCTTCATCACGAAAGGGACGAAAGAACGAAAAAATACAGGTTAGGATTTGTTAAACTTCCGCGCGCATTCCCATTCGATTTCCTTTCGTGATTTCGTTCTTTCGGGCTTTCGTGATTCGTATTGAAAATGAGCGACTGCAAGTACGGTCATGCACCAGGGCGGTTTGATGTTCGGGGTTGGGCGAGTTGGGTTCCGCCCAGCAATTCCCGCATCTGCATTTCTGCCCCAAAATACTGGACAAACGTAACGGTTCTTCGTAAGCCCAAATTCAGTGACCAGTTCGTTTTTTCGACTCCACAACACGGAAGTTGTCATGAAAAGCTCACGGATGACGCGCAAGCATCTCTCGGCTGACTCTTTGGTTGCCTTGTTGCGGAATCGGTTTGAGAAGCTCCCGGATTCCCGCTCCGGCCAGCCGACCATCTCGATGGCCGATGCCGCGATGTCGGCCTTTGCCATGTTCTCCCTCAA
>SIAQ01000091.1 GCA_009697105.1 Gemmataceae bacterium | reverse complement strand
TCTTGACTGGGGCTTCACAACTCGCCCGTTCCTCTTCCGTGAGTCGCACGATATATTTCTTTTTCATGGGAACCTCCTTGTCGAGGTGGAGGTTCCGAAAAATCGGCGATACGAACAATCCCAAAATTTAGTCTGGACAGGGCACTAGGCTCTTCAAAAATTACATTTCGGACCGCGTCGTCGAATCAACAACGCGGAGCGTTGTACAAACTTGATCAATTTCGCGTAATCGTCTCGTGCAAATTCAGGATCACGCGTGTCACGGAGGTCCACGCCGCTAGTTCGGCGTTGGCCAGTTCCTTCGCCGCCGGCGTGTAGCCGATGCCAAGCAATGCTTGCGTGTCCTTGACGTTGGCGTCGAAGTGCTTGCGATGCTGCTCGTACAAATCGGACAACACCTTCACCTCACCGGCGTTTGCTTGCCGTTGCAATGCGATCTGGAAGGCGATCTGAATGCGTTCCGTCGTGTTCTTGCGTGATCGCACGACGCGCTCGGCGAAGACGCGCGAAGCTTCCACGTAGGTCGGGTCGTTGAGCAGCACGAGCGCTTGTTGCGGCGTGTTGCTGCGCGGGCGTTCGACGGTGCATTCTTCGCGAGTCGAAGCGTCGAAGGCGAGCAGACTTGGTTGCAGGAATGTTCGCTGCCAAAACGTGTACAGCCCACGGCGATACTGGCTCTCGCCCTTGTCGTTCGCCCATTCGCGTGTCGGGAAATTGAGATAGCGCCAGTATCCCGCAGGCTGGTAGGGCTTCACGCTAGGCCCGCCGACCTTGCCAACAAGCAGGCCGCTGATGGCGAGGGCGTTATCGCGTACGAACTCGGCCTCGACGCGGAATCGGCCCTGGCGGGCGAGCAACTGGTTGTAAGGATCGCGCTGGCGGAGTTCCGGCGTGCCTTTCGACGATTGCCGATAAGTCGCGGAGGTGACGATCTGTCGGATGGCCCGCTGAATGTCGCCGCCGTTGGTGTCGAAATCGAGCGCGAGCCAATCGAGCAACTCGGGATGCGTTGGCCAGGTGCCGAGAGCGCCGAAATCGTCAGCGGTCTTGACGATGCCCTGGCCGAGGTAGAGCATCCAAAGTCGATTGACGAAGACACGCGAGGCCAGCGGATTTTCAGGTGAAACGAGCCAATTGGCGAGATCGAGTCGGCTGGCACGCTTTTTCTCTTTGTCCACTTTCATCGCATGTAGTGCAACGGGAACCGCCGGCGCGACGACCTCGCCCTTGTCGTCCAGCCAATTGCCCCGGGGCAGCACACGAACCATGCGTGGGGCGACCGATGTTGTGATGAGCGTTGCAGGCATCGATTTCTGCACGGCGGCCTTCTGCTTCTGCATCTGCGCGAGTTTGGCCTGTGCCGCTTTCACTTCTTCCTTGGGTAGGGCGGCGATCTTCTTCATGAACTCCGCGATTTGTTCGTCGAGCTTCTTGATTTTTTCCTTTTGCATAGGCGTCAGGATCGGTGTCTCTGCCTGCTGGCCGACTGCGGTCTCCTGAACATCGGCAAAGAACGACGCCAGCTGATAGAACTCCTTCATCGTGAACGGGTCGTACTTGTGATCGTGGCATTCCGTGCAGCCGAGCGTCATGCCAAGCCAGGCGGTCGAGAAATTCCGCACGCGGTCGGCGGCATACTTCGCGGTGTACTCCTTCGGTTGCGAACCACCTTCTTGCGTCGTCTGCAACAAACGGTTGTGTCCTGACGCGATTTTTTGCTCGTTTGTCGCGTTCGGCAACAGGTCGCCTGCCAGCTGCTCGACGGCGAATTCGCGAAACGGCTTGTTCATGTTGAACGCTTCGATCACCCAATCACGGTACATCCAAACATCGCGGTTGTTATCGCTGTGGTAGCCGGCGGTGTCGGCATAACGCACGACATCCAACCAATGCACTGCCATGCGTTCGCCGAAATGTTTTGACTTGAGCAGGCGATCGACGATCTTGTCGTAAGCGTCCGGGTTGGTGTCCGCGATGAATGCCTCGACCTCCTCCGGCGTCGGCGGCAGGCCGACGAGGTCGAACGATAGTCGACGAATCAGCGTGCGTTTGTCCGCTTCCGGTGCTGGCGCGACGCCTTCCTTCACAAGGCGAGCGAGCACGAAGCGGTCGATGTCGTTGCGCACCCAGTCGCCATTCTTGATCTTGGGCAGGTCGTGTTTCCTGGGCGTGATCAGCGACCAGTGCGACTCGTACTTTGCCCCCTGTTCGATCCAATCGTGGATGAGTTGGATTTCCGCTTTCGTCAATTGCTTCTTCGATTTCGGCGGCATCTTCTTCTGCGGATCATCGGTGACGAGCCGGGTGAACATCTCGCTGACGAGCGGCTCTCCCTTGGTGAGGACTTTGGCGTGGGTGTCCTTCTCATCGTCGAGCCGAAGCTTCGCCTTGCGCAGGTTGTTGTCCGGCCCGTGGCAGACGAAGCAATGATTCGACAGGATCGGCCGAATGTCGCGATTGAACTCGATCTTGCGAGCCTCCTGCCCATTGGCGGCAGATGCAATGACGAACACAGCGGCGAAAACGTGGAGCAAACGAATCATGGCGCGTATCCCCCAATTCCAGTGCGTGATGGATGCTTTGTTATTTTACCGAATTCGCCCCGTTCGCTCAAGCGTGAGTCGGCATTGACTTGAACAGCGGAGTTTTGGCAAGTTAACGTTAAGCCGCTCGCCTTTGGCGAGCGCGGCGATGTGCGTAGCGTCGTTATACGCCACACCCGCGCTCGCCAAAGGCGAGCGGCTAAACAGAATTGGATTGTCGAAATGCACACCACCAACGCGCCAAACCGAATCGAATTCGACGCACCCACGTTGGGCAAATTCACCCGTGTCGAAACGCCAACGCACCTCATCGGTTGGCTGCCGTGGATTTGGACGCACGTCCTATTTGGCGGCAGTGCCGCGGAGCCGACGCGATTCGATGTTCGCTCGTTTAGTTGGTTATTCGTGCTGTCCGGGTTGTTGCTCTATCCGTGCCTGGCGTTTCATTTGTTCGAGCCGGACGAAGGCCGTTATGCCCAGATTCCGCGTGAAATGCTGCTCGCCAACGAGTGGATTGTGCCGACGTTGCAAGGCGAGCCGTACCTCGACAAGCCGCCATTGTTTTATTGGAGCGTGATGCTTGCCTACTCGCTTTTCGGTTGCAAGATTTGGGTCGCTCGTCTTGTGCCCGCGCTGGCGATGCAGGCAACCGTGCTGGCGAGCTACGCCCTCGGCCGACAGTTGGTCGGTGAACGCTCGGCATTCTGGGGTTCGCTGTTGCTAGCGGTGTCGCCGTTCTTCCTCGGCGTCGGGCGTCTGCTCGTGCTCGATGGCATGTTGACGCTTTGGATTACGCTGGCGATCCTGTTTGCGTATCTGGCCCAGCGCGACGCGAAGTTGCATTGGATTCTGTGGTTCGCCTCAGCGCTGATGTGCGGACTCGGCGTATTGACGAAAGGTCCCGTCGCGATCTTATTGGTCGTGCCGACGCTGGTCGTGCATCGCTGGTTGGCGGGGGAGTCATCGCGCATCGGAATTGTCGGTTGGTGCGTCTATTTGGCGACGACGCTCGCGGTCAGCTTGCCGTGGTATGTTGCGGTCTGTTTGGCGAGGCCGGAGTTCGTGCGATACTTTTTGTTGAAGCACAACGTACAGCGATTCGTGGAGCCGTTCGACCACGTGCGGCCGGTTTGGTTCTTTGTGCCGATCGTCGCCCTGGCGATCTTGCCTGTGCTGCTGTTCGCGAAACCGGTGGCGAGGTTCTTCGGTTCGACGAACGAGGCGGAGACAAACGCCCGATGTCCCGCGATGGGCTACCTGCTGCTTGCCTCGTTCTGGTGCGTGGCGTTCTTTTCGCTCGCTGGCAGCAAGCTGCCGACGTACATCCTGCCGGCGATTCCACCGTTGTGCCTGGCGTTGGGCTGTTTCATCGCACGCTCCGGTTGGCATCGTTCGCGCACGTTGATCGGCGTGTTCGCGGCGTTCTGGCTTGTGTCGGCTGGCATGCACTGGCTCGTCGTGCCGATCTACGCCGCCGATCGCGCGCCGATGCGCAACACCGCGGAGATGCGTGCTCGGTGCAGCGATCCGAGCGTGCCGGCTTATTGCTTCCCGCGCAATATCGATTCGGTGGCGTTCGGTGTAGAGCGCAGCGACCTTCGCACGTTTCGCAGCAAGGATGTGGCCAAGCTAATTGTCGAACTGGAGAAGTATCCGCGCAGCGTCGTGCTGTTTGGCCATCGCAGCTCGCCGGAGTTGTTGTTGCATCACTTGCCGACCGGGTTGCGAATGATCGAACGCAGCCCGATGGGTCTGTGCGAGGTGGCGACGGTGGTGCGGGTTCCGTAATCGCCGCTTGCGGCTTAGCGCTCGCATGACACGACGCGAGCGCTAAACGGCAAGCGGAATTCAAAATCATTACCCGCCCAGGGCAGCGAGATACACGCTCGCCAGGCGGAAGATTGCCCAGATGATGAAGCCCGCCACGCCCAGCCAGACCGCGCCGCCAGCGGCGCCGGTGAGCGTTTTCATTCTACTTGTCGCCTCTTCCTGCCAATATTTCATCTGATGCTGCATCATTTCCGGTACTCGCCCAGCCTCCTCGGCGCTGGCAACGATTTCCAGAAAGTCATCGGCGAACAGTTCCGTCGCCGTGATCGCACATCGCAGCGATTTGCCCGATTTCACGGCAATGACCGCCTCGTCCGCCCGGCTCGCAAAGTGGGCATTGCCAGTTGCTTCGAGACTAAGTTCTAATGATTGGGCGATCGGCAACCCCGAATCGAGCGTCAATCGTAGCGAGAGCGTGAACCGCGCCATGGCGATTGCATAGACACATGTGCCCACGATCGGCACGCGAAGCAATAAGCGATGGGCCCAGGCGGCCTGCCTACCGAGGCTGGAAATGATGTAATAGAAAGTCGCCGCCGTTAGCAGCGTGCCGACGACTGTACTCAGGAACGTCAACGCGCCCGGCCCACCGGACAAGCCAAAGAATGTCAGCATCGGCGGCTTGCCTGGCGGCGGCGGGATCAGGCCGAGGATGAAGATCACGCCTGCGATGATGAACACGGCCGCGATGAATTGCACGATCGGCAAAAATATTTGGCTTCGAAATTGCCGGCGCAGTTGCAGTTCAAGTTGGCAGTATTTCTCGAGTTCGCTAAAGACCTCCGCGAGATGTCCTGTCGATTCGCCGACCCGACACATCGACAAAAACAATGACGGAAATGCATGCTGCTCACTGTCGAGAGCATCAATGAAGCTGCTGCCGTTGCGCAGCCTCGCCGCCACGCGCGCCGCCAGCGCCCGCAGCGAACGTCGGCCTCGCTCGCCTTGCTGTTGCATTACGCGATGAATCGTCAGCCCTGCGCTGAGATTGTGATGCAGAAGCCGGCACAAGTCCGCGAGGTCGGCCAGTGGTATGCGTTGTGAGAACATCAAGATATAATATTGCCATGAACACCGATGAAGTGCAATACGATCCTCGCTATTTAGCGGGAATCGTGCTTTTTAATCGCGGCGACTTCTTTGAAGCCCACGAGGTTTGGGAATCGCTTTGGATGGAGACGTTTGACGCCGACAAGCAATTTTATCAGGGCCTCATCCAGGCTGCGGTCGGCTTGTGTCATTTCTGCAACGGCAATGTCCGCGGCGCCGCCAAGCTATATCGTTCCAGCTACGACTACATGAAGCGCTACGGCGACCGCCATCTCGGCCTCGACAACGCGGCCTTCTGGAGCGAGATGAACGCCTGCTTCGCCGAGTTGACTACGACATCGGAGCCGACACGTGCCATCATTATCTGTGAAGAACTGATCCCCACGATGGCACTCGATCCGACGCCTGAAGCTTGGCCCGACCCGGCAGCGTTTTTGGAGTCAGAAACTAGCGAGTGACGAGTAGCGAGTGACGGAAGACCGATACATCTAGCCACTAACCACTAGCCACTCATCCGCCGTATCGTATCACTTCAATTGCGACCACGACCGAACCCGATTGGATATTCCTCATGATTATTGTCTTGAAACCCGGAAGCACCCCTGCCGAGATCGATCACGTCATCGAACGGATTCGCGAACTCGGCCTGAAGCCGCACGTATCCGCCGGCGAGCATCGGACCATCATCGGCGTCATCGGCGATGAAAACAAGCTCCAGGCTCAGCCGCTGCAGGCGATACCTGGCGTCGAGCAAGTGATTCCGATCATGAAGCCGTTTAAGCTTGCGAGCCGAGAATTTACGAAAAAGGACACAATCGTGAACGTCGGCAAAGTCAAGATCGGCGGCGGGCATCTGGCGATGATCGCCGGGCCATGCGCGATCGAGAGCTTGGCCGTGCTCGACGAAATCGCGGGGCCGGTCAAGAAGGCCGGCGCGAACATCCTTCGCGGCGGCGCCTTCAAGCCGCGCACCAGCCCGTACAGTTTCCAGGGGCTGGGCGAGGAAGGCCTGAAGATATTGCGCGACATCGGCCAAAAGCACGACATGCCGGTAGTCACCGAAGTCATGGACCCGCGCCAGATTCCGCTTGTCGAAAAATATGCCGACATGTTCCAGATCGGCGCTCGCAATATGCAGAATTTCGACTTGCTCAAAGAGATTGGCCAAACGATGAAACCTGTCTTGATGAAGCGCGGCATGAGCGCGACCGTCAAGGACCTCCTGATGTCCGCGGAGTATGTGTTGGCGGAGGGCAACCCGAATGTTGTGCTATGCGAGCGCGGCGTGCGGTCGTTTGAGGATTCGACGCGCAACATGCTCGACATGAGTGCCGTGCCGAACGTGAAAGGGCAGAGCCATTTGCCGATCATCGTCGATCCCAGCCATGCGACAGGTCGGCCTGATTTGATTCCGCCGATGGCGTTGGCGTCGATCGCTGCCGGTGCCGATGGCGTGCATATCGAAGTGCATAGCTGCCCGGAAAAGGCGCTGTCCGATGGCCCACAAGCGCTGCTGCCGGGGCGGTACGCATCGTTGATGGAGCAGATTCGCAAGCTGGCGGATTTGATGGGGAAGACGTACTGATCGATTGTTTTGCAGTGATGCGCAGCGGAAAGCGGACATCGTCCCGCGCTCCATTGCGCGTCACTGTAAAACAAAAACGCAAAGCGAAAACGCCATGGAACTCCCGCCTGCCTGGGCCTCGATTCTCGCCGACGAAGTTGTCAAATCTTATTTACGCGATCTGCAAATATTTCTCTCCAACGAACGGGCGGCCCATCAGGTCTTCCCATCCGAGGAAAACGTATTCGCCGCCTTGCAACACACGCCATTCGATGCCGTGCGCGTCGTCATACTTGGGCAAGACCCGTATCACGATGTCGGCCAGGCACACGGCTTGGCGTTCTCGGTCCAGCCGGGCGTCGCCATCCCGGCGTCATTGCGGAATATTTTCAAGGAACTGCGCGACGACCTCGGCATCGCGCCGCCGAAGCACGGCTGCCTCACCGCGTGGGCGAAGCAAGGCGTGCTGCTACTCAACGCCGTCCTCACGGTGCGTGCCCATGAGGCGAACTCCCATCGCGGCCAAGGCTGGGAGACGTTTACCGACGCCATCATTCAGCAGCTAAGTAATAGTTCGCATAAGACAATATTCGTGCTATGGGGCAAGCCGGCGCAGACGAAGAAGAAGCTCATCGACCGCGCTCGCCATACGATAATCGAGTCGGCCCATCCCTCGCCGTTATCCGCGCGGACGGGGTTTTTCGAGAGCAAGCCGTTCTCGCGCGTCAATTCGGTTCTGCGCGAGAATGGTGATGCGGAAATCGATTGGGCGATTCCCGAAGCCCTGTCGGATTCATAGATTTTCGTTTAGCCGCTCGCCTTTGGCGAGCGTGAACTTGACATTAATTCTGAAATCAAAACGCACCCGCGCTCGCCAAAGGCGAGCGGCTAAACCTAAGGAAATCACATGCGAAAGAAATTCATCGCCGGTAACTGGAAAATGAACACCGCGAGCATCACCGGCGAACTGCTGGCGGCAGGCATCGTCAAGGGGCTCGCCGGCGACACGAGCGTTACCGTGGCCGTCTGTCCGCCGTTTTCGTTTCTGTCGCGCGTCGGCCAGGCGGTGCAGGGGTCGCCCGTCGCGCTAGGTGCGCAAAACTGCTATCCAAAGAACGACGGCGCTTTCACGGGTGAAGTCAGCCCGGCCATGCTTGTCGATATCGGCTGCCAGTACGTTATCGTCGGCCATAGTGAACGCCGCCAGATTTTCAAAGAGACCGATGCGTTCATCAACGAGAAAATGCATGCCGCGCTCAAGGCGGGCTTGAAGGTGATCCTCTGCATCGGCGAAACCCTCGACGAACGCAAAGCGAATCGGACCGAAGCGGTGCTCGAAAGGCAACTCACCGGGTCGCTGGCGAATATCACGGCGGAGTTGCTTGCGAAGATCGTCATCGCCTACGAGCCGGTCTGGGCGATCGGCACCGGCTTGAACGCCACGCCGCAACAGGCCCAGGACGCTCATGCGTTCGTCCGCCAGCGTGTCGGCCAACTTTGCACCAAAGCCGCAGCCGATGCCCTCGTTATTCAGTACGGCGGCAGCGTCAAACCCGACAACGCCGCGACGCTGTTGTCCCAACCGGATGTCGATGGCGCCCTCGTCGGCGGCGCAAGCCTCAAGGTCGAGGACTTTCTTGGCATTATTCGCGAGGCTGCAGTCATTAGTCATTAGTCATTAGTCATTAGTCATTAGTCATTAGTCATTAGTCATTAGTCATTAGTCATTAGTCATTAGTCATTGGTCATTAGTCATTGGTCATTAGTCATTAGTCATTCGTTTGCGGCGAATAGCGTGCGTTATCCTCGCCCTCGAAAGCGACGATCCAACCGTCGCTGGGTACAATGATTACCGACGAATGACTAATGACTAATGACTAATGACTAATGACTAATATGAAAACCCACGAACTGATTCTACTCAGCCCCTACAAATTCCCCGCGCAATATGCGATGACGTTGTCTGACGAGGACATGGCGGCGTGGCTTAACGGCTTTACGGCGCTGTGGCATCCCGCCGTGATGTGGCAGGCCAGTGCGCCGCCGCGGTGTGAAACGACGTACGATCACGAAACGCCGAAATCGGGCATGCTGTATGCCTTGCCGGAGACACCGCCGAGCTATTTTTCCGATGACTGGGCCGAGCGTGTCAAGCAGGCCGGCTCGATCGTTTTCAAAGCGACGCCGGATCGCGCGGCAACGTTGGCCAATCTGCGCGACGCCCTTCACGCGGATGGTGCACCGGCGTTCGGCTGGAAGGAAGGAATCGAGCGTGCCGAGACTGAGGTGGGGCCGTTCTTTGGGATGGCGTGGGGCCATCAAATGTTGGCTGCGCTGACCGAAGCGATGGAACACGAGAACCTCCTCGATCAGGCATCGTTCTGGGACGACGTGCAGCACGCAGTTGCCCTGCTTGCGGGCATGCCGTATACGCCGACGAACATAGCTGCACCTCCCACGCCTGCGGAAAACACTGCCAACGACGACGGCATATTCGACAATCCGTCGGATACTTTTGGCGATCCGCCGCCCGTCGAATCCGAAGCCGCGAGCGAGTCTGGGCCAATCCCGCAAGAAGTGCCGCCGGTGCCAAAACATTGGCGTGAGGTCCTCGTGGCGGCGGCGACGAAGATGTTGTCGGCGCGTGAGGTGCTCTATCCCGTCGCGATTCATCTGCTCGATGTCTCGTTCCTTGACGCTACTTCAGATGAGCGAGCCAATCACGCTGCCTTGGAGCTGGGCGTGCCGATGAACGTCATCAGCGATACACGCACACTGGAGATTTTTTCCGAGAAGTCGCCGACGAAATTCGCCGAGCTGCGCGACGCCGTGCAGGGTGAGCGTGTCGAAGTGCTGAGCGGTGGCTACGTCGAGCGTGAGGACCCGATTCTGCCGATCGATTCGCAACTTTGGAACCTGCGGCATGGCCTCGACCGAGCGAAGGAATTGCTCGGCGTTGACGTCCGCGTCTATGCCCGAAAGCGATTCGGCTACCACCCGCACTTGCCGCTTTTTCTCAGCTCGAATGGAATCACCAAGGCGTTGTTTCTCACGTTTGACGAGAACAGCGGATTGCCGCACTACTCCAATGTTGTGGTAAGTTGGCCCTCACCGGATGGCAAGCAGGTCGATGCGTTCGCTCGTCAGCCGAAATTCGCCGACAGCCCGGAGACCTATTTCAACCTGGGCCATACCTGGTTTAAGACGACGCGCGAGGATCAGGCCGCAACGGTTTTTTTGTTGCATCGCGATAAGCCGACAGCGGTTTGGCATCGCGACTTGATGGAACTGGCCCGCCTCGCGCCGCTGTTGGGGCAGTGGACGACGTTCTCACGCTACCTGACCGAGGTCATGCCGAGCGAGTATCCGTCGACGATGACCGCTGACGATTTTCACTTCGACTTCTTGAGCGACCGCATCACCGCCAAGGCCGACGATCCCGTCAGCATGTTCGCGAAGCACCATCGCACGCGCCGTCGCATCGACGCCTGCTGGACCTACGCGGCTCTGCATCGCGCGCTTTCAGGTTCGGGAGATACGCTGAACGTTTCCGAGAGCTTGGCGAAGATCGAGATGAACGCGGAGACCACGCTCACAACACCCACGGACCTGGATGAGACCGAGCGACGAATAACGAGCGCGTTGGCCCATCGCTTGCAGTCGCGATCCGAGCCTGACCAACCCGGGTACATGATCCTGAATCCGTGCGGCTTCACGCGGCGCGTCGCGCTGGAACTGGATGGTGCGAGGCATCCGCTTCCGATCAGCGGCGTCGTGAAGGCCTGCCAGCTCGATGCGGATAAGATGCGTGCGGTGATCGAAGTGCCCGCGCTCGGCTTCGCTTGGCTGCCTCGTGAAGGTCCGCCGGGAACGCCGTTGATGACGCTGAAAATGCGGGCGGCCGACGCGCAATCGAATACGATTCGCAACGACTTTTTCGAGGTCGAGATCGACGCGAAGACCGGTGGCCTGAAAGCGATCCGCGACCACAAGACCCGCGTCAGTCGTCTCGGGCAGATGCTCGTCTTCAATCCCGGCAGCCGAATGGTGTCGAAGGAGATCAAGGTCACGTCGTCCGGCCCGGCACTCGCCGAGATCGTTTCCGAGGGAGTTCTGCTCGGTGAGCAGGATCAGGTCCTGGCGAACTTTCGCCAGCGTTTCCGCCTGTGGATGGGTCGCCCGCTTCTGGAGATGCGTGTCGAGATCACGCCGCAACAGCCGCCGGCGGGGTACGGCTGGCATGCCTATTTCGGCTCACGGTTCGCCTGGCGCGACGAACGTGCGGCGCTCGTTCGCGGCTTCAACGGCATGGGCTACATTACCACGCATCCGCGCCCGCAGACGCCCGATTACTTCGACATTCGGCTCGGTGCGATAACTGTCTCGATTCTCACGGGTGGTTTGCCGTTTCATCAGAAACAGGGCAATCGCATGGTGGACGTGATCCTCATCCCTGAGGGCGAGAAGTGCACGACCTTCGACTTCGGGATTGCATTCGATCGCGAGGTGCCGATGCAGACGGCGTGGGGCTTTACGTCACCGATCGGCATTGTGCCGACGACGAAGGGGCCGCCGCATATTGGGACGTCGGGTTGGTTGTTCCACGTTGATGCGTCGAATTTACTGTTGACGCGGATGATGCCCGGATTGATCGAAACGTCGGCGAATAAGGAAGGCGTCGCCGATGCGGTCACGGCGAGATTCCTGGAGTGTGCCAATTACAGCGGCCTGGCCGAGTTTCGCTGCGTGCGCGATCCGCAGCGTGCGGCGGTATTCGATACGCGCGGTCAATTCGTGCTCGAAGCGAATCGTTCGGGCGACATCGTGCATCTCGAAGTGACGCCGAACGATTTGGCCCATGTACAGGTGGAGTTTAGTTTGGCAGAGGTGCCGCCACCGACGACGGGCGATGCTTCATAACTCAAGCCCAGGGGTGAGGTACTCCGAACCCCTGGGATATGGCGAACTCGCGGCTTTATCCCAGGGGTTCGGAGTACCTCACCCCTGGGCTTGAGTTGCCTGATAATTCACTACTACTACTTCTTGCTCTGCGCCTGCTTTAGCAATTTTTGCACGGCCACGTTGTTGGGTTGCAGTCGCGATGCGGCTTCAAATTCGCGGACTGCCTCGATGAACATGCCGTTGCTCTGGTACTGCTGCCCGGTAACGACGTGATTCGCGAACTGGTTCTTCTTCATACCCGCCAGCGCGTCAGCGTCCTTTGCGCGAAGCTTCAACGCATCTTGGTATGCCTTCATCGCATCGGCGTACTTTTGCTCTTTCTCCAAACCGGCGGCCTTTTGCATCACTTGCTCAAACGTAAGCTGTTTGGGCTCTACGGGCGGCGGCAGGGTTTTCGTCTTGCTGGCGTTTAGAGCTTTCGTTGCGTCCTGCCAACCGCGAACGGCGATCGGGTCCTTGGTGTAAATTTTCAATGCTCCTTGATAGGCGTTGATCGCTTCGTCGAAGCGTTTGCCGGCCATCGCGGCATCGCCGAGTTTTAGGTAGCCGGCGTATTCGTCTTTGCGTTTTTGTTCGGCGAGTGCGGCTTGCTGGTTGGCGTCGGCGAGGGCTTGCTGGGCCTGCTGTAATCGTTGCCGAGCGAGGGCGTCGGTCGGATTGAGCGTGGTCGCCTCGGTGTACATTTTGATGGCGACGCCGAAGCTCTTGAGCGTCATCGCCTTGTCGCCGGCGTCCATCGCTTGTTTGAAGGCGACCTGCGCCTTGCCCGCTGAATTCAACTCTTGTTGGGTCTGCTGGAGCAGCTTCATCGTGTTCGGTTCGTTCGGCGCGATCTTCAATGCCTGTTGGAACGACTGGATTGCACCTTCATAGTTCTTCGCTTGAAGCGCCTTATTGCCGGCGATGTAGGCAGCGTTGAAGTTAGCGATCCGATTCTTCTCGTCCGTGATGACCTGGCGCCCGGCCGCGACATCCTTCAATCCTTGTACGACCTGCGGGTTCGTCGGGTCAACCAAACTCGCTGAACGAAACGCCTTCTCGGCCGCGTCGAAGTTCTTCGCCTTCAATGCGGCGTAACCCGTTATGACAATGTCCTGCAACTTCACCTTGAGCGATGCCTCCTCAGCGGCGCGTTGTTCGAGTTGAGCGCGACGGAAAAGGTCCTGAGCCTCCTTGCTACTCGGCACGAGTGTCGTCGCGCCAGAGAGAGCTTTGATCGCCTCGGCGTAGCGATTGCCCGTTAGCGCTGCCTTGCCGTCGGCGAGCAACGCCTGGAATTGCTGATCGCGTTTCTTCTGCAACGCCGCCTCTGAGTTGGCACGTTGCACGGCCTGGTCCAGGTCACGCTGAGCGCGTTGGACTTCGGCGTTCGCGGGATCAATCGCCTTGGCCTGGTTCAACGCTTTGGCGGCACCGGTGAGATCGTTCTTCGTAAGCAAGCCTCGGCCCAGAGCCAGCGACTTTTGCAATGCGCCGACTTTGCGAAGCTCCTCGGCACGCGCTTTGGCTGCGGTCACGACGGCGTCCTCGGCGGCTTGCTTCGCAGTTTGAGCATCGAGCAAATAATCCTTCGACGTCTTATCGCCAGGCAGGACTTTCTGTGCTTCGGTGAATGCCTTGATGGCCTCCGGGTAACGCTTGCTCGCCATGGCTGAACGGCCCTCGCCAAGCCATTTTTGATATGCGACGGCACGTTCCTTGGCGGCGGCCTGGGCCTTGGCGTCAGCGAATTGACCATCGCGGCCGGCGATCGCTCTCTTGAGGTCCGTCGCAATCGCTGGGTTAACCGGGTCGAGACTCGCTGCTTCCGTCAAGTTGGCGACGGCAGCTTCAAATTGCTTGGCGGCGATGTTCGCCTGCCCGCTCTTGAGCAATTTCCCCAGCTTTTGGAATCGTTCCAATCCCGTCGCTTTGGTCTGCGCGTCGGCAAGCACGCGATCACGCGCTTGCTCGGCACGAGTCAAGCCGGTAACCACTTCGATGCTGTCGGGTGCGAGCTTTCGTGCCTGCTGAAACGCTTTCACCGCTTCGGTAAATTGCTTGGCATCGAGAGCAGTGTTGCCCGAGTCGATCCATTGCTTGATCGTCTCGGCTTTCTTCTGCGTCTCGGCGGCTTGCTTCAATTCCGCAAGCTGAGCGGTGCGGCCCTTCTGGACTTGGCGCAGACCCGTCAGCACGATATCGGTCGTCCGGACCTTGCGAGCCTCCTCGAACTGCGACTCGGCAAGATCGTACTCGCGCGTCGCCAGGGCTTTCTGCGCAAGAGCCAGCGCGGCCAGGTATTTTTCCTCATTTTGTTTGGCTATCGCCTCGGCGGCCTTGCGGCGTTCGCGTTCGACCGAGAGCTTGCGTTCGATTTCCTTGCGTTCTGTTTCGGATTTCGCCAGAGCCTCCGCCTGGCGTTGCGAGAGAATTTCAACGTAAAGATTGACCTGCTCACGCTGCTTCATGGTGTACGCAAACCGCAGTGCTCCTTGGTACGCGGTCAGGGCGGCCTCATATTTGTTCTGTGTCTGCAACTGAACGCCCTGGGCAATCGAATCGGTGAATCCTTGATCGTCGCGAGCCTTCTGTGCGGCGCGAACAGCGGCGAGCTTTTCCGCCGCGGCCTGGCGCTCGGCCTCGAGCTTGGCCTGCGATTCCAGAAGTTGACGCTCGCGCTCCTTGCGTAACGTTTCCTCGCGTACAGCGGCGAGTTCTGCAGCGCGCAGGCGAGTCCGTCGCTCGGCTTCGACACGTGCCTGCGCGAAGTCCTGGAAGACGACGGCCGGTTGGACCGGCACAATCACCGTCGTGGGCGGGGCCGGCGGCGTGAGGTTCAATGCACCTTGGAACAGGTTGACGGAGATGCCGAAGTTCTTCGTCTGCAACGCGTACTTCGCCTGCGTCAGAAGCTGGTTCTGAGCATCGACACGCAGTTGCACATGGACGCGCGTCTGATTTTGATCGCGATTCGCTACCAACGTGATCGAGCGAATCCTGGCTTCGTCGGCTTCACGCGCCAGCGCGAGCTGACGGCGGCGGGCCTCCTCGGCTGCGGCTTGCTGTTGCATGATCATTTGGCGACGCGCCAATTCCCATTCCTGAAAGCGAGCGCGATCCCGTGCTTGGTGGAGGAGAAACTGCACCTGTACGTTCTGCGGTCGCAAGCGCAACGCTGACCCAAAATCGCCGACGGCGTCGCGAAAGCGGCCGAGGTCCATGTTGCGATTGCCGGCCCGCACGAAGTTCTCGAATTGCTGGCGCTCTTTGGCCGCCAGATACACTGCTCGTTCGGCGGGCGTCATCATCGTCAATTGCGCGAGTTCGGGCAGTCGCAATCTCAATTCTATGCGATTCTGCACATGAATGTGGCCATGCCCTTGCAGGAAACCGAACTCGGCGTCTATCAGGTAGGCGTTGACGTGGAAGCTGGCGGTCTCGATGTGATTGCCCAGCACGAAATAGCGCACGCCGACGGCCCGGCCCAGCCATCGTCGGGCGTCGGGATCGATCATCAGATCACGCATCGTGATACCCATGCGGCCCATGAACCAGTAGACTTCGGCGGGATCGACGACATCATATCGATGAGTGAAATACGGCGTGAGGTGGTTCGGCGTCCAGCCACTGAGCGACGGCGGAACGACAAACGGATTGCCGACCGTCACGAACGGCAGCACGGCGATGCGCGGGCGGAACAGCACGGGCTGTTGCATGACGATGACTACCGGAGCCGGGGGTGCCACGGCGCGGACACGCTCCAGACGCAAGCGGATGTCGAAGTTGTCCGGCGCCAGCACCAGCGCGAACTCGAACTGGCGAAGGGCGTCGCGAACGCGCCCGGCCCGGACGAGATCATCGCCCAATTCGACGGCCGCGAACACGAGGCGATTACGCATCATCGGTTCCGGCGGGGCTGCGGGCGGCGCGATGAACTCAGCCGGTTGCGCTGCGAAGTTCTTGAACACGTCAACCTTGATGCCCTCAATCGCCGGTGGCGCGGGGTTCAGATTCATCGCCGGCGGGGCGATCATTTCCGCGCCGGGCTCTGGCGGCAGCGGTGCGGCGGGGACGACGGCGTTCTCCGCCACGATAGCGACTTTCTTCGCCACGTTCTGCTGCATCTCTTGATCGAACAGGGCTTTTTCGTCATCGGTCATCAAGAGCTGTTTGGCGAGATCCGGAAGCTGATTCATCGCCTCGTCAATGTTGGCGCCGACGACCTTTGCCGTCTGCACGACAAGACCGGTTCGCATGTCGATGAGCTGGGCGCGCACCGTCACTCCTGCGAGCCGACTGACGCTACCGACGACCAAGTACCGCACTTTCGCGAGCTTGGCGATCTGCTGTTGGGCATCGGCGTCGTCGGCGAAGTTTTTCTCGAGCTTCAGTTCGGCAACAACTTTCGCAACCTGGCCGCGTTCGACGAGGTCGTACTTGGTTTTAAGCCTCGGCAGCAATTCGTCGCCAATCGTCGCGCCGGCATCGGGTAGGCCGACGTCGTTGCGAACCTCGAAGTTCGCGACGCTGACGGTATCGCGCCGCTTCGCCAAGGCGAGTTGAACTTCGTCGATATCGGCCCGAATTTGTACGGTGTCCCAATCCATGGCGGCAGCGGTTAACGTCTCCAGTGCCTCGTCGAGTTGCGTCGGGTCCTTGCGGAGCGTTTTTGCCTTTTTCCGGGCGGCATCGTAGCGATCGAGTTTGTCGCGGATGTCGTCATAGGTTGTCTGCAAGCCGGCGTCGTTCTTCGCCTGCAACGCCTGTTCAAGGGCGAGCGCGGCGGCGCGCAGGTTCTTCTCGGCGATCGCTGCTTCGCCCTCAGCTTTGAAGCGTTTGAAGCGGGCGTCGTCGTCTTCCTTGTTTTGCACGCCTTGCAACGCATCGGCCTGGAGTTTGAGCTGGACGAGCCTTGCCGCGTTGTCGCCGTCGCCGAATTCTTTTAGAGCGTCGTTGACGAGTTTGGCGGCTTCGTCGGCCTTGCCATCGTTGATGACGGCTTCGATGTTCTTGACAACGTTCTTGGTCGCGCCATCCTGGTCGAGCCGTTCGCGGACTCTGGCGATTTCGTTGCGAACAAACTCCGTGTCGTCGAAACTCTTGGCGGTTTCGAGCGAGATCAAGGCGGCGTCCCACTTGCGCTCAGCCATCGCCAGCAGTGCTTCACCGATGGCGGTTTCGTATTTTTCCTGCTTGTCCTCGACAGACGCCGGTGGGTCGCCCGCTTTCTTTGCAGGCGGGTCATCGACATCGCCTTTGACTTTCGGCTGATCCTGGTTGAGCTTGGCGATTGCTTTCTTCGGATCAAACTTGATGTTGGGATCTATATTCACCAGAGGTTGGTCGTTGTTTTCGGCCTTGGGATTGCCTCGGCCACAACCGACGAAGAGGCAGACGAGGAACAACATAGAGAAGGAGAGTAGGCACATCCGTCGCATGGCGTTATCCTTTGTAAATGGTCCGTAGTTAACAGGAAATGGGTTGTCGTGGCGAGGTGTTTTGCCACGGGATACGGACTGTTGATTAATCTTACGCTTCCAACGAGGAAGGAACAGACACCGTGGAACGCAGGAGGAGGACGCCGTAGAGAGCAAAACTTGCGCGGTTGTTATTGCGGGAGAAATGAAAAAGAAGGGTGGATGACCGGACTCGAACCGGCGACAGCCAGAACCACAATCTGGAGCTCTACCAACTGAGCTACACCCACCATCTTTTCGGACTTTATTTATCATAACCGCTCGCCACGCTTTGGCAAGATTGATGCTGCCGACAATCGCTCCTTTCCCTTTTTTAGCGCCCGTGTAATGCTTCGGCCGTAGGGCATTGCGCGAAGGTTATTCTTCACATGGTTTGAATTGTCGCATCGGTGGCACAGACAATCCTGTCTGTGTAGACCCCAAGCACAGACAGGATTGTCTGTGCCACCGTTCAATAAATCGAACAGGTCTAGCCGTTCAATGTATAAACGAAAACGAACGGCTATTTGTGAATCGCTCGAATCACGCCGTGACCGTGCGGATTTCATGCGCTTCCGTGCATGCCGACCATACAATAAATCATGAATTCTTCATAGTCCCTCCAAGAGTGGTTTTTTCCATGGATTTGAACGAGTTTGGCACTGAAGTCAACGATAAGACCGCCCATAGCGAAGGCCGTGATTTTTACCGCCCACCGGGTAATTATCCCGGCGAAGTCGGCAATCGGCCCATTCAGTGGAAGGTCGTTCAATCCGGCGTCTTCGAGACCAGCGGCATCACCGCGACGCAGCTTCCCGCCAACGCTTACGGATGTACCCTCAACCAATTTGGCGAAGTGCAACTTGTAGCACGCGATTTGCAAGTCGATGACCTTATCGACTTCGCTGACAGCCTGCCGGCGCAGATCCTCCTCGAAATCGAAAACTTCTGGGATCTCGGCGAGATTTTTCAGAGGCATGGCTACCTGCATCGCCGCGGCTATTTGCTTTACGGTCCGCAAGGTTCGGGCAAAAGCTCCGTCGTGCATCAAGTCGTGCATCGCATCATTAAAGCGGGCCATTGTGCCGTGTTCTGCGATCATCCTGGATTTCTAACACGCGGTATGGAAGTGTTTCGTAAGATCGAGCCGAATCGTCCGGTCATCTGTCTCTTCGAGGACATCGATTCGATCATCGAACTGCATGGTGACAGCGAGTTGTTGCAGTGGCTGGACGGATCGCACCAGATTAACAAGGTCATCAACATCGCGACGACAAACTATCCGGAGCGGCTGGATCGTCGCATCGTCTCGCGTCCGAGGCGGTTTGATCGGATCATAAAAATTGAGGCCCCGACGGATTCGATCCGCGATGCCTATTTCCGCCGCAAGCTGCCGGATTTGGCGGTGAACGGCCAGCTGGAGCACTGGGTCACGATCACAGAGGGGTTATCGTTCGCCGCACTTGCCGAGCTAGTCATCAGTGTTGCGTGTTTGGGCAACAGCCTGGAGTATTCGGTTACCCTGCTGCGCGGTCTGGACGATCATTCGCCGAACAGCAAGGAATTCGATCGCCCCGGCACGATGGGCTTCGGTACAGGGCGAACGAGCAATCGCAATAGCGATATTCCGTTTTGATTCATTGGTTTAGCCGCTCGCCTTTGGCGAGCGTGGGCGATCTCGCTTTCACTGACAAACGTCGCGCCAGCGCTCGCCAAAGGCGAGCGGCTAAACCGAATTGAATCACGGAATCCGCAGCCCGTCTTGATAGAGCTTTTCCATTTCATCTTTCGTCGGCGTTTTGGTCGGGACGCCGCCGGAGGGCACGTCGAGTTTCGCCGTCCAGGCCGCGGCGTTCAAGAGCAGAGTGCGGAAACTATCGTCGGTGAGGTTGTTGTAGTTGTGGTAGCCGGTGAAGCCGAACCCGCGGCCGCCATCGGGTCGCACATAGGCCCAGGCGAGATGCTGGGCTTTCTTAGCTTTGACCGCTTCATAGACCGCTTCGTTTCCGCCACGCATGGATGGATTCTTGCTGATGATTTTCAAATCGGGCAGAGCTGACAGCACGGGCGTGACGCCTTTCATATCGGGGACGAAACGCATGTGGAAGTACCATTCATCGTTGATGGCGAACGGCTTGACGCCACGAGTTGTTTCGTGTTCGGGAATCGTTTCGATCTTGGCGGTCCAATGCGGATTCACCGACCAAAAAGGCTCGAAGAAGCCGCCCATGTATTTCAGGAAATTATCGCCCTGCTCACCTTTGTTGACTTCGACGCCATAGTGGATCGCCATGAACCCGGCGCCACGTTCGACGGCGGCTTTGATCGACTTGTCGGTGGCGGCTTTACCGCCGTGGTTGAGCAGAACAATGACGCTGTCGGCATGCGAGACGTCCTTGGGCCAATTGCTGCTCTTGTAAACAACGGCGTGGACGTTGGAATACTGTGCGTTGAGGACGCGGGCCATGTAGACGGCGCCGGCTTTAAACTCGTGGTTGCCCTTGCCGCCGTGCGTACCGGCGTCGGCGATGAAGACGATTTTTTTTACGTCTTTGCCGGCTTTCGCCTGGCCGACGTAGTTGTAAATATCGCGCTCCTGCGCGGTCGCCAGGGTTGGCGCGAACGCCAATAGCCCGATGACGAGACAGGTGTGAGTGAATCTCATGACGACGATCTCCGAAGTTTGAAGGGGGGTTCCGTGTGGTCGGCGAAGTGATTTTAGGCTCTATCCGCTGAAGTGGCGAGCAAAGAATCGGACAAATCGCTTGCCCGATCGTTGATGTCTTCGGCATCCTCGATCGTCTCAATGTCAACGGCAAACGCATTTCATACATCTTCCAAGAATAATCCATCGATTGGACCATTCACACGGGCACGCCACTTGAATCGGCGCTTCAGTGTCCGAAAATGGCTGCATGAGCTTGCTTGTCCAAAATCTGCGAAAATCCTATCCGACCCGCGGCGGCGAACTCGTCGTCTTGCGCGATGTCAACTTGACTCTCGAACCTGGCGAGGCCCTGGCTATTCTCGGTCCCAGCGGCTCGGGTAAGAGCACCCTATTGTACTTGTTGGGCACACTTGAGCGCGCCACCTCCGGTGTGTACAAGCTCGGCGACGCGGAGCCGTTTCGCTTGAACGATGCAGAGCTGGCGGCATTTCGCAATCGCACCATCGGCTTCGTGTTTCAGGATCATCACCTGTTGCCACAATGCTCGGTGCTTGAAAATGTGTTGGTCCCGACGCTCGCGGTAGGTGGTGAAAACCTTGAACCCCGCGCTCGAGAATTGTTAGCCCGCGTCGGTTTGACGGAACGCCTCGACCATCGGCCGGCCGAGATTTCCGGCGGCGAACGCCAACGTGTCGCCGTCGCCCGATCGTTAATCCACAGCCCCCGACTGCTCCTCGCTGACGAGCCGACGGGCAATCTCGACCGCGCGACGGCCCAGACCGTCGGCAAGCTGCTCGTTGACTTGCACCGCCAAGAAAAATCGATCCTCATCGTCGTCACACATAGCCCTGAACTCGCGCGAATGTTTCCGAAGCAAATGGAAGTGCTCGACGGTTCCCTCGTGCCGTGGAGTGGCGGTGACAAGGCCTAATCTTGCGATAAGCCGACGTTTCTCGCTCATCTTAACTCCAACGTTTACCACAGAGGCACAGTGATACAGAGAGAAAGCGAAAAACTGGGAGTCCTATCCAGAAGGGGTTATACCTTGAGCGGCTAGACTTGTCCGATTTATAGAACGATGGCACAGACATTCCTGTCTGTGCCTGGGGTTTACACAGACAGGAATGTCTGTGCCACTGATACGACAATTCAAACCGCGTGAAGTGTACATATCAAAGCCCAGGCTGTTGCCACGCTATGTCGTCCGTTCGTCTATGTGCCTGGTCTGCAACCGTTCATTTTCGGCCAGGTCAATCGGAGAAAATTTGACGCGATCACCGGTGGTGAGTGGGAAATATTCCGTTGCGACATCGACCAACGTCAACGGCGTGCGGCCGATGATATTCCAGCCGCCGGGTCGAGCCTCGGTGTAAATGCCGGTCTGCCTGCCTGTCATGCCGACGCTACCCGCTTCGACACGCAATCGCGGTGATTCGAGGCGAGGGACTCCTGCCAGCTCCGTCGGTAGGTAGCCCAGGTACGGAAAACCGGGGCAGAACCCGATCGCGTAAACGGTGTAGATCGTCGCGCTGTGCTGCACGATGATGCGTTCACGGCTCAATCCCGTGTGTGCGGTGATACGGTCGAAATCTAGGCCAAGGTCATAGCAGCATGGAATCGTAATCAGCCTGCCGTCGGTCGGCGCCGTGTGGGCAACGGGCGCGAAATCGGAAGCGATTCTCGCCGCCGCCTGGGCGAAATCGGTGGTTGCTCCATCGTAAAACACGGCCACGCTCACATAGGCTTGTACGACATCCATGCACCAAGTGGGCGGCGAGTGGCGGACGGCTCGCGCAAGAACGCTGGCGGCGTTCTCATCCTCGCAGTACGCCAACACGGCTTGATCGCCCAGCGGTTCCAATTGCATCGTTCGTTCCGATTTCGCGGGAGTGAATTTGACAATGGCGTAATACTCGCCTCAATTGTAACGCGCTGACGCCCGATAGTCAGGATACGTGCGGTTATCCATGCAACCAAGAGAAGTATCAAGGAACGATCATGCATTGGCTATTCCTCGCCGGCATTTGTGCTGTCGTCAATCCTCCCGCCGTCGAGTCGGGGCCGTCCGTCCTCCTGGAGATTCATTCCGGCCCGAAGCGACAAACGACGCTAAAACCGACACGCTATCACCCGCAACCCGGTGATATCGTCCTCTTCGACGATCACAGTACCTTCACGACGAAAGTGTACCACTGCTGTGGTACCGGTCGACCGTTGCATGCGGGCGTTGTTTTTCGTCGGGCGGACGGGTCGAACGCGATCCTCGAAGCCGGTACGAATGCGGTAATGAAGGTCTTCATCTTCGACCTCGAACCACGCTTGCAAAAATTCGATGGCACGATCCTGATTCGCCGACCGCGCAAGGCGATGAATCCCGAACAATGCGCCAAACTCGCCGATTTCGCAGCAGCCCAGGAAGGTAAGCCCTATGCGATCGCGCGGCTGCTTTTGCAACTGACACCGTTCCGTCCGCGCAGTCATGTGGTGATGACACAGGTGTTCGGCCGAACGGTACTCGATCGCGAGCGCTGGATTTGTTCGGAATTGGTAATCGCATCGCTCGCCGCCGCTGACGTTTGGTCGGTGGACGAGTTCCCTGCCAATGCGATGTATCCGCGTGATATTTGCTATGATGAGCGTTTCGATCTCCGTCCCTATTACGACACGCCCGCACTCTGGTATCCGCGTGCCGAACTCTCGTCCCACGGCAACGGCGTGCGCGTCGGCCGCAGCATTTCGGGACCCGATTGATACCAGCGACAAAAGTACAAGCCGGAAGCGTAAGCGACGGATTCCTGAAAACCGTCGCTTGCACTTTCGGCTCTGACATTCGCCCGAACCCGTCACGGCCAAATGCCGCGTTTCAGAGTAACGTCGGCCACGCGTTCGATGGCGACGATCAGCGCCGCGGTTCGCAAGTCGATTGCCTTGGCCGAGTCAAGCGAGCGATTGATTTGCGTTTGCTTTTCAATCACCGAATCGACGGCCCGTTCCATCTTCGTGCGCAACTTGTGATTCACTTCCTCCAAGTCCCACTGCTCATTTTCGTTGTTCTGCACCCATTCGAAATAGCTGACGCACACGCCGCCGGAGTTGGCCAAGATATCGGGCAAAACGGGGATGCTGCGTTCCTGCAGAATACGATCCGCGGCCGGCGTAGTTGGGCCATTGGCGGCTTCGCAGACCAACTTCGCGCGGACCTTGTTGGCGTTCCCCGCGTGGATCTGGTTCTCCAAGGCAGCGGGGATCAGAATATCGCAATTTAGTGCCAGCAGTTCTTCATTGGTAATTGATTGGGTGTTCGCGGCGCTGACGACGCTGCCCGTGGTTGTCTTGTGGGTACGCACGGCCGTGAGGTCGAGGCCAATCTCGCTGAAGACGCCGCCGCTGGAATCGCTGACGGCGATGATAACTGCGCCGGCCTGGCGAAATAGCTTGGCGGCGTTGGCGCCGGCGTTGCCGAAACCTTGGATCACCACGCGAGCGCCGTCGACACCGTCGCGGCCAGGCACGACGCCGCGCACCAACGCGCGTTCCACAGCGAGCAGGCAACCTCGCGCCGTTGCTTCCTCGCGACCATGCGATCCACCCATGCCGAGTGGTTTGCCCGTGACCACGCCGAGATTGTTGTGCCCGACATGCATCATGCTGTATGTGTCGTAAACCCAACCCATCGTACGGGCATCGGTATAGACATCGGGAGCTGGGATGTCGGTATACGGGCCGATCAGGTCACCTAGCCTCGATTTCCACGGTACGTCCTTCGCCTAACAGAATTACGTGATTTATCTTACTCAACTAAACTCAAGCTGTAGCGGTTTGTTGTCGAACCAAGGCATCGGCGTCGGCGTGTCGGCGAGGCCGGATTTTATCAAGAAGGGAT
>SIAQ01000006.1 GCA_009697105.1 Gemmataceae bacterium | reverse complement strand
GCTATAGGGAAGGGGGGTTGTCAAGGTCGGTTTTCGCGGAATTGACGGAAAGGGCGTTCCCCAGCCGCGAGTTTCGCTGGCTTTCGCAGCCATCGGCAAACATCATTTCTCAGGCCATTCCCAGCCGGCAAGCCGTCCGATGAAATCGTTGAACGGACTACCTTCGTAACCATCCTCAAACGGCAATACCTGAAACTGCTCAAGCACTTTCAGTGTCTCGAATACGCCCGTTACAACTTCACTGGCAAGCAAATTCGCAAGAATCTCGCGATCCTCCGCTGGCATGCGAGCGAGAAGGAGATTTGTCTCGTGTTGATCGGCAAGGTAGTCGGTCGTCGCGCTTGGATTCCACACGCCATGGCGGGCACGTCGGGCTCCGATTTGGCCTTGGCCTTCGCGGCACATGCGCACCAATTCGTCGATCGCGTCGCGGTAGACTTTCGGCTTTTGGGGGGTAGGCATCAATGCATCCTGTCCGAAAGTTGGAGGTGCGTCGACGCCGGTGCTTGACGCATTGCATGAACCGGCGGTTCAGTTCTTTCCTCGTGGTGCAGCAGCTGACTGCAGCTGACTCAGGCGACAATGTTGACGCCACCGCCAAAAGATGATTTCCGAGGCTGAAGCGTAAGCGAGGCGGCCTGAATGCCTCGCTTACGCTTCAGCCTCCGACGGAAAATTGCCTTTTGTCGGTCGCGACAATGTTGATCTCGCAAATGCTTCAGCCAACAGACGCACGAGTTCGTCAAAATTTACCGCCAGCGAGTTGGATGAGATGTTAATCGGACTGCCTGTAAGGTCCTTGTTCGCCGCGTTCATCATTCGTGCGAAGAAACCACCTCGTTTGAAATAGCTCTCTGGGTTGAAGACTTCGATGACGACGAAGCGCTGGCCTGAAATTTCGCAGATTCTGAATCCCTTCACGTCGTTCCAAGGAATTCGACCAACGGCAACAGCGCTTGAGTTGTCAACGATTCCCTCCGCGTCGATGGTCAAGCCTGGGCGAAAGTCAAAAAGTTTGAGCAGGCCATAAACGCCGCACAGCCCGAAGAAAGACACATTCGCCAAACCCACGCCTGTCAACCAGATCGCATCAAGCGTGGACGCTGTTTCCGCGATGTGCCACATCCAGATGCCGGCGCCAACGAATGCGCAGGACCCAAGACACAAAAGCACTATCTTGGCTTTGTTAAGTGGAATCGCGACTGCGGGCAAAGAGTCAGGAATCATCGCATATCTCATGAGGCCAGGCGACTTTCAGAATCGTTGGAAAGGCCAGTCACGTCGCCGAACGCTCCTCCGGCGGCATTCGATTGCATCAGGCACGCCACACCACCGCCGCGGAGTCTTTGTTTTGCTGGCACAAATGCTCCAGCGAGGAGCGCCAGTATTGCTGGAAACACGAAGATCACTACGAGCCAACAAAACAGTGGATGCCAAGCGGGCGTTCTTTGGGAGGAGAAAACATAGCGCCCAATAAATCGCGCTGCCAAATAGACAATGAGCGATGGAATCCTGTAGTGGAGCGTCTTGTAGGTCGTATCTTCAATTCCATATTGCAATCGGTGGTCGTATGCACGAAGTTCCAGATTCCACACGTAACCATAGGTAGCGAGGAAGATGCAGGATAGGATGCCGATCGCTAGAGCCTGAGACCAAATTGGTAGTCGTGGGTTCATGGTGTTTAGCCCGGAGGATAAGCGGTCTGACCGACTGCCGTATAACCCTCGCAACATCCTTCGCCATTCTCGCACGCGGTCTCCGGCAATTCAAGGGCGTTTCATCTGTTTTCGACATCGCCGCCGAATCAACCTGCCGCTTACGCGATTAGTGCTCTGTCAACACTAAGATATCGGGTACGAGCCGGAAGCGTAAGCGACGGATGGTTATGCCAGACCGTCGCTTACGCTTCCGGCTCGTAAACCAAACATCCTACATTGAAGCTGTGACAGAGCACTAAGCTCGCCTCAGCCTTCGTTCTCGCGTTCCAGCTCGCGCAAATACGTAAGTGCCTCGTCTACGGTGCCGACTATTGCGCCGCGTTCTCGGCCCTGCGTGTCGAGTTCGCGCAAGAGCATCAGGTCCTCGAAGTGTTCCGATGCTTCGAGTTGCCGGCGCATGCGTATGCCGAGCGTGCCGGCTTTGTAGGCGAGGGCGTCCATGTGATGGGCGATGAGGAACTGCATGCGCTCAGTGATGAGGCCTTCGAGCGTTGACAGGGCTGCCCCGACATGGTCGCCGGGATCGATGCCTTTGCCGATGTCGTGCAGTAACGCTGCCAGCAGGAATTCTTCGTCATAAGGTCGGCAATCGCGAGCCAACTCGAAGACTTGCAGCAGGTGATAGAGCACATCACCTTCGGGATGGTATTTGCCCGATTGATGCACGTTCTCCAAGGGCAAAAGCAGCATGCGGAACAACATCAGCGGATCGACATCGACCGTTTGGCTCTCCAGGTCCGCTTCGAGATCGAGGCCGGGATATTCCGCGCACAGCAACTCTTCCAACTCGCGGATCGATGCGCGTTCGATCGCTTTGCCGGTAATCGAGCTTTTGAAGACGTAGTGGGCCTGGTCGTCCGCGTAGACAGTTAGTTCAAAGTTGTAGCGGTCGAAAACATGAATGTGCGTAAAAATTCGCGATTCTTGATGTTTGGTGATCGCCTTGCGTTCGAGTTCGTACTGGTAGCCTTCGTTTTCGAGCAGATCGGTGACAAGTCCCGCGCTGTCGGTGAAGACGTGCAAGTCGATGTCGGAGCCTTTGCGCACGTGCCCGGTCATCACGCTGCCGATGAGGCGGGGTCTGAACGCGCGGAGCAGTCGCATCATGCCTAGGGCGGCGAGGCGCATGTCCTTGAGGTTGGCAGTGCGTCGCTCGCCTTCGTGCAGGCGAGCGAAAAGCTGGATTTGGTCGCGGATTTCTGAGTTGGAAGGGAGATCGGACGGTTTGACGTTGCCGCGACATAGCCGATTGGCGGCTTTGCGTTTGGCGGTGAAGTATTCGGTTTCGGTGCGCTCGTACATGAGGCGAGCCGCTTCGAGGGCGATCGTTTGACGAAGTTTGTGGTCAGCCATGCCTTTCATACGCCGTTATTATGACGCCCCATCAATGCGGCGCGGGGACTGAGGGGATTGTAACAGACATTGGCCCCATAGGCAAGAATTTTGTTGAGTCGCGCCTTTGGCGAGCGCGGACACAATCTTGCGCGGTTTCACGTCAGCGCTCGCCAAAGGCGAGCGGCTGAACAATGCCGCCGTCCATTCCGATTGTGCCGTTTGGACAAGATGGAGCGAGAATCGCGTGGATGCGGAATTGGGGAAGTATCTATCCGACTTGATTTGTTTTTTGGCTGAACATAGAATTCTGTGAGGATCATGTTGGCATCAAAAGGTTTCGTGGCTCTCATTAGAGAGATAACCCCACGCATCCACCACGGACGTTAGGCGACATCCTGCGGGGTCGAGCTTTTCTTCCATAGAAAGCGGTCCACCCATGGCGGAAAGCGATCGGCCGATGTACGAACGATTTACGGATCGGGCCCGAAAGGTGATGCAGCTCGCCAATCAAGAGGCGCAGCGATTCAACCACGAATATATCGGGACCGAGCATATTCTGCTCGGACTCGTCAAGGAAGGTACGGGCGTGGCGGCCAATGTCCTGAAAAATCTTGACATTGATTTGCGAAAAATACGCCTTGAAGTCGAAAAAATCGTCCAGGCAGGTCCCGATATGGTGACCATGGGGAAGCTGCCCCAGACGCCCAGGGCCAAGAAAGTAATCGAATACTCGATTGACGAAGCTCGCAACCTCAATCACAATTACGTCGGCACGGAACACCTACTTCTCGGCCTGTTGCGTGAACAAGAAGGAGTGGCGGCTCAAGTTCTCATGAACCTGAACCTTAAACTCGAAGACGTCCGAGAAGAAGTACTCAATCTGTTGGGGCATAACATGGAATCCAGTGAAACCTCTGGCGGTGGCGGTGGTGGCGGTGGCGGTGGTGGCGGCAGCGGCAGCGGCGGGGAACGCTCCGGTAGCAAAACGAAGTCCAAAACCCCGGCCCTTGATTCGTTCGGCCGCGACCTTACCGAGCTTGCTCGAACCGGCAAACTCGATCCGGTCATCGGTCGGCAAACCGAAATCGAACGCGTCGTGCAAATCCTTAGCCGACGCACCAAGAACAATCCGGTGCTCCTCGGCGAGGCCGGCGTCGGAAAAACCGCGATTGTCGAAGGCCTCGCTCAGATGATCATCGATGGCAGCATCCCCGAGCTCCTGCGCGACCGCCGCATCGTCGTGCTCGATCTCGCCATGATGGTCGCCGGCACGAAATACCGTGGCCAATTTGAAGAACGCATCAAGGCGGTCATGAACGAAGTTCGCCGGGCCAAGAACACGATCCTGTTCATCGACGAGTTGCACACGCTCGTCGGCGCCGGCGGCGCGGAAGGTGCTATCGACGCGTCTAACGTGCTCAAGCCCGCCTTGGCGCGAGGCGAAATCCAGTGCATCGGTGCGACGACGCTCGACGAATACCGCAAGTACATCGAAAAAGACGGCGCGCTCGAGCGCCGATTCCAGCAGATCATCGTCAATCCGCCATCGAGCACGGAAGCGGTGGAAATTCTCAAGGGCCTCCGCGATCGTTATGAAGCACATCACCGCGTGCAGATCAAGGACGAAGCGTTGGTCGAAGCCGTTGAGTTGTCGGATCGCTACATCACCGGGCGCTGCCTGCCTGACAAGGCAATTGATGTCATCGACGAGGCTGGCGCCCGCGTTCGACTGCGGGCGATGACCCGACCACCCGATCTCAAGGAACTCGATTCTCAGATCGAGAAACTGAATCAGGAAAAAGAATCCGCCGTCGCGGAGCAAGACTTTGAAAAGGCGGCGCATCTGCGCGACCAGGCCGACAAGCTCAAGAAGCGCAAGGACTCTATCACCAAGGATTGGCGTGATAAGTCGAAGGAAGTTGATGGCGTCGTCGATGCCGAGGTCGTGCGCGAAGTCGTCAACAAGATGACTGGCGTTCCGCTTGTGCGTATCAGCACTGACGAAACGAAACGTCTGCTGGCGATGGAGGACGAATTGCACAAGACCGTCATTAGCCAGCACGAGGCGATCTGCGCGATCGCCAAGGTCGTACGCAAAAGCCGAGCCGGGCTGAAGGATCCGAAGCGTCCGATCGGCTGCTTCATCTTCGCCGGGCCGACCGGCGTCGGCAAGACCTTGCTCGCGAAACGCCTGGCGCAATTCATGTTCGGCGACGAAAGCGCGCTGGTGGCGCTTGACATGTCCGAGTACATGGAAAAGCACAACATCAGCCGACTCACCGGCGCCCCGCCGGGCTACGTCGGATACGAAGAAGGCGGCCAGTTGACCGAGAAGATCCGCCGTCGGCCCTATTGCGTTGTGCTGCTCGACGAAATCGAGAAAGCACACCCTGATGTCTGGAACATCCTCCTGCAAATCTTCGAGGAGGGCCGGCTCACCGACAACGTCGGCCGAACTGTCGATTTCAAGAACACGATCATCATCCTGACGACAAACATTGGTGCCGCCGAGATCGCTGGGGGAAAGGTCTTCAATATCTTCGGCTCCAAGGATGCCACCGCAACGTATGAGAAAATGAAGGAAGTGCTGAAATCGGAAATGGAGAAGAATTTCCGTCCCGAATTCTTGGGCCGGCTCGACGACACCATCGTCTTCCGCAGCCTCGTCAAGGAGGATCTGAAGCAGATTGTGGACATCGAGTTGGGCAAGGTCCGCAAGCGTATGAAGGACAAACAATTGGCTCTGGAACTGACCGACGAAGCCAAGGACGTGATCATCGAAAAAGGCACGAGCCTCGATTTCGGTGCCCGTCCGCTACGCCGGGCGATCGAGAATATGCTCGAAGACCCGTTGGCCGACCGGCTGCTGCGCGGTGAATTCGCCGGTAAGACGCTGGTCACCGTCCGTGTCGTTGAAGTCGACGGCGAGAAGAAGCTCGAGTTTGAAGCGTCCGGTGAGATCGCGGAATTGGAGACGACGGAAGTTACCCGGTAAATAAATAATTATTGCTCGCAGGTCATGGCGAGTTTGATGTGAAAACGGTCGAAGCGTGTTTCTACACGATTCGACCGTTTTCGTTTTACGACAGCCATTCGCGGCGAAGCGTGAAATCCACGATCTCGCGATCATGCTGCAATCCTCCACACTGCGCATGATTTTGCGTCGCGCTTCTGATGCGAAACAACGCAATTTCGCATTGACGTCGTGTAAGCTCCTGTCGTCTCCCTTGCGGATTTCTTCGGCGAGTTAAGAATCATCGATTCATAACATACGATAAAAACGGCAGTTAGATTGTTTTTGTTATTAACGTCCGATGAATCGAACGATTGGCATCCCGATTGCTCTATTACATTTTGTACAAGAAACCGGAAGCGAGTTCCGGCGTCTTGTACAAAGAGTCTCTGCCTGTCGGGCAGTCCTACCCTGCGGTACGCGCGGGGCGAAGCGGGAAGCGAGTCCCCGTTTTTCCCCGTGTAACCATCTCTTCCATCCATCAATAAACAGTTCAGCTTCTTGAAGCACACCAACGAGCAACCCGGCAGGGGAGGCTCTTTTATTGTCAGGAATCAGGCGTCGGGAACGATGCGCCACCGCCGATCGCGGGGATGAAATGGACTTCGCTGTGTTCGGGCACGTCCGCGCCGAGGCCGCTGCGGGCGAGCTGGGCGTCGATGACGACTGCCAGTCCTGGGCGTAGGGTGTCGCCCTGGCAGAGCTTCGCTTTGATGCCGGGATAGCGTCGGTCGAGCGCGTCGACGAGTTCGCCCACGGTGTCCCCATCCAGCGTGACGGAATCCTGGCCATGCGCCATCGGCCTGAGAGCGGCGGGGATGAAGACGGTCGGCATGAGACTACTCCCGTTCGAGGATAGAGCGATAGATTTCGCGGTCGATGTTGCCGCCGGTCAAAGCGACGGCGATTTGTTGGTTGGCCAAGCGATCTTTTTCCTGCCATGCAGCCGCAAGCGCCGCGGCGCCGGCGCCTTCAGCCAGCTGATGCGTATCTTGGTAGAAGGCGCGGATGGCTTTGGCGATTTCGTCGTCGGTCACGCGGACGATACGTTCGGCGCCAACGCAGATCATCGACAGTGCTTCTACGTTCGGCGTTCGACACGCGAGGCCGTCGGCGAACGTGTCGGCGCGATCCGTTGGCACGGCTCGGCGTTGCTCAAACGACAACGCATAGCACGGCGCTCCGTCCGCGACGACGCCGATGATCTTCGCGCGATGTCCGAGCGCATTGCGTGCGGCAATCGCGCCGCAGATGCCAGAGCCGAGGCCGATCGGCACGTAGAGCGTATCAAGGTCGGGCACGGCACGCAGCAGTTCGAGATAGGCAGTACCGACGCCTTGAACGAGATCGCGATGAAACGACGGCACAAAATGCCAGCCTTCGTCATGGGCCATCTGCTGGGCGTATTCGAGCGCTGCCTGAAAGTCATGGCCATGCACGATCAATTCTCCACCCCACGCTTGCATGGCAGCGTTCTTCTCGCGGCTGTTACCTTCTGGAACGATCAATTTGGAACGGACATTATTTTGACGGGCGGCGAAGGCGACCGATTGACCGTGGTTGCCTCGCGTCGCGGCGATGACGCCGGGACTGTCGGGGAAACGCCGACGGAAGTCGCGTAAGTAAACGAGGCCGCCGCGAACTTTGAATGCTCCGATTGGCGTGTGGTTCTCGTGCTTGACCCAGACCGTCGCGCCGAATCGCTGGCCGAGGATTGGCCAGGCGTACTGCGGCGTTGGCGAAACGTGCGGACAAAGCCACGCGGCGGCGGTGTCCAATTCAGTAAGCGATGGTAGTTGCATGCGAGGCTCCTGTTGAGGTTCGAATAATCAGGACGGCGAGCCTAGCCGCGTAAGCGGCAGGTTTGCGGGTTAGTCAACCTGCCGCTTACGCGGCTAGGCTCGCCAACGTCGCATTAACGGTACGCGCTTTTTTACTCAGCTTGGACCAGATCGAACCTTTCTAATACTATAAATGAAGTTCCCCCGCCCGGCTTTTTGGAGCGGTCCATGTCGTTTCGTTTATTCGTGTACTACTGCTTCATCGTCGGCGCCTGGACCGGGTTTTTCGGCTGGGTGCTCGGTAGAATTGCCGCGTCATTCCTTGGCGAGACCAGCGGTGCCGCGATGTCCATCCTTCGCGATAGTATATTCGGCGGATTTCTCGGGCTTTGCGTTGCACTTGGGCTGTCCTTACTTGATGCCATCTTCAATCTCTCGCTGAGCAAGTTCGGCCAGGTTGCGATGCGTGTCATGGCAGCCGTATTCTTCGGCACGTTCGCGGGCATGATCGGCGCCGCCATCGGTGGATCGTTGTATCAACTCCTAAAAAACGTGGCAGTTATCTCCAGTCTGACATTCATCGTTGGATACACGATCGTCGGCTTTTTGGTGGGCATTTCTATCTGCTTCTTTGAACTCGGCGTTAATTTTGCGAGGAAGAAGGATGTCGGGTGGGCGGTGAAAAAGGTCGCCAAGTGTCTCACTGGGGGGACGATCGGCGGGATCCTGGGCGGGTCGATCGCAGCCTCGCTGCAATATTTGGCCGGCAAAATCTTCACCGACAAAGATCCCAGCCTACTCTGGAGCCCGACCGCCATTGGCTTCATCGCCATCGGCGCTTGCATCGGATTGCTCATCGCGGTGGCCCAAGTGCTCCTCAAGGAAGCCTGGGTCAAAGTCGAAGCCGGCTTTCGCCCTGGACGCGAAATGCTGCTCGCCAAGGAGAAAACATCCGTTGGCCGAGCTGAGGGCATGGACATCGCCCTATTCGGCGACTCCGGCGTCGAGAAGGCGCATGCCAACATCGTTCTCGAAGGCGGGCGCTATTTCATCGAAGATTTGCAAACGCCCGGCGGCACGTATGTCAACGAGCAGAAAGTCGCAGGAAAATCCCCACTCAAGACAGGCGACCTCATTCGCATGGGCAAAAGCTTGATACGCTTCAACGAACGCGCGAAACGCAAGGATTGAACTTCAATCATGTCCGAGCCACGCATGAAGTAAGTGGTTTTGAAGACACACGGCTCCTGGTAATTCAAACCGCTTACTTCGTGCGTGGCTCGGACATGAAAAACAGCGGAAAACACTAACATCTAACAACTGACAACTCCTCTATGCCAATCATCATCAAATGTCCGAGTGCCGGTTGCGGCAAATCGATGCAGGTTCCGGATAACGCCGTCGGCAAGCGCGTGCAGTGCCCGACCTGCAAGAACGCGTTCCAGGTTCCGGCTGCGACACCGGCGCCAAGCGCAGTGCCGGCGGGCGGTGCGTCCTCGCCGAAGACCTGCCTGGCCTGCGGTTCGACGCTCAACGAAGGCGCTGTAGCCTGCATGGACTGCGGCTTCATGTTGCAATCGGACACCGGCCCCGCTGAGCCGGAGGGGCCGCCGAACTTGTGTACCAATCCCGCATGCGGCGTCGCCAATTCGCCGGGCGAACGCAACTGTGTGCGCTGCTCGAACCCTCTGCCGATCGCCGGCGGCACGCTTCTGCATGGTCGTTATCGGCTCGACAAGTTGCTAAAGATGGGCGGCTTCGGGGCTGTCTATCGCGGCGTGGATACGAAATCTGGGGACCGACCGGTAGCCGTCAAAGACATGATCGGCAACGATCCGCAGGAGTTCGCCATCCGCCTCAACTTTTTCCGTCGTGAAGCGGAAATCCTGCGTGCTCTCGAAAACGTGCCGATCGTGCCGCGAATTTACGATTTCATCCATCAAGGCCAGTCCGCGCACTTGGTGATGGAGTTCATCAAGGGCAAGGATTTGCTCGACATTATGGAGGCAAACGAGTGCAAGCCGTTCCCTGTGCCGCTCGTGATCGAATGGGGTAAAGCGGTGTGCGACGTGCTGAATACGATGCACACACTGTCGCCGCCGTTGATCCATCGCGATCTCAAACCGGATAACATCATGTTGCTGGAGGATCAAAAGTCGATCAAGATGATCGACTTTGGCACCGCCCGCGATTTAGGCCGCACCGCCAAGGAACGCGCGGCAGGCAAGACGCGCGTCTACACGGAAGGTTATGCTCCGCCCGAGCAGATCGTCGGCAAACCGGAGCCACGTAGCGATCTGTTTTCGTTGGCCGCGACGATGTATCACCTCGTCACGGGTAAAGCTCCAGAGGGATTCTACACCGCCAAGGAGATCGAAACTCAGCTGACAGAGAACAGCCCGGCCATCCCCACCCAATATCGCTGGTTCTATGATTTGCTGCGCATCAACATGTCTGAAGATGTCAATGACCGGTATTTCTCCGCCAAAGAAATCAAGACGGACTTGACGTCCCAGCGCGTCACGAAAGAGTCGCCGTGCGCGAAATGCAAGACGCAAAACAAAGTTCGCACCCCGTTCTGCACCAAGTGTGCTGAGCCTCTATCCGAACCGACGGCACCGTGCGTCATGTGTGGTAAGTACAACCGCATGGGCACGCGATTCTGCATCTATTGCGGCAATCGGCTGCGGTAGTTTACGCCGAATGGGCTTCGCGCCAATACTTTCTTCGCACAGTTGTATTTGTGGCATTTGCGGACTTTCCGAGCCGCGACTGTCAGGGAATGGCCAACAGAAGGCCTTGCGCATTCGTCGGCCTCTCCCTGACGGCCGCGGCTCGGAAATGGTTTGACCCGTCAGGGAATTCGACGTTTTTTATTGTGCGAGGTACAGCCGATCGCTTGCTCGCCGCTATCCCGTCGGCGGTTGTTTGCGGCTTGGCAGCGCGGTCGAGATCGGCCGTGGTTGCGGCGTGCCCGGCAGCAGAACCACGCTGTTGTCGCGATTCGTGCCCGGTGATGGCGGGGCCGTCGGGTGTGCTGATTGGCTCAGCGGACGATGGCACGTTGTCAGCACCGATATCGGCATCTCGCCCGCGCTCGGCTGGCCGACGTACCCACGCCCGATCGGTTCGAGCGCCTCCGCCAATTCGATCGGCGTTTGAAATCGGCGACTCGGCTCCTTCGCGATGATCTTCTCAAACACCAACGCCAGGTCCATCGACACATCGGGCCGTAGCGCTCGCAACGACTTCGGATGTCTCACCTGATGCCAAATGATTTTCTGGGCGCTGGTTCCATCTTGAAACGGACTCTTACCCGTCAGTAGGTAATACATCGTGCCGCCAAGACTGTAGATGTCGGCCCGGATATCGACTCGGCTATCGACGATCTGCTCCGGCGCAATGTAATCGCCCGTGCCGATGATGTAGCCGAATTCGTATTCCTTGATAAACGCCGGCGAGTCTTCGTGGAAGAACCGCGCGAGGCCCATGTCGAGCAGCTTGACGTTGCCTTGGCGATCGAGCAACAGGTTGCCTGGTTTGATGTCTCGATGCACGAGCCCGGCTTCATGGGAATGCTGCAAACCCAGCGCTGCCTGGCCGATATAGTTGGCGACACGGTCCGGCGCAAGTGTGCCGTTGCGGCGAACGAAGTCGTGCAGGTTGCTGCCATCGACGAATTCAAGCACGATGAAATGCAGCTTGTCGTCGCGATCGATGTCATGTGCCCGGACGATGTTGGGATGATCGAGCCGAGCGACCGCCCGTGCCTCGCGGTAAAACCGTTCAAGCGATGCCGGGTCATCGGCCTGTTGCACGGGGAGAATCTTCAGGGCGACCATGCGGCCCATGAGAATGTGTTCGCAGAGATAAACCGCGCCCATGCCACCGGCGCCGAGGCGTTCGAGCAAGCGATACTTTCCGTTGATGATGAAGCCCCGCCAGCGGCCAGCGACGAGTTTCTCGGCCTGGAAATTGGTGAGCACGCCATTCTGGATGAGGGCGTCAGCGGCATCGCGCGGCGTATGTGGGTCGGCGCTGGACCGCGACCAGTCGCTTTGAATGGCGCGCACCGCGTCCATCCCTAGCAATCCGCTCTTGATGCTGAGTGCGAAAAACTCATCGACAGTCGTTGGCGCGGGCATACTACCATCTTCGGATATTCCGGCGCGGGTTGCAAGTAAGCTTTTGAAATCTCCCTTGTTTAGCCGCGACGCGCCAGCGGAGCGCGGACGGCACGCCACGCGATCGCGCGACGCCCAGTTCGCCCTCCTGGCGCGTCGCGGCTAAATACGAGAGGCGATGACGTGGGCACCTATGCATTTATCCGTGTTTCATCCGTGGCAAAACCATCATTCCCCCAGCTTCAGTTTCAGCTTCAGCTTCGCTTTGCCGCGTAGCACGTTAAGGGATAGCTCGTCGCCGACGCGGTGATGCAGGCGGATGTGCGTCTCGAATTGGCGGGCGGTCATCGTCAGTGCCTGATCGTTGAGGCCGACGATGATGTCATTGGCTTGCAAGCCGGCGTGGCGGGCGGCGGGCGTCAGGAAGTTCATGTGGCGATAGGCGAGCTGCTTTGGCATGAGGCCTAGCGATTTGCGGCTGTCTGCATCGAGATCGTCGCCGATGATGCCGGGGTTCGGTGCTAGAGTTTTGAGCGACCAGCGCCAGGAGACATCGGTGTTTCGCCAGCCGTTGGATAGCGTGATGATCTGGCGATGCTCGCGTTCGCCGTCGTGCCAGGCGACTTCGAGTTTGCCAGCCTTCGGGGATTGGTGCAGGGCGTATTGCAGGTCCATCACCGCGGCGATCGGTTGGCCGGCGACGCGCGTGAGCAGACTCTTCGCGCTGATGCCCGCCTTCGCCGCCGATGAGTTCGGTTGCACATGGGTGACGCGATTGCCTTGCTTGGGGTCGATCGTCAGGCCGAGGTTTTCGGGTTGCGGGTAGACCCAGACATTCTCCAGGCTCCATTCATCGCGGCTGCGCAGGAACTCACGCCGAAATTCGTTGACGTGATGGCAGTGGATGCAAGCATTAGCGGGCAGCTTGTCGGCGGCGGGATAATCCTCCGCGTAAATCGGCATCAGCGGCTTCGGGGGTTTGCGATCGCTCGCGCGGAAACGCTTCAGGTTCTCAGTCAGGCTTTGCTTCAGCCCGGCAAGCGTGTGGTATTTCGCCGGCGTATCGGCGTCGCGCCCGCCGAAGCGGCCGAGCGTGCGGCCTTCCGGCGTGAGGAATAAGGCGTTCCAAGTCAGGTCAAAGTCGGTGTCGATGAGGGCGAGATCGACGCCGCGCATGTTGCCGATGCGCAAGAGCACGAATTCGCGGGCGATAGCGCGGATATCGGGATGGAGACGAACAACCTGTTCGTCGAAGCCTTTTTCGTCGCGTCAGTGTTTGCACACGAGCACGGCAAAGATCGGCTTGCTGTCGCGCTGGGCGATGCGCTGGGCCCGCGCCCAATCGCTGTGCCAGGTCGGCATGTCGTCGGGCGTCGATAGGCCAAGCGAGGCAATCGCCGACAGCGCGAGTACGAAAAGTACGCACGCCAGTTTTATGAGGTTATCCACATTGATTTCCGCTTGCGGCTTAGCGCTCGAAATATCCCACGCGAAGGCCACGGCTGTTATCTAAATCCAACCACGTAATTGTATACCATTGACGGGTGAGCTTGACGCTTTTCCGAGCCGCGACCGTAAGGGAGCGGCCGACATAAACCGCACGGCATCCTGTCGGTCGCTCCCTTACGGTCGCGGCTCGGAAATGTTTTGAGCGGTTCGGGCAAGCGGCAATTTCTACCGTGCGAAGAATAACAGAATGCTTGTGGTTGATTAGAACGATCACGTTCGCACCGCATGTTGCGAGCACTAAACGGCAAGCGGAAATCAGAACGCGCGGTTGTTGACGAGATTCTGAATTGTGCGTTCGAGAGAATGGAGCGAGGCTGAATCAGGGACCCCTACGTGATGCCAAACGATGTCGCCCTTTTGATTGAGCAGCATCAACGTGGGCACACCGGTGACCTGGAATTGGTTGCCCGCATTGAAGTTGGCGGTTTTGCCCATGAGCTGGCGATAGGTCAAGTTCATGGACGAGCAGAACTTGTTGACGGCATCGGCTTCGCGGCGTTCGTCCGCGCCAGGTTCGATCGCAATGCCGATCACGTCTAAGCCGCGCGTGGCGTATTGTTGATGGATGCGCTCGAGAGTCGGCATGACTTGTCGGCACGGGAAGCAATGCGTGCCCCAGAAATCGAGCAGAACGATTTTGCCCTGGCTAGCCTTACGATATTCCCACACTTGGCCCTTACTATCCTTCAACGCGAGATTTTCGAGACGCTTGCCGACGAATGCACACGACGGCACACGCGTTGGGCCAGTTTCGATTTTCGCGCCGCCAGGGCCGATCGGCGGCAGGGTGGGGAACGATTCGGGCGGTAGATTCGGGCGCGGCTGTTGGCCGGGAATGTTCAACAACGGCGGGCGATCCATCGGCGTTTCGACGATGCCAGGGACATACTTGGGATCCGACACGGGGAACGTCAACGTCGCGGGCAAATTGGGCGGATCGTTCGGGTTGATCGCAGTGCCTACGCCGACCAACGGATCGTTCCCAAACGCCTTAGTTTGCGCGGGCTGCCATTTCGTGTTCTTGGGCGGCGTCTTGTTATTGGCGATGCCGGCTGCAGCGGGCACTTCGTAGGCAGGTGTGCCGGGAAGCGGTGGGATGTCGGCACTGGCGAATTCCTCGCGGACGGGGATGATGACTCGCACGTTCGGAGCGTTCGTTAGCACCGTGCCTGCGAGCAGCTTGTCGCCGTGCTTGGTGCGGGCGATCAGACGATAGGCCGCACCGGGTTTGACGCCCTGGATGATGAAGTTGCCCTGAACGTCGGCGGCGATGTCGATCGGTGCGCCGCCGGTGGGTTCGTCGAGCCGGACCCAGCGGATATAAGCATTGCTAACGGGGCGATTGTTGATATCGGTTACTGTGCCGGCGAGGATGGTTGGCGTGTTGAGGTTATTGCCGGTCATCGGCGTCATCGGCGTCATCGGTGCCGGTGGGGCGGGGGGAAGGATCGGTGGCGTCGGGATCGGAGCATTGAGCGGATCGGGAAACTTCGGGGGAGCCGCGCCGCCGCCTCCGCCAATACCACCGCCGATAGGCGGAGTCGGATTGTTCGTGTTCTTTTTGAACAGCGAACAGCCGGTGCTTGTCGCACACAGCACCCCCAACAGGATCATGCAGGACAATACCCGCATGGGATTTGCCTCGAATTTAATAGATGACTCGGTGTTGCCAATGAACGCACGCGGATCGACCGGACGCAGCGCGGGGTATCCTCACTTGGATCGGACCGCATAGCCGATTTCTTGAGAAAATCCGCTTCCCTGGGAATCTTCGCGAACAGGGATGGTAAGGATGATACCAGCCCGTTTTGCCGCTTGCGGCTTAGCGCTCGCGCGGCGCCTTGCGAGCGCTAAGCCGCAAGCGGCGGAATCTGTACGGGCGAAAACCATGTAAACTACACAGTGACTCATGGCGTCCAATGTTTGATACAAGAGCCTTTCCCCGTCGGCTTTCGAGGTCAAGGAAATCGATGGCAACCTTGGAGAAATGGATAACTATCCGTGGTGCGCGCACGCATAACCTGCGTAGCTTGACATTGCAAATCCCCCGCAATTGCCTGACCGTTATCACCGGACCGAGCGGGTCGGGCAAAAGTTCGCTCGCCTTCGACACGATCTACGCCGAGGGTCGCCGACGCTTTCTCGACACCCTGCGTGGCGACAAACGCGCACTCTTCCGCCAACTCCAACGCCCCGATGTGGACGCCATCGACGGTCTCCCGCCGGTCGTCTGCGTTTCACAGAACACCGTCGCGGCTCGGCCACGCAGTACCTTGGCAACGGTTACCGAGATCCACGATCACCTGCGTCTGCTGTACGCCCGTTTCGCGACGCCGTATTGCCCGGACTGCAACGTGCCTATCTACAAGCACACGCTCGGCGAGATCGTCAATGCGACGCTCGCGCAGGATGGCCGCAAAATCATGATCCTCGCGCCGCTCGTCGTTGACGAACCGGGCGACCACAAGGCCCACTTCCAACGCATCCGCCAGGCCGGCTTCCTGCGCGCCCGCGTCGATGGCGTGCTGACCGAGATCCGCGACAATCCGCCGCTTGATCCAAAGCAGAAGCACACGGTCGAGTTGATCGTCGATCGCTTGCTCGTGAAGCCGAACATCGCCGAGCGGTTGCGCGAATCGCTGGGCATCGCCGTCGAGCATTCGGGCGGGCGCATCGTCGTTTCCGATATCGACACCGACGACTGGCGCGACGACGTGTATTGCACACAGTACGACTGCCCGCGTTGTCGCCGCACGATGCCGGTGCTGGAGCCGAGCGACTTCAACTTCAACCAGCCGCGCGGCGCCTGCCCGAGCTGCACCGGATTCGGACAGGTTTGGCAGTTTGATCCGAAGTTGCTGATTCCCGAAATGACGTGGACGCTGCAGCGCGTCATCGAACGCCTGGCCGAGCTGACGCCGGAAGGACTGACGGTGGACGCGAAGCCGTTCGGCCCGCTGCTTGACGCCTTCGCGCCGCTCGATGCGAAAACGCCGTTCGCCGATTGGCCAAGCGACGCATTCGCGGCATTACTTAACGGCACGGACAAGACGCAACCGGCGTTCCCGGGTTTGCTGGTGATGCTACGCCACTGGAGCGAAATCGCACTCGGCGACGACGAAGCCGGCGATTTGCTGACGCTGTGTGGCTATGTCACCTGCCCCGATTGCGACGGAGCGCGGTTAAACATCAACGTCCGCTCTGTTCGCTTCCACGACAAGGGTCTGCACCAGATCACGACAATGACGGTGGACGCCGCCGTCGCTTGGTTTGCGACAATCATGCAAAAGCCCAAGGGTGAGGTACTCCGAACCCTTGGGATCCCAGCGGTTCGGAGTACCTCACCTCTGGGCTTCGCTCCCGCGCGAGCCCGTGCCGTGCTGCTCGCCGAGATCGGCCAACGGCTCACGTTTCTGCGCGACGTCGGTCTCGGCTATCTGACGCTCGATCGCCCCGCACCAACCCTCTCCGGCGGCGAGGCACAACGAGCACGCCTGGCGACGCATCTCGGCGGCGGCCTTATCGGCGTCTGCTACATCCTCGACGAACCGACGATGGGCCTGCATCCGCGCGATACCGAAAATCTGCTCGCCGCTCTCCGGGCCTTGCAAGCGCGAGGCAACACCGTCATCGTCGTCGAACACGACGCCACCGTCATCCGCGCCGCCGACTATCGGATCGACATCGGCCCCGGCGCAGGCAAGGCGGGCGGGCAACTGATAGCGTGCGGGCCTGTCAATTCTGCCTCTTCCGCTTGCGGCTTAGCGCTCGGATCATCACACGCGAGCGCTAAGCCGCAAGCGGAAAACACCGATTGGCTCACCATCCGCGGCGCTCGCCATCACAACCTCAAGAACATTGACGCCGCCATCCCGCTCGGCTATTGGACCTGTCTCACCGGCGTGAGCGGTTCGGGCAAAAGCTCGCTGGCCCGCGACGTTCTCTGTCATGCAATTCGGCGAAACCTCGGCCTGCTCGCGCCGACGCCAGGCACGCATGACCGCATCGACGGCATCGATCAGATCGAACGATTGCTGGAGGTTGACCAGAAGCCGTTGGGCCGATCGTCGCGCTCGAATCCAGCGAGCTACACAGGGCTATTCGATGAGATGCGCAAACTATACGCTTCGACGCGCGTCGCAAAATTGCGTGGTTGGAAGGCGAATCGCTTTAGCTTCAACGTGAAGGGCGGCCGATGTGACGACTGCTTGGGCCAAGGCCAAGCGCGCGTCGCCTCGACCCTGATGCCGGAGCTTCGCCTCGTTTGTCCAACGTGCCAGGGCAAACGTTTCAACGCCGCCACGCTCGAAGCTCGCTGGCGGGGTCTGTCGATTGCGGATGCCCTGGAGCTATCGGTCGCCGACGCTCGGCAGATCTACGCCAACGTGCCGACGATGGCGCCGATGCTGCACGCCCTCGACGAAGTCGGCCTCGGCTACGTCGCCCTCGGACAACCCGCCAACACGCTGTCCGGCGGTGAGGCACAACGCGTCAAGCTCGCCACGGAGATAGGTAAAAAATCGCTCGGTAAAACATTGTATCTGCTCGATGAACCAACGACGGGACTGCACTTCGTCGATGTCGCTCGGCTCGTGCACGTCTTCCGCCGACTGACCGCGGCAGGCAACACCGTCGTCGTCATCGAGCATCATCCCGACCTGATCGCGGCAGCCGACTGGGTCATCGACCTCGGCCCCGGCGCCGGTGAAGCAGGTGGCGAAATCATCATCGCCGGAACGCCAACGGATGTGGCCCGATGCGAACGCAGCGTGACGGGGCGGTATTTGGGACGGTGAACAACGTTATTGCTTTGCCGCTTCCACCTGCTCCGTTGGCTTGGTGGGCATCGTCTGCAACAACGCTCTCAGCACAGCGTTCACCGGCTCCGACCCAGCGAACGCCGCTGCAACTTCGGGGTCAAGCACGACCAGCCGCCCGCCTTTTGTCAGCTTGGACGCGAACCGATTGGGCTTCGCCTGGCTATAGTCGAATTCATATTCCTCGCGCAACTCGTCTGCCATGGTATCAGCCTTTCATTGGATTTTGTTCGTGTGAATCGGCGGATTCGCTCTCGACCCAGTATCTCACCCCGTGCCCGCGGACCGCCAACCCACCCATTACTCGGTACGCCTCGCCGTGGGTCAGCCCTCCCCGGACCTTGGAGGTACATCTATCCTCGTCCATCCGCCAAACGGCCCATGTCGCCGCAGGAACCGATGTATCTGGTTCAGGCTCAAGACCAGCCATCCTCAGTCTCCGCGATACGTAATAAGGACCGGCTGCATCAAGCGCCGACGCACCAATCGCTTGCGGGTTCGTGGTGCGTCGGCGCTGGCGATTGACGTACCCTACGGACTCATCCACCGATAAGCCCTCTCCTGCCGAACGTTCGAGTTAAGGTGGCGCTGCGTCAGCAGCGTTCGCCTTCAACGAGTTGTTCGGTGCCATCACGACGACGACCCCGCAACGCCGATTGTTCGCCCAAGTATTCCGCCATAGCGATTAGAGTCTCGCTAGATACCGGCTGCCCAAGCTCCCACCCTAAATGCTCCCGAAGTTCCGCCTTTCCTCGTGCAAAGCCGACGTGGCAGTGCGTCAGCGCGCCACATAGCGCCATTACGCGCTCAGGGATAGGCGCGTTTGGATCTTTGATTTTCTTGAGCCTGCTCGGAAATCCCATGGCACCTCACTTCTTTTTAGCGTGCAAATATGCACTTCAGCAACGTGCTGCGCGCTATTGTTCACGTGCGCACCATAGCAAGGGTAGATTTCACCAGCCCCGCGATCGGGCGTCAAGCTTTTTCGGCTCGATCGTGCGAGTTTCTCGTCTCGCGGCACCCCCAGGAATCGCTGCGCTCATCCTGGGGCTTGCGGGTTGATCTTTGTCATCGTATCGCGCGGGCGGATGGGTTGTCAAAGTCGGTTGCGGAAAATAATGCGATCGCGAGGGATGATGCGGGCGCTAAACGGGGAGGTGTCGCGGTCACGGTTCGCATGAGCGGCCGTCGTCGCCGACGCGGACGAGGCGGATAGTCGGGAAGCCTTCGCCGCCTTCGATCGGGTGGCCGGCGAGCACGACGACGAGCGAACCGGGCTTGACGACGCCTGCCAGAAACGACGCCCGGACCGCCGCTTCAAGCCGATCGTCACCGCGCTGAATCGGGAACGGCACCGTCACGCCTTGCACGCCCCACACGACCGCGAGACGCTGCACCACCGACTGTTCCGTGGACACCGCGATGATGGCCGATGCCACGCGATGCCGGGCGACGAGCCTGGCCGTGCGGCCTGTGAGCGTCGGTGTGATGATCGCGTCGGCGCCGGTGTCGCGGGCAAGATCGCAGACGGCATGGGTGATGTGGTCGGTGATGTCGCCGCGCGGGATGTCCATCGGCTTCGGGCCGCTCTCTTCTTGGTGCGTTTCGGCCTCAATCAGGATGCGATTCATGCTCGACAGCGCTTCGACGGGGTAATCGCCGACGGCGGTTTCGCCCGACAGCATCACGGCGTCGGTGCCATCGTAGACGGCATTGGCGACATCGCTGACCTCGGCACGTGTCGGGCGCGGGTTTTTTCGCATCGAGTCGAGCATGTCGGTCGCCGTGATGACCGGCTTGCCGGCGAGGCGGGCTTTTTGGATGAGTTGTTTCTGGACGTGTGGCACTTTTTCGAGAGCGATTTCGACGCCCAAATCGCCGCGGGCGACCATGATGCCGTCGAAGGCGGCGATGATCTCGTCGGACTTGCCATCGCGAACGGCTTCGGGCCGTTCCATTTTGGCGAGAATCGGAATCTCGACGTTGTAGCCGCGAATGACGCCGCGAAGCTCGTGGGCGGCGGAAGCGTCACGCACGAACGACAGCGCCAGCCAATCGACGCCGTGACCAAGCGCGACCGCGACGGCGTCACGGTCGCGCTTGGTCACGGCGGGGATCGTCAGTTCGCTATCCGGCAAGTTGATGCCTTTGTTGGGCAGCAGCGTGCCGCCGACTTCCACCATCAGCGTGACGATGTCCTTCGCCACGAGGTGAACGCGGGCCTGGATTCGGCCATCGTCGAGCAGCACGCGATGGTTCGGCTTGACCTTCGCCAGCGCTTCAGGCTCAGTCAGGTGCACATCCGCGGCGACTTCCGGCTTCAGTGCCAACGTGAGCTTGCTACCGGCGATTAGCTCGATAGATGCTTTCAGGATCGCTCGCAGCTTCGGGCCAGGCAGATCGCCGAGCACCGCGACGACGCGTTTGCGCTCGGCGGCGAGAAGGCGGAACCGATCGATGCGGCCACGATGCTCCTCGGACGTGCCGTGCGAGAAGTTGATGCGTGCGACATCCAGGCCGAAGTCGAGCAGTTTTTCAAGCACGCCAGGGCGATCCGTGGCGGGGCCAAGCGTGGCGACGATGCGGGTGCGTCTTTGCATGGGTAGTCCGTGGTCTTGTGGAAATCAAGCCCAGGGGTGAGGTACTCCGAACCCCTGGGATCAGTAGCGCCCATCCCAGGGGTTCGGCGTACCTCACCCCTGGGCTTGCAGTTCACGCGGCATCCGGCGCCTTCTCTTTTACCTCACCCAAAATCTCCGTCAGCACGGTATCCGGTGCGATGTTCTCCGCCTGGGCTTCAAAGTTGAGCAAGATGCGATGACGCATCGCCGGAAGATAAGCTTTTCGTACATCCTCAAAGCTGACGTTGAATCGGCCTTCGAGCATGGCGCGAATCTTCGACGCCAGCACCACCGCCTGCGCGCCGCGCGGACTGGCGCCGAAGCGTAGGAAGCGATTCGTCACGCTGCACGCGAACGGCCCTTGCGGATGCGTGGCAAGCGTCAAACGGACTGCGTAGTCCTGCACCTGCGGCGCGATGAAAATCTTTTTCACGACCGCCTGCCATTTACGGATGGCCGCGCCGTCCATCACTTTCTGAGGCTTGGCCCACTCGCCTCGGGTTGTGCGGTCGATGATCGTGGACAACTCCTCGCGCGTGGAGTATTGCACGACAAGTTTGAAGAAGAATCGATCCAGCTGGGCCTCGGGCAACGGATAGGTTCCTTCCTGCTCGATCGGGTTTTGCGTCGCCATCACGAAGAACGGCTCTTCCAGCCGATGGACGATGCCGCCGACGGTGACGGAATGCTCTTGCATCGCTTCTAAGAGCGCCGACTGCGTCTTCGGCGTCGCGCGGTTGATTTCATCCGCGAGTACGATCTGCGCGAACAGTGGGCCTTTCTGGAAAGTGAAAACGCGTTGGCCATCCGGCGCTTCGTTAATGATGTTCGTCCCGATGATATCCGAAGGCATCAAATCGGGCGTGAACTGCACACGGCTGAAATGCAGTTCGAGCACCTCACTTAGCGTTCGCACCAGCAGCGTCTTGCCCAAGCCCGGCACGCCTTCCAACAGTACATGCCCACCGGCAAATAGGCACGTGAGCACGCCGTGAACGATGTCGGCATGGCCTACGATGACCTTGTTGATCTCCTGAAAAACGCGTTGGTATTCCGTGCGGAAGTCCCGCACCTGCGTTTCAAATTCGTTCATGCGTGGTTCCCGTGAAGCCGGTGGTGATCGTTGACGGATTATTGTACATATTCAAGCCCAGGGGTGAGGTACTCCGAACCCCTGGGATGATTCCGTAGTATCCCAGGGGTTCGGAGTACCTCACCACTGGGCTTGCGGAAAACGAAAACACTGGCGTTCATCATGAGCGGATAGTACGATAACCCCTGGCACTTCGCCGAGGACCATCATGACCGCGCCGCGATTCACACAAGCCTGGTTCTGCGCCGCCTTATGCTTCGCCGTTTTCGGCTGCGGCGGTGGGGCGACGCCGGAATTGGTCTGGGGCAAACGCGGCGTGAACGGCGGCGAACTCGTCAAACCCCGCGCCATCGCCATCGGGCCAGGCGACCGCCTGGTCATCGTCGATTGGACCGCTCGCATTCAAGCCTTCGACCGCGACGGCAGATTTCTCAACGCGTCGTGGACCACGCCCGATTACCGCAACGGACGCCCCAGCGGGCTGAGCGTCGATTTCGACGGCAATGTCATCGTCAGCGATTCGCATTACAACTGCGTACGCGTTTATTCGCCCGAAGGCAACTTGATTCGCACCATCGGCGGTGAACTCGGCACGAAGCCGGGCCAACTCAGCTACATCAGCGATGCCGTCCGCGACAAGGCCGGCAACTTTTACCTCTCCGAGTTCGGCGACACACAACGGATCAGCAAGTTCGACACGGACGGCAAATTCCTGCATTGCTGGGGCGAACCCGGCGGCGAACGCGAGGTCGGCACAAGCATCCAGCCCGCGGCGACCGGGCATTTCGCCCACATCCGCGCCATGACCATCGGACCCGACGGCAACCTCTACATCGCCGACCGCTGCAATCATCGCATCCAGGTCTTCACCACCGACGGCGCCTTCGTCCGCACCTTCGGCTCCGCCGGCTCGGGAATAGGCGAATTGTCGTATCCAAACGATGTCGCCTGTCCACCCGACGGCAGCGAGTTTTTGTACGTCGTCGAGTTCGGCAACCATCGCGTGCAGAAGTTCACGCTCACCGGAGAGTCGCTCGGCACATGGGGCGGCCCCGGTCGCGGGCCCGGCCAACTCTCCAGCCCCTGGGCCGCCGCCGTTGACAGCCGAGGCAGGGTACACGTGCTCGACAGCCACAACGACCGTGTCCAGCGAGCACGGTTTTAGCAGTGAAGATAGCGCCGCTTGCGGCTTAGCGCTCAACGTGTTGCCAAGGGCGAGTTGAGCGCTAAGCCGCAAGCGGCAGGAGAATCTATCATGCTTGGCGATTATTGGATTGCATACCTCAGCCTTCTCCTCGCCCTGGCGATGGGTGCGTTAGCGCTTGTACTTCGCCAGACGCGTGGCACCTGGGACTGGCGCGGCTACCTGCCCGTGCCGCTGCTGGCGTCGTTTGGCCTCGGTGCGTTTCACTTAATCGACGAGCCCTGGGTCGCCGGCGGCATCGCGATCGGCGCGGGCTCGATTCTTCTGTTGCTGCTCGTCGCAGTCGTGATCAATGGGTTCTGGAATGTCTATCTGGGCTACGGTCTGGCGTGCGTGCTGTTCTTCGGCCTCGGCGCCGTACTGGGCAATCTGCTACAAGAGAACCTGCGCGAAGTTTGGATCTTGCTCACCTCGCTGCGCGTGCAGTCGCCGTGGTGGCTGATGTTGCTCGCGGCGATTCCGTTGTTGATCTGGACGAGTTGGCGCGCGTTGATCGGCCTGGGCAATACGCGCCGCTGGTTAGTGCTGGTGTTTCGCTCGGCACTGATTCTGTTTGTTGTGCTGGCGCTGGCCGAGGTGTTCGCTCGTCGGCCGAACGATCACGTCACCGTCATGTTCGTGTGGGATCGCTCGCTGAGCGTGCCGCCGGAGATCGTCGCCGGCGAGGATGTCCGCGAAAAACGTCTGTACGCCTTCATCAACGATTCGGTCTCCAAGCGTGGTACGCAGCACGCCAGCGATCGTGTCGGCGTGGTCGTGTTTGGCAAGCACCCGCGCATGGAGTTACCGCCGTCGGCTGTGCCGAAACTGGGCTTCCACAAGATACTGAGCCAAATCGACAACACCTACACCGATGTCGCCGGCGCCATGAAGCTCGCCCTGGCGTCGTTCCCCGAAGGTTCGGGAAAACGCATGGTGTTGATCTCCGACGGCAATGAGAACATCGGCCAGGCCGAGGAACAGGCGCGCTTGGCCAAGCAGAACGGCGTGCAAGTCGATGTCGTCAAGATCGATGCCGCTCGCCGACAGGTCAACGAAATCCTCGTCGAGCGCATCGAGGCGCCGGCGGTCACCGAGAAGAATACTCGGCTGCCGATGCGCGTCGTCATTCGCAGCTTCAATCCCAAGGTGGTCGTCGCTCAACTCAATCTCCGCAAAATCAGCTTCGATCCATCTCATGAATTGCAGATGGACGAGAAGGAGCGCAAGAAGAACTCCAGCACAGTCAGGTTGCATCAGGGCTTGAACGTCTGCTACTTCCAGCAAGCCGGCAGCAAGGACGACACCGTTTTTGCGTATGAGGCGAGCGTCGTGCCGTTGCGAGTCGAAACGTCCGAGGGCGCCCTGGTCGAGCGCGGCTTGCCGGGTGATCGCGTGGACAACAACATCGCCCGCGTCTGCGTGCTTTCTCGCGGCGAGAAGGCGGTGCTGCTGCTCGAATCCGAGAAGGACCGGCATCAGCTGCTAGTCTCATGGCTGAAGAAAATGCACAAGGGGCTGAAGGTCGTCAGCCTCACGATCAATCCGCGTGACGAGAAGGACCCGGTCAACAAGCTTCACGAATTGACGAAGGGCGACAACGAACGCCTGGCCACGTTCCTGAGCCGATTCGATGCCGTCATTCTCGCGAATCTTCCAGCCGATAGTCTGACCGAGGACGAGCAAAAAGTCATCCGCAGCCATGTACACGACCAAGGCGCGGGCCTCCTCATGATCGGCGGCAATCAGAGCTTCGGCGCGGGCGGCTGGCAGAACACCGAAATCGAAAAAGCTCTGCCCGTCAACTGCGAACTCAAAGCGATGAAAGTCGAAGGCAAGTCCGGCCTGGTTCTCATCATGCACGCCTCGGAAATGGCCGAGGGCAACGCCTGGCAGCGCAAAATCGCCAAACTCGCCATCGAAAAGCTGTCTGCGATGGATATGGTTGGCCAAATCCATTACAACCACGGCCTGCCCGGCGGGCATCAATGGCATATCCCATTTCAGGATGTCGGCGCCGACCGAAAAGAAATGCTCAATCGCGTCAATACGATGGAACCCGGCGACATGCCCGATGTCGATCCCGCCTTTGAACTGGCACTCAAGGCACTTGCCAACGAGGAGTATCAGCTTGGCACAAAGCACATCATCCTCATCTCCGACGGCGATCACTGGGACTCCAGCATACAGATGCTCAACAGACTTAAGAAAGCCAAAATCTCCTGCACTACCGTCTGCATCACCACGCATGGCAAGGCCGAGATCGACAAGCTCAGCGCTGTCGCCAAATATCTGCGCGGGCGCTTCTATCACATCAAAGACCCGAAGGAGCTGCCGGCGATCTACATCAAGGAAACCCGGCTCGTCAGCCAATCGTTCGTGCATGAAGGCGCGTTCATGCCGTTGCTGCGGGGCGTGCGCGAAGGCCCGACCGAAGGCCTGACGAAGCTGCCCGATCTCTACGGCTTCGTCCGCACCACGGCTCGTGAATCGAACCTCGTCAAGGTCATGATCCAGACGCCCGAAATGGGTACGGAGAAATACGTATTCCCGATTCTCGCCGCCTGGCAGTACGGCCTGGGCAAAGGCGTCGCCTTCACCAGCGATGCCCGCACCCATCCCGGTGAGAAACCGTTTTGGGACCGCGATTGGGCCAACTCCGAGGTCTATGGCAAATACTGGGACCAGACGGTCAACTGGATGCTCAGGCCCAACGAGACCGGCAAACACCTGTTCATGAGCACCGAACAAAAGGACGGCAAGATCCGCATCACGCTCGAAGCCCAGGATGCCGACAAGTCGCCGATCACCGATGTCGAACTGAAGGCGGGCATCACCACGCCTGCGTTCAAGGTGAAGGACGATCGCAAATTCGAGCTGAAGTTCGAGCAAAAAAACGCCGGCGTGTACGAGGCCGAGATTCCTGCCGATGAGGTCGGGGCGTATTTCATCAACATCCAGGCGAAGTGGAACAAGGAAGTTATGAAGGACGGCAAGAAAGTGCTGGAGCCGATGACCGATGTCATCCGCGCCGGCGTGTCGATTCCGTACTCGCCGGAGTTCGCCGAGATGGAAAGCAACCCCGACCTGCTCGACCGCATCGCCTACCTGACGGATGGGAAAGTGTACAGCGACGACGACGCTTCGCTGCAGGTCGCGGCCGCTCGCTCGGACGTGTTCCGCAACGTGCCCGACAGCCATGCGAATCTGCAAGCGCTGTGGGCGTGGATGGTGTTCCTGGCGGCGTTTTGCTTGTTGTTCGATGTGGCCCTGCGCCGCATTGCCATCGAACCGGAAGCGGTCTGGGCCAAGGCGGTCGGCTATTGGCAACATCTACGCGGCCAGGCGAAAGCGGATGACAGTGCCCCGGCGTATATCGAGCGTCTGAAGAGCCGCAAGGCCCAGGTGAGCGAGTCGATCGACAAGCAAAAAGCCGGCAAGAAGTTTGAATCCGACGGCAAGACGCCAGCCACGCCGACGATTACGTCAACATCGGCACCCGTTGAAAAGCCGAAAGCCAAGCCAGCTGCGGAAAAATCGAAGCAAGAAGACGCCGCCGACTTCGCGACGCGCTTGATGCGCGCGAAAAAGAAGGCGATGGAAGAGCGTGACAAAGAGCGAGGCGGGAATGCGTGAGTTGAGTTCGACGGAAGCCCCGAGGTGAGGTATTCCGAACCCTTGGGATCACCCAATCGCGATCCCAAGGGTTCGGAGTACCTCACCCTTGGGCTTGGATTTTATTTTCACTTCGTGGGCGGCGGGCCGACATCGTAGCCTAGATCGTTAAGCACAATCGCGAATCGATCGCCGCCTTCGATCGCTTTGGCGGAATCGACATGGGCATGCGAGATTGCCATGTACCAAAAGCGTTGCCGATCGCGCGGCGGCAAGGTGCTCGGTTCGAGGCCGAGTTCACGCACGACGTCCGGTTCCCAGCGGAGCTTTTTGAGGTGTCCCGCCATATCACGCCAAGACATGCCGCGGGAGACCACGGCCAAATCGGATCGGCGGGTGATCTTTCGGCCGATGAGCACATGCATAAAACCGATTAAGTTGCCAACCGATTTTTGGGAGGATTTTATCTCATCCAAAAAATGGGACATCGCATCCATACATGGCCTCCGGCCAATTTGTCCGTTGTTGGGCAGAAAATAACAGTGGAAGGAATATTATTGCCGTTCCAAGATAGTTTACTGGTGTATATTTAACCTATTTGCCCAGTTTATCAAGTCTATTTTTTGCGTTTCCTCCATTTTTCTGAAATAGGCCAAACCGCCCATGCCTCCTTGCCGACGCACTCGAAAAATAACAAGCCGAAAGCGTAAGCAATGACCCGTTTCCAGGCAGCCTATTTCTTCCCACTGATCTCCTCAACAAAGGCCCGCGTCTCCCGTATCACATCAGTGGTCATGGAAATATGGCCTTTGTCCTTGTATTGAACAAAGCGATGACGGGCCTTCGCCTTCTCCAGCGCCTGGACCATGTCCAGGGCTTGCTGGATCGGCACCGAACGGTCATCGTCGGAGTGGATAATTAACATCGGCTTCATTTTCGCGCTGACGTGCTGGATTGGCGACGCCAATAGGCGGGCAGCCACCGGTTCCTCGCCGAGCGGCGTCCAGCCATTGCCCCAGTCGAGCTTGTTCAGGTCGGAGGGAGCGGCGACGCAGATGACCCCACGAAAATCGTGCTTCTGGTCTTCCCAGCCGCCGGTCCGCTTGAAGGGCCCGTCGCCGAGCGTCGCGGCCAGTGACACCATATGACCGCCCGCGGATTGGCCTATCAAGAAAATTCGTTGGGGGTCAATGGGATAATTGCCCGCATGGGCATGGAGCCAGCGGATGGCACAGAGCACATCTTGATAACAGGCCGGCGCCGGCGAACAGCCGATCAGTCGATAATCGATCGACATGGCGAAAAAGCCAAAGCCCGCCCAATCGCGGACCTTGATGGCGCTGTGGGTCGATTTTGTCTCCCGGAACCAGCGCCCGCCGTGTACCGAAAGAATGACCGGGAACGGCCCCTTGCCCTCGGGGTGGGCGATGTCGGCGAGCAAGCCCGCTCCCTGAACTCGGCCGTAAACGACATCTTCTTTGAAGACGATCTTCGCTTCTTTGTTCGGGCCGCTGTCCTTGGCGGGGCCAGCACTGGCTTTCCTGTCCTGCAGGCCGACGGCCAGAAGGGCCAAGGGCACGAGCACGAACAGAACTGCGGTCAGGGTTGTCAATAATTTGGTCATAAGTCAGAACTCCTTACGGGTGAAAAATGAGTCAGGTAGATGCAGTTTTACTTCGTACGGTAGAAATTGTCGCATCGATGGCACGGACCTTCCCTGTCTGTGTTCGCGTTTACACAGACAAGAATGTCTGTGCCACCATTCTACGGATGTCTCATTTCGCCCTGTGCAGAGTATAAGAACCCCAAAGAAATCAGTATCACGGCCGCCGTCATCTGGGGCGTTTGGTTCGGAGCCCCGTACCTTCGGCCCAACCCGTTCATTTCTTGGACGGATCCGCCTTCTTGTCCAATTGCTGTTTGATGGCGTCCTTGACCTTGTTGCGCAGCAGCACGGGCATGGCGTCGATTTCCACGGCGGTCAGTTTGCCGTCCTTGTTGGTATCGTAGGCCTGCAGGAATTCTTTGAACTTCTCGGGGATGGGTACACCACCCGGCGGAACGAGTTTCTCGGTCGGGATGTCCGCCGCGGAATGTGCTCCTTCCAGATCGGCTTTGGGTTGGAAGCCGGGCGTCTGCATCAAGGTTAACATGTCCTCCGCGCGGCTCGGAAAAAGCGAGTAAATGAGCAAGCACATTTCATCGGTCGTCGCTTCGCCGAAGCGGACGCGCTGCGGCGGATTGCTGGGGTTGAAATGATTGTCGGCCGAGTTGTCGTAATAGGCGACTATCTTGATCACGGAGCCTTTGGGAAGAGTGAGGGGCTTCTGGAAGGCATACTGGCCCTGCCAGTTGAAGTCCCAATCCTTGATCCAGACCAGCGGCGTCGTGCGGCCACCGGGCAGTTCCGCCCAGGCTTTCATTTCCCGGCCCAGATAGTGCATGTGCGGTGCGACGGACAGCAAGTTGACATCTACCGGCATGGGCGCGGATTGGGCGGTGCGCTGGTAACGCTTTTCACCGGGCGGAATATCGATGTTGGGATTGTTCAAGCCGACACTGATAGCCAGCTTCTCGACTGGTTTCTTCGTGAAGTGAATTCCCAGCTGGGATTGATCGCTCTCCGGCTTGCCGTTGGGATGGTAGTGGACTTGCATCAGCAGATCGGTGTTCTTTTTTAGGAGTCGGCCGATCCCATCGGGCAGGTGGCGGGGGATGGCGCCGGGCACCCACCCTCCCAGGGATCCGGTGACCAACACGCCAGGGCCGCCAAAGGTTCGATAGCTCGACGATTTTTCCGCCGCAGCACGCTTGCGTGCCGCTCCCGTGGTGTCCAGATAGAAGATCGCATGATGCACTACGCTGGTGTTCCCCGGACGGAACTCGACAGCCGATACCGTGCGGTCCGAATCGAGCGGGATCGGAATGACAAAAATCTGGTAAATGTCGCCGCCGCCGGCCGGCACCTTGAACGATTCCGACATCTTGACGATCAGGTCCGGGGTTCCCAATTGCCAACCTTCGGTGAATTTAGGCGCAGGCGGCAAGTCTTTTGGGTTCCCTTCGGGCGCGCCTGCCTTGGCCCATTGCCCGATGAGCTTGATCTCGGCATCGGTCAGATGGCGTGCGTCGGCGAACTCGCCGTAACCCCGTTCCGCTTTCCAGGGCGGCATGGTCCGTTCTTCGGTAACCGAACTCAGGAATTTCGCCCGCTTGGCGGCATCCTTATAGGTCAACAGCGAGAACGGCCCGATCTCGCCCGGCCGGTGGCAGCCAGCGCAGTTCTTCCACAAGATGGGGGCTATGTGCTTGGAGTAAGTCACAGGCTCATCGGCCCAGGAGTGGACTGGGGCCAGGAAGAGCAACAAAGTAAATAGGAACCCGCGCATGGCAATACCTCATTAGAAAACAGGAGCTTACTGGGTGCACGACAGCACTTGCAGAAAACCAAATACAACCACTGATAACGCGAATAACGCGGATGGGAAATAAATTGCGGGCATTTTTCTCTCTCCGCGTTATTCGTGCTATCAGTGGTTTATTTCTTACAAGTGCTGTCGTGCACCCGAGCTTACTTGGCTGAAGCAGGTGGCGGGAACGGGCAGCCGAACACCTGGGTTTCCGCCACCGTCACGGCTTTTCCCGCCAAGACTTCATTTAGGGCTTCTTCCAGATCGCGGCGCTGCGCCTCCCTGCGCCGCTTACCGTCGGGCGTGTAGCGGTCGTCAATCCGTCCACGGTAGCGCACTTGGCCATCGGGACTCAACAACACGGCTTCCGGTGTTTTCCGGGCACCTGTGGCGGCCGCCAATTTCTGCAGGGGATCGAGCAACAGCGGGAAGTTTAAGCCGTAGTCCTTCCCATGCTTGGTCACTTGGTCGGCCGTAAGGTCGGGATCGCAGTAGACTCCGTACACGAGCACAGTTTTTTCAGGGAAAGCTCGCCGCAGGCGCTGTAGTTCTGGAGAGTAGCCATTCGAAACCGGGCACTCGGGGTTCAGGAATACCAGAATTGCCGCCTTGCGGTCGCGCCAGTCCTTGACCGTGTGTTCTTTGCCTTGCGAATCGCGGAAACCGAAATCGCCCACTCTGCCAGTTGGGCCAGCCGCCAGGATCACGCCTAGGAGTAGGATTGGTCGAAACATCATCACCGCCGCCTCCGCCGAACGACAAAGCTATACTGTACACGGCCCGAAATGACACATTCCACACAAGCCCGAAGCGTAAGCGAGGCCACGCGTATTGTGCCTCGCTTACGCTTTGGGTTAGTGTCAAAACCAGTCGCGAGCGGTGGCGATTTTCCGGCCACGGGAGGCATATCACTGCGACGATTGCGCTAATTATATTTTCGACGGTTGGGTTTGTCGTTTTTCCGAGCCGCGACCGTCAGGGAGTGGCCGACATGATGCCGTGCGGTTTATCTCGGCCGCTCCCTGACGGTCGCGGCTCGGAAAAAGTTCGATCCCCCGTGAAATGCGACCTTCCCAACCGTGCGAAGTATAGAGAGTATTCTGACCCACCGGAGAGAGTGTGTCAAGTTCTTTCTTGCAATTTTGTTTTTTCCTTTACGCGGCCCAAAATGACACATTCCACACAAGCCCGAAGCGTAAGCGAGACCGCGCGTATTGTGCCTCGCTTACGCTTCGGGTTAGGAAATCCCATATGCTGACACGAACACCAGACCGTTGCGATTCTTTTCGCACGTGGCGGACGCGGCGAATCGGCACGGCATCACCCCCAGGAATCGCTGCGATCATCCTGGGGCTTGGTGAGACGTCATCGTAACGCGCGGGTTGATGGTGTGTCAAAGTCGGAGGTAAGGAATTGGATTGGTTTTTCCAAATAGTCTGGCTGTAGTCCAACCCGCAGGCTCCTGCGTCGCCTGCGAGCTTGTTTAAAATCGCACGCCCGCTCGCAGCGCGATGCCGATGAGGCCCATGTTGGTGTTAGATGCGGAGCCTGAGCCGGCCATGTCGATGTTGCTCATATTACCGGTGCCCCACCAGACTTGGCCATGGAAGCCCGCTTGTAAGAATAGCTTCGATTTGCCGATGTCACGCTGGTACTCCGCGCCGAATTCGAATTCGCCGACGGGCAGCACCTGGAATTGGCTGCTTGAGAATTGCTGGAAGGTCGTGCCGTTATTCGCCGTCTGGTACTCGCTTTGACGGCCGAACAGGACCGAAGCGTAGACCTGGCCGTAGATAGCGAAGCCGGATTCGCCGAGGCGGCGTTTGGTGTCGAAGGAGATCGATGGCCCGGCGCCGTGATAGCTGTGCCCATTGGAGAGGTTGACGGCGGGGCCGGGGCCGGCCAGCGTCGCCTGATAATCGAGATTCAGGTAGGTGTAACGCACGCCGCCGCCCAGCACGTGCGTCCAACGTGGACCGTCCCAGGTGCGGGTGGCCTGGAGGTCCACGACGCTGGTGCTGAGATTGCCGCGTGCGGTGATGGTCCCAGCAACGGGTGTCATGCCGAGAGCGAGCGTTGAGGCGCCGCCGACTGTTTCGCCCGAGGCGGCGGTTTGGCTGGCGGCGTAGGTGCGGTCGAAGTGGAACCAGCGTGCCCGGGCGCCTCGGCCGCGTTCGCTGGTGTAATCGATGCGAACCATCGGGGCGGCATCGAGCGAAGCGCCGAAATCCACTTGCTGGGAACCTGCACCGCGATTGATTACAAATGCGGGATTGGTATTGAAGGCGGGATGGAAGAAGTAAACGCCGGCGTGGATCGCCCATTCGCCAGTACGATTGCGATCGGTGTTAGGTCGCTTCGCATCGGGATATTCCGGTGGCAGCAGGACACCGTTGTTCGCGGCATCGGCGGACGGCGGGGCGTTGGGGATCGTCGGTGGCAGGACCACATCATCGGCGTGAAGCGATTGAATACACGCGAGTGCGGCAAGAAACGCACCGAGAAATCGGCGTGGCCAGTTCATGGAGAAATCCTTTTCACGCGAGGTAGATCGATGGTGTCCCTTCGGCCGTGAAGGGCGGGGTATCATTCATCATCGGATGAAATCGGCCGAATCCGGAGAAGAACCGCGCTAACCGATAATCCGCACAGCGAGGATGTCGCGCAAGCCAGGCGCAATCCGTACAACCAGCCACCGTATAGCGGGCGCAGTGGAAATTGGGGTCGCTATATTCACCAAACACCCTTGTATTACCACACTCGCAATACGTACACTGAAGGAAGAAGAAATCGTAAATTCCCTGCTGTGGGTTAATCCTCCGCCACACTAAAAACAAGGAACAGTCCACATGACCAATCTCATCGACGAAATCAAGCAACTCAAAAAAGACCGCGACGCGACGATCCTCGCCCACTATTACCAGGACGGCGAAATCCAGGAATTGGCCGACTTCACCGGCGACAGCCTCAAGCTCGCTCGCGCCGCCACCAGGGTGCAGACGAGCACGATCGTCTTTTGCGGCGTACACTTCATGGCCGAGACCGCGAAGATGCTGAACCCGGAGAAGCACGTCCTGCTGCCCGATATGAAGGCCGGCTGTAGCCTCGCGGACAGCTGCCCGGCGCCAAAGCTGCATCGCTACCAAGAGATGTTGCGCGAGAACGGGCATCGCTTCCAAACCGTAACCTACATCAACAGCACCGCCGCCGTGAAAGCGCTAAGCGATTGGATCGTGACGTCGGGCAACGCTGAGGAGATCATTCACCGCGTGCCGAAGGACATGGAGATTCTTTTCGTGCCCGATCGGCATCTTGGTCAATATTTGGAAGAGGTCACGGGCCGCAAGATGATCCTGTGGAACGGCTCATGCATGGTGCATGAGATTTTCAGCGTCGGCGATCTGCTCGCGCAGAGGAAGAAGATACCGGCGAGTATCACGCTGGCGCATCCGGAATGCCCGGCGAACATCCGCGAGCACAGCGATTTCGTCGGCGGGACCGAAGCGATGCTAAAGTACGTCGGCGCAGTCGGCGAACCCAAGGAATTTCTCGTCGCCACGGAAGCCAATATGATGTGGCAGCTGCAAAACCAATTTCCGCGGCACCGCTACCATCCGGTTCCGGGCATCTCGTGTGCGTGCAACAAATGCCCGCACATGGCGCTGAACACGCTCGAAAAACTGCGTGAGTGCCTGGCGACCGGCGGACCGGAGATCACCTGGCAGCCGGAGTTCGACAAAGCCCGCGAAGTCGTTCAGCGAAGCCTGCTGAATTGAGGCAGCGTTCCCCTGGCGCTGCGCCCGCATGGGATTATCCGAGCGCTAAGCCGCAAGCGGAAAACAAGGGAGTCATGCATTCACTTTTTGCTGGCGATAAAAGCGAAAGGAATCGATTGAGAAGATCACCAGCGCGGCCCAGACCATGACATAAGGCCACCACCCGCCGCGAATTTGCTCGCCGAAAAGCGTGATCGCGAGCACAAACTGTAAACTCGGCGAGATGAACTGCATAAATCCGAGCAACGAGAACGGCAATCGCCGCGCGGCTTGGCCAAAGCAAAGCAGCGGGATCGCCGTCACGACGCCACTGAGCGACAGCTTGGCGAGGTGTTGCGTATCTTCCAAATTGCCTCGCTCAATCGTCAACGCGATCAGGCCGCCGACGGCCAAGGGCAGCAGCACGATTGTTTCGACGGCCAAACCGGTCAACCCATCTACGGGCACTTTCTTGCGGATCATTCCATAGAAACCAAACGACAGCGCCAGGGCGAACGCGATCCAGGGAACTTCGCCGCCCGCAAATGCCAACGCCACGACGCCAATCCCCGCAACGACCACCGCCAGGTACTGCAACGCCCGCATGCGCTCGCCGAAGATCACCATGCCGAGCGCAACATTGACGAGAGGCAAAATGAAATAGCCAAGGCTCGCTTGCACGATCTTCTGTAGATGCACCGCAAGGATATACATCAGCCAGTTGAACGCTACCAATATCGCCGAGATTATCAGCGGTCGCAAAATGTCGCGCGTCTTGAGGCTACGGAGCGTTTCGTTCCATTGTCCGGTGACCGTCAATATCATCGCCAAAAAAACAGCCGACCAGAAGATGCGATGGGCGAGAATATCGAGCGGTGAAATCTCCCCCAGCCAGCGGAAATAGATCGGCACGAGGCCCCACCAACCATAAGCTGCCAGGCCATACAGTACTCCCTCGCGTGTCGGGCTTGCCACGTTGAATGATTCCTTCCTGATTCGTATCAGAGCCGCGCACGTAGTAAGCGGTTTGAGACTTCATATTCAACCGCTTACTACGTGCGCGGCACCGACACGATAGCGTAGAGAACTAATGATATAGGCGAGACTCTCTGCCGTGACGATCCTATCAATAGAAAGGAACGCCCGTCGCGGCGGATATTGTTTAGCCGCTTGCTTCTGGCGAGCGCGTAATCCAGGACCATTGATTCATGACCACGCACGTAACCGAAACGATTCAGGAACGCAAGAAAAAGCTTCGCGATCAGGCCCATGCCAATCGCAACGCGCAGGAACACAAAGACGATCTGAGCCGCGCGATCTGCGCGAAGTTCGTCGCCCTGCCCGCATATGCCAGCGCAAAGACTGTGCTGTACTACATCGACGTTCGCAGCGAAGTTCGCACTCGGCAAGAGCTGCCCAATGCGCTTACTTCGGGAAAGAAGATCATCGTCCCGTGGTGCAATGAGAAGGGCGAGCTGGAATTGTTTCACCTGGAAAACATGGATGAGCTTTCGGTCGGCATGTACAAGATCCTCGAACCGAAACCGGAACTGCGCCACCTGCCGGCCAAGCAAGTTGGCGCCACTGAGCTTGATCTCGTCATGGTTCCCGGCGTCGCCTTCGATCGCACCGGCGCACGCATGGGCCACGGCAAAGGCTACTACGACAAACTGCTGCAGCACGCTCGCCTCGACGCACCGCTGGTGGCGCTGGCGTTCGAGTGCCAGCTATTCCCGGAAATCCCGACGGCATCGCACGACATCTTCATGGATATGCTCATCACCGAGGCTGCGGTGTATTCAGGCAAAGGCCGCGGCAAATAGACGAATTCTTGCCGAGCCTGAGCGCCAGCGAAGGGCACGTAGAAGCCCTTCGCTGGCGCTCAGGCTCGGACGAACCAGAAAAAATTGAAGGACCATCCATGAGCCGAGCCGAAATCGACGATACCTATGCCGAGGCATTTCGCAGCATCTATGCGGAGGTGCTCATCACCGCACGCGATCGCGTCTGGCTCGATCATGCGTTGAATGCTGCCACAGGCAACGCATCGAGCAGCATCCTCTGCGACTGCGAGGCGGGGTTGGATCGCTACGTCGGCGCGGATGCGACGCCCGACGGTCGGCCTGGCGCGGTGGTGCAGTTTCACGTGCCTCGCTTCCACAAGGATCGCGACAAACGGCTCGAACGTTCGTTGTTGGTACGCTTGAGCCAAAACGTGCTGACCTGCCCGACGACGGCATGCTTCAACCTGATCGACGAGCCGACCTATTTTAAGCTGGGCCGCAAGATCGCGTTCTTCGGCGACGGCTTCCAGTTTCGTGCAGAACGTTTTGGGCGCAAGGTGTGGGTGATTCCGATCCTGTCCGGCGAGTTCGTGCTCGACCGCCGATTCGGTTATCGCGATGGTTTGATGGGTGGGAATTTGTGGTTCCTGGGGGCCACGGCAGACGCCGCAATCGACGCCGCTGAACGTGCCGTGATCGCCGTGAATAGTGTGCCAGGCGTGATCCAGCCGTTCCCGGGCGGCGTGGCGTCGAGCGGGTCCAAAGCCGGCAGCCGATACAAGTTCGCCATCGCCAGCACCTATGAGGCGTTCTGCCCGACATTGCGCGAGAAGCTCGGCGACAAGTCGAAACTGCCCGTCGGAGTTGTCGCGGTGCAAGAGATCATCATCAATGGCCGCGATTTGGCGACGATTTCGATGGCAACACAAGCTGCGCTCGCCGCATCGGTCGAGACGCCGGGTTTGATCAAAATTTCGGCGGGCAACTACGGCGGACGGTTGGGGAAGAGCTTCGTGTATTTGCGACCGGCCGCGAGTTGAGGTGTTGGCGCTTTCGTTTTTTGCACCTATCGAGTATGGTGGTATTATGATTGTGCCCTAATGCGAAAGGAGTGTCTGTGAGCATTCCAAAGATTCGGCTTTCTCCAACAGAATATCTTCACCAAGAGCGAACGGTCGCGTTCAAGAGCGAATACTATGCCGGCGAAACATTCGCAATGGCAGGCGTAACGCACCAACACACGCGCGTGAAGGACAACTTCGCACGAGAAACAGGCACCCAACTTCTTGGCGGCCCTTGCTATGTGCTGACGAGTGACATGCGTGTCAAAATCGATGCAAGCGGACTATATACCTATCCCGACATCGTGGTTATCTGTGGTCAACCAACCTTTGAAGATCAAGTATTCGATACATTGCTCAATCCGTCTGCGATCGTGGAGGTATTGTCCGATTCGACGGAAAAATATGATCGAGGCGTCAAGTTTGGACACTATCGTCGCGTGCCCGCCATTCGCGAATATGTGCTCGTTTCACAGGATAGTCCGTTGATCGAACGCTACGTTCGCCAAACCGACGATAGTTGGCTGCTGACGATCTTCAGTGGACTCGACGGTCAATTCGAGTTCTCCACCATCAAGGTCAAAATTACCTTGGCAGATGTCTATCGCGGTATTTCCTTCGACACGAAGTAGTTCTTCCGCGATCGCAATTCATGTCATCGCACATGCACAGATGCATGCAGAGGTCAGAAATGCGTCTGTATCTTTACAGTCGATGAAAAATCCTTGAAATTGACGCCGGTTCCTACTTAGTAGAAATTGCGGCGATTATCATGGGGCTTGAATGCCCGCTTCGCAATCCTAAACCAATGGAGTAGGTCCAACCTTCGTGGAACCGCGTTATGCATCATTCGACGCTACTATCGGCTCGCGAATCGGCGGTGCTCGTCATCGACGTGCAGGAAAAGCTGATGGCGAAGATTCCGAACGCGGACCGTCTGGTACGCAACGCCGCCTTCCTGCTTGATGTGGCCAAGCTGCTGGAAGTCGATATCGCCGCCACCGAGCAATATCCGAAGGGCCTAGGGCCTACCGTGGAAACGCTGGCCATTCGGCTGCCGGTTAGACCGGATAAATTCGCGTTTAGCTCGTGTGCCGTGCCGCAGGTGCTCGATGTTTTTCGTGCCGCGGGTCGAACGAAGGTAGTGCTGGTCGGCATCGAGACGCACGTTTGCGTATTGCATACGACGCTCGACCTGTTGGCAGCGGGATTGCAGCCATACCTCGCGGTGGATGCGCTCGGTAGCCGATATGCGATCGATCACGAGACGGCCCTGCGTCGCATGGAGAAAGCCGGCGCGATCGTGACGACCGTGGAGACGTGCGCGTTTGAATGGATGGGCGGCGCGAAACACCCGCGCTTCAAGGAAGTCAGTGCTCTCGTGCAGGAACGTATGAAATCGCTTGAATAAATACTTCAGCCCAAGGGTGATCGCAGCGAACCCTTGGGATCGGTGACAATATCCCAGGGGTTCGCTGCGATCACCCTTGGGCTTACTTGGATTTTGACCATGTCGATCCCCGGACAACTCAATCCGTCGCCACGCATTCTCCTCGGCCCCGGCCCGAGCGACGCCCATCCGCGCGTCCTCAGCGTGATGTCCACGCCGCTGATGGGGCATCTCGATCCGCAGTTCTTGACGATGATGAACGAAGTGCAGGACATGCTTCGGCAAGCGTTCATCACGAAAAACCATCTCACGTTTCCGATCAGCGCGACGGGCATGGCCGGCATGGAGACGTGCATGGTCAACCTGCTCGAACCGGGCGACAAGATCATCGTCTGCGTGAAGGGCTTCTTCGGCGTACGCATGTTCGAGATCGCCCAACGCACCGGCGCGGAGGTCATTCGGCTCGACGCACCGTGGGGTAGCGTCTTCGATGTCAATCAGCTGCGCGACGTACTGACCAAAGTGCGGCCCAAAGTGTTGGCAATCGTTCACGCGGAGACATCGACGGGCGCCTGGCAGCCGTTGGAGGAAGTCGGCAAGCTGTGCCACGAGTTCGACACGCTGCTGCTGACCGATGCCGTCACGTCGCTGGGTTGCATTCCGGTGAAGCTGGACGAATGGGGCGTCGATGCGGCTTTTAGCTGCACGCAAAAGGGCCTGAGCTGCCCGCCGGGTTTGTCGCCGGTGACGTTCAGCCCGCGTGCGGTAGAGGCGATCACGAGTCGCAAGACGAAAGTGCAGAGCTGGTATCTCGACATGGGCATGGTGCAGAAGTATTGGGAATCGGATCGGCACTACCATCACACCGCGCCGATCACGATGATCTACGCCATCCGCGAGGGCTTGCGATTGTTGCTGGAGGAAGGTCTGGAGGCTCGCTGGGCCCGACATCAACTGCACCACAAAGCGATCAAAGCCGGCCTGGCGGCACTGGGCCTTGATTATACAGCGGATCCGAAGCACCAGTTGCCTCAGCTCAACGCCGTCAAGATTCCCGCCGGCGTGGACGACCTGACCGTTCGCAAGAAACTGCTGAACGATTTCGGCATCGAGATCGGCGGCGGTTTGGGCGACTTCAAGGGCAAGGTCTGGCGCATCGGCATCATGGGCCACAACTCGCGTGCGAACAACGTGCTGCTAGTTCTCGGCGCGCTCGAGCAGTGCTTGACATCGGTCGGCTGCAAGATCGCGCCCGGTGCCGGCGTCGCCGCCGCCAACGCGGCGTATGCGGGCTAATGACCAACATGTGGTTTATTTACGTTTAGCGCTCGCGCGATGTTCTCGATAACAAAAAATCAGGCGAGCGCTAAACGTAAACCGGATTTTTTCATCGCCTTCTTTGTACGGACGTAATCATGCAACAACCGCTGAATCAACAATCCGAACCACCCCAGCGCCCCGTCGCCTCGGGCATCGCGATCTTCGCTGGTTTCGTCGCGGCACTGATGCGCGTCATTCCGCATCCGCCGAACTTCTCCGGCGTCGGAGCGCTCGGCCTGTTCGGCGGCGCCAAGTTGAGCGGTTGGCAGGCATATCTGTATCCGCTCGGCATCATGGCCCTGAGCGACCTCGGACTGTGGGCGATCACCGGGCTGGATCCGCAGTATTCGCCCTGGCATGTTTCGCGAGCCTATGTCTATTCGTCGTTCATGGTCTACGTGCTTATTGGCCGGTGGCTGATTAGCGAAAACGCCTCGACGATGCGAATCGCCTCGGCTGCGTTCTTGGGCGGACTGCAGTTCTTCGTCTTCACTAATTTCTGCGCGTGGCTGTTCCAGCCGTATGAGCCGGGCATCCTCGTGCCGTACACGCGTGATTTTGCCGGCTTGACGAAGTGCTTCGCCATGGCGGTGCCGTTCGCTCCGCAGGATTCGGCGTTCATACCGGCTCCGTTCGTGCTCGTTTCAAATTTCCCCGGCGGCTTCCTGCTCTGGACCTGTGTGGGCGATGTGTTGTTCACAGTCGCCTATGTCGCCATCTACGCTCGCATGACGCAACCACAATCCGATACAACCCCGGCTGTCGCGCCGGCGGGACAATGACGATTTTGATTTGATATCTTCCGCTTGCGGCTTGGCGCTCACGTGGAATGTTCCGAACGCCAAGCCGCAAGCGGAAATTGAGTACCCCCACCATGAAATTCGCTGCCATCATCGAATACTCGCAAGACAAAACCAAGATCGCCGAGGTGCGCCCCGCGCATCGCCAATATCTGGCGAGCTTGAAGGAGAAGGGCCAACTCGCTATCTCCGGCCCTTTCACCGACGATTACGGCGCGCTCATCGTCTACGAAGCGGCCACGAAGGAAGAAGCCGAGGCGTTTCTCAAGGCCGACCCGTTCAACGCCGCAGGCATCTTCATCAGCTACGTCATTCGGCCATGGAACACCGTCATCGCCAATCGCGAACTGTTCCCGGCGTAAGGGTCGACGTGCATGTCGATCCTCATACAAACCCGCTTCGTCCAGGCCAACGGTCTCACCTTCGAGGTCGATCAGTGCGGCGACGGCGATAAGCTCGCGCTGTGCCTGCACGGCTTCCCCGAATGTTCGTTCTCCTGGCGCTATCAACTGCCGCTTCTCGCTCGCCTTGGCTACACCGCCTGGGCGCCAAACCTGCGCGGCTATGGCGAGACGACCCGCCCATGTTACGTCGGCGATTACGCTCTGTCGCACCTCATCGCCGATGTCGCCGGCTTGATCGATGCAGCCGGCAAACGCTCGACGCTCCTGATCGGGCACGATTGGGGCGGCGCGATCGCCTGGAGCTTCGTGCTCGCACCGTTGCGTCCGATCGAGCGATTCATCGTGATGAACATGCCGCACCCAGCCAGGTTCGTCGCGGGGCTGTTTCGCTTGCCGCAGATACTTCGCTCGTGGTACGTCTTTTTCTTCCAAATGCCGCTCTTTCCTGAATGGATCCTCACCGTATACGGCGCGAAGGCGATCGGCGATGGATTTCTCAACACGGCCGTCGACAAAAGCCGATTCCCCGAAAAGGTGCTCGACGTCTATCGCCGACAAGCATTGCAACCCGGCGCGATGACGGCGATGCTCAACTATTACCGCGCTCTGTTCCGTACCTGGCCCCGCGTGAAGCAGATGCAACGACTCGAGGCCAACCCGCTCGAAACGCCGACACTCATGATCTGGGGCGAACGCGACTCGGCTCTCGGCAAGGAACTGACGCTCGGCACCGACAAACTCGTGCGTGACCTGACGCTGCACTACCTCCCGAACGCCTCGGACTGGGTCCAGCAGGACGCGCCCGACACCGTCAACACAATGATCGAGGAATGGCTAACATGAAACCAATTACCGACCCGACGCCGATCTTTGAACTGTTCCGCGGTTCGTACGCCACGGAACTTCTGACGGCGGCGGTCGCGCACTTCAACCTCTTTGGCCGACTCGCCACGCAACCGCTGTCGCCCGGCGAAATCGGCTCGGCTCTCGGCTTGGCGGAGCGTGCCGTCGTCGTCCTGCTGACCGCGTTGCGAGCCTTCGGCCTGCTGGAAACCGACGCCCAAGGTCGGCTCCGGCCTACGCCTTTGGCCAACGAACATCTCCTGCCCGGCGCTACGTTTGATGTCGGTGATTACGTCGGCCTGGCGGCGAACAGTCCCGGCGTGTTGGAAATGGTCGAACGCCTCCGCACCAACCGCCCCGCCGAACACGCCAGCGGCGTCGCCTTCATCTATCGCGAAGGCACGCGCTCGGCCATGGAAAATGAAGCCGCCGCCAAGCACTTCACCCTCGCACTCGCCGGCCGCGCCAAGAACGTCGCTCCGGTCCTCGCCGAGAAGGTATCCTTTTCCGATGCAAATTTGTTGCTCGATGTCGCGGGTGGCACGGGCATCTACAGCATCGCGCTCCTTCTCAAGAACCCACGCTTGCGGGCCATCGTGCTCGATCGGCCCGAGGTCCTCAAAGTTGCCGGCGAGATGGCGGCCACGTTTGGCGTCGACGATCGCTTGACGCTCCACGCCGGTGATATGTTTCAGGACGTTTTGCCAGAGGCCGACGTCGTGCTGCTGTCCAACGTCCTCCACGATTGGGACGTGTCCGACTGCCAAACGCTGCTCGCCCGCTGCGCCACAGTACTCCCGCCCGGCGGTCGGCTGCTGATCCACGACGTGCTGCTGAACGACGCCCACGACGGCCCGTTGGCGATGGCCCTTTACTCCGCCGCACTCTTCACATTAACCGAAGGCCGACTCTACAGCGCCTCCGAGTACCAAGGCTGGCTGCGCGAAGTCGGCGTGGAACCCGTAAGCGTCACGCCAACGCTGGTCCATTGCAGCGTGCTCGAAGGACGGAAAACGGCAGGATAAACAACCAAGCCCCATCATGAGCGAAACGATTGGTGGGAGGTATCGGCCAACAGCAGATAGCCAAGCGCTCGGGTTGGCCAGGCCAGAAATGCTACCCTCTTCCTGGGGTTTGAAGGCGGTCTGCACCGATTTGCGTGGACAGCGATTCGATTCGCGCGCGCGACAAGCGAGCGGGCAGCAGTTGGCCAGCGTTGTCGGCGGCGGCGGCGATGCCGAGGCGGACGGCACTCGTGAGCGGCTCGCCTCGACTTAATGCCGTCGCGATTCCCGCAGTCAGACAGTCGCCGCAACCGATCGGGTTGACGACGTTGTTCAAACGTGGTGGCGTCAATCGCCAGGTCTCGCCGCCTTCCATCATCAGCACCGGGCCGGGACCGTTCGTGACGACGACGCTGCCCGCTCCGCGCTCGATCAGCTCGCGCATCGCAACGAGGATGGCCGACTCGTCGGGCAGGGGCCGCTGCACTGTCATCGCCATTTCCTCGCGATTCGGCTTGACGACGCTCGGCTTGAGTTCGAGCGTCGCCAGCAGTTCCGGGCCACGCACATCGAGCACGATTGGGCATCGCACAAACGTGAGCAGGTCGCGGTAGAACGTCGTCGGCACGCCGGCGGGCAGCGAGCCGGTCAGCACGACGAAGCTGGCCTGTTGGGCAAGTGCGGCAAATTCACGAGTGAAGGCGAGCAGCACATCGTCGGCCAACGGTGGGGCGTTTTCGACAAGCTCGGTCGCATTGCCGGTCGCGTCGTCGAGAACCGTCGTGCAGACGCGCGAGGGGAAAGGCGTGCCAGCGGCGATCCAGGTGGTCGGGACATTCAGCGCTGCCAATTCCTCGCGCATCGCCTGGCCCGTCCAGCCGCCGGCCGGCGACAACAGATGCACCGGTCCGCCGAGCCCGGCAACAGCGAGCGCCGTGTTGATCGCTTTGCCCGATGCGCACCAGTGCGCCTCCAGGGCGCGATTGACGGCACCGGGCTTCACCTCGGCAAAGCGCAGGATCTGTTGCCAGGCGGGAGTTAGTCCGGCTACGAGAATCACAGCATCGCCTCCAAGATTGTGTGTAGTTCGGCATCGTTGAGTTGGCATGGGTTGCCGTTCATGCTGTTGCCTCGCGAACCGGCGACGAGATCGCCGAGTTGCTCGGGTCTGACGCCGACCTGCTGCAATCGCGTCGGCACGTTCAAATCATGGCAGAGCGAATGGATCTCACGGATCAGGGCATCGGCGGCCTCAGTGTCGGAGCGAAGCGCAGGAGGCAGGGCGGCGCGAGCGAGTTCGGCGAGCGGTTTCTCGGCAATCGCGCGATTGACACGCAGCGCCACCGGCAGCATCATCGCACAGGCCAGACCGTGTGGCACGTCAGCGAAGACGCCGAGCGCGGCAGCGACACCATGCGCGAAGCCGAGTCCCGAGTTCGCCAGGGCCATGCCACTGAGCAGCGCGGCATGTGCCATCGCTTCACGAGCCAGGCGCGAGGCGCCATCACGCACCGCCGTGCGAATCCATGGCAACGCCAAAGTCAGGCCATGTATGGCGAGCGCTTGCGGGATCGGTTTGGCGTTCTTGCTGATGTAGCTTTCGATGAGCTGTGTGATCGCGTCCATACCAGTCCACGCGGTCGTTTCGGGCGACACGCTGACGGCCAACTCGGGATCGACGAGCACGACGCGCGGGACCATCATCGGCGAGCGGATACTCTTTTTCACCGGCGGGCGATCAACAGAAATGACGGCGTTCTTCGTCGCTTCAGTCCCGGTGCCTCCGGTCGTCGGCATGGCGAGCATTGGCAGTGGCGGTATGGTGACTTGCAGGCTCCGGCCGACGCCTTCGAGAAAATCGCGTATGCTGTGGCCATGGATATTCGTCATGAGGGCGGCGGCGGCTTTGGCCAGGTCGATTGAAGCGCCACCGCCGATCGCGAGGAGAAAATCGCCCGGGCCGGCGCGTTGCGAGCGAAGGTAGGATGTCACGCTGTCCACGTCGGCGATGGTCGGTTCGCGGGAAAGGATCGGGAGCAGCTCGGTCGTGATGCCACCGTCGCTCAAGCGTTGGCGCAACTCCGCCCACGATCCGTTGCGTTCAAGCGTACGCGAACCGAGCACGACAAAGGCGCGTTGACCAAGCGTCTTGGCGATATCGCCTAGTTCACGTCGACGACCCCAACCGAAGACGATGCGTTGCGGCGACAGGAATTCGTAGTCGAGGGTCATGTGGTTTGAATCTTCCGCTTGCGGCTTGGCGTTTGGGGCATCCCTTGTTTACGCTACGTGCATTATACTTTGATCCCCACGTCGTCGGACCCGGCGGGCGGTTGTGGCTTCGTCGGCCTTCGCTCCCAATCATCGTCGTCCTCATAGCGAGATCTCGGTGTCAACGGCGGGTACGGGCGCGTCGGCTCGTTTCGCCCCGCAAAAGCGGCGAGCAAGAGCATCGCGTTGGCTATCAAGTTAATGAATCCCAAGCCGAAGATTACGTAGTTGAAAATCTCGCGATCATTGGCGACCTGAAACCAGAACATGATGAACAGGACACGCGTGCAGGTCACGACGAAATGGATCGTACATGCCAGCGCGACCAATCGGCAGGCGCTCGGGCAACGCCGCCAATAGACCAACGCGAGAATGAACCCCGCGGCATACAGCAACGCGAATAAGCCGGGTAGGCCGTAATACGTCGCCATTGCGTCGATACCCATCGCCATGTGTGGCCTCTGTTTGGTTGTTTTCGTTTAGGGCCTACGCCCGCGTCGCATTGTGCGGGCGCTAAACGGGGAACGTATCACGGCTCAGTGCCTTTCAGCCAACGGCGGATCGCGTGTTCCTCCTCGGCTTCATCGACGGCACGGTCAATGCCGGCCAGGCGCGGGTCGCCTTCTATCGTCACGACGCGAGCAAGCTCCACACCGTCGGCGTCGAGAATGACACGATACTTGCCCGCGCCGACGAAGGGAGCGTTCGGTCCTGCGGGCTGGCCTTTGCCGATCTTGCCTTTCCCGACGTTCTTTCCACCTGGCGGCATTTTCTTACTGGTTCCCGTGGAAAGATCCCAGGTGATGCGATGCAACCCCGCTGCGGATTCCTTGGCGAGATCGTACTCACGCAATGTCGTGCCTTCGACGTCCACGATCCGCAGTGAGAGTTTCTTGGCTTTGCTCGGCAGGCTAAAGTCGATGGCGACGGTTCGCTGCGGATTCTGTCCAGCGAAAGCGCGGGTTCCCGTGCGGAACATGCCTTCGCGCGTTGTGTCGAGTTGCCAAAGCGTCAACGGCGTCGGCGTGTAGAGGGCGATCAATTCCGTGAAGTGCGTCTTCTTCATCTGCCTCAACGTCGTGACGTCGAGCACCCAGATGCTTCGCCCATGCGTACCAACCACGATCTCCGGAGCCGTGCTGGCCTGGGCGATTTCGTGAATCGCGACCGTCGGTAGCGTGCTGCCGTTAAGAGATATCCACGATTGACCGCGATCGATCGAACCGAACAGCGAGAACTCCGTTCCCAGGTAAAGCAGATCGGGATTGACGCGATCTTCACGCAAGACGCGCGTTGAGCCGCCTGGTAGATTGGCACGCAACGAACGCCAGGTTTGGCCGAAATCCTCGGTGACGAAGACATACGGCTCATCGTCGTCCGAGCGATGTCCGTCGAAGACGACATAGCATCGGCCCGCGACACTGCGCGACGGTTCAATGCTGGAGACCCAGCGTGGTCCGGGCAGGCCGGCGGGTTTGAATTTGTCGGTGACGTTCGTCCATTTCTTGCCGCCGTCGCGCGTCACTTGGACGGCGCCGTCATCCGTGCCGACCCAGAGAATATCGGGATCTTTGGGTGATTCCTCGATCGCTGTTGCGCTGCCGCGTTTGGTGAGCGTGATTTCCGGCGAGATCGCTTGGAGGTCGGCGCCCTGTTTGACGGAGCGGAAGACGTAGTTACCCGCGCAGTAGAAGATATGCGGGTTATGATGCGACAGGATGAATGGCGTGCACCAATTGAAGCGAAGCGTGCCGAGGTTTGGTTGGGCCTTGGGTCGAATCAACCAGCTTTGGCCGGTGCGAAGGTTGCGTCGCATCATCATGCCATCTTGGCTTTCGCCATAGACGAGATCGGGATCGGTGGGATCGACTCGGCAAACGAAGCCGTCGCCGCCGTTGATGAATCGCACGTCGGAGTTGGCGACGCCGCTGGGCCGCAACGTGTTCGACGGCCCGCCCCAGGTGCCGTTATCTTGCAAGCCGCCATAAACGTTGTACGGTTTGCGATTGTCCACGGTGATGTGATAGTATTGGCCGAGCGCGAAGTGGTTGAAATGTTCCCAATTGGCGGCGCGGTCGTGCGTGACATAGAACCCGCCGTCGGTACCGATAATCATATTTCGGCTATCTCTGGGATTGATCCAAAGGTCGTGATGATCGGCATGCAGGCCCTTGTTGATGCCCTTGGCGTCGAAGGTTTTGCCACCGTCGGTCGAGCGATAAAAGTAGATGCCGAGAAAGTAGACGGTTTTCTCGTCACTGGGATCGGATTTGACGACGGAGAAATAGAAGGGCCGTTCGTTAATGCTATTGACGCGGGTCCAGGAATCGCCGCCGTCGGTTGATTTGTAGACGCCGCCGGTGTCGTTGCCGGCGGTGCCTTGCTTGTCTTGAATGTTTTCGACTTGGCCACCGAGTCTGCCGGCGTAGGGGCGTTCGGTCGTGCCAGTGGACATCGGATCGAGGGTGATCTGCACGTCCTTTTTGTCGTTGCCTCGCTGGTAGGTGAGCGTGACTTTCTCGCCGGCATTCTTGAGAAAAATCACTTTGAAGAGGACACGTGGGTTGTCGATTTTCATGCCGTCAATGGCCAGCAGTCGATCGCCGGCCTTGATGCCGATTTGCTCGGCGGGACTGTTGTCGAAAACCTTGCTGACGACGACGCCCTTGTCCGAGTCATCGACGGCCAGGCCGAGCGTGCCGCGTTGATTCGGATCGACGGGGCGTGCAGCGAGTGTCACCTCGGCTTCGCGTTTTTCGCCGTCGCGTTGGTAGGCGACCTTCAGCTTGTCACCGCCGATCTTGCCTTGGAGCAGGAGCGCCATCCCGCTGATATTCTTCAACGCATTGCCATCGAGCGAGAGCAAGAGATCGCCCTTGGCCAGACCAGACTTTTGCGCGGGCCCGTCCAGCGAAACGGCAGAGACGACGACACCCTTCGCGGTGTCTTGCGGTGTGATGCCGAGCACGACTTTCGCGGGAGGAACGCCCTTGCCGGCGTGTTCGGAATCAATGATGGCAAAGAGCAGCTTAGGGTTCTTCTGATGCCAATCGAGTCCGATGCGTCCGAGGTTTCCTTTGGGAATGCCTTTGGTGATTGGGGTCCAGGACTTCCCGCCATCGATCGTTTTGAACATGCCGCTGCCGGGGCTATGCAGCTTCACCGGCGAATAGACATCGCCGCCGGGCGGGTTCTTGGCGTCGCCGCGAAACGAATCGAAGGCGTCACGCTGGCGTTCCCAGGTGGCGATGATGAGCGTGTCAGGATCGGCGGGGTTCATGATGACGTCCATGACGCCGGTCTTGTCGTTGACGTAGTGAATCTTCTGCCAGGCCTTGCCGGCGTCGATCGTTTTGAACAAGCCTCGCTCTTCGTTCGGGCCGTACAGGCGACCGAGCACGCCGACATAGACGATGTCGGGGTTCTTCGGATGGATGACGATTCGGCTAATCTGATACGATTTCGTCAGGCCCTTGTTCTTCCACGATTTTCCGCCGTCGGTGGAGAGGTAAGCGCCGTTGCCATAGGAGACGGAGTTGCGCGGGTTCGCTTCGCCGGTGCCAATCCAGACGATGTTGCGATTCGTCGGAGCGACAGCAACGGCGCCGATCGATACGGTTTTTTCCTTATCGAACTGATGCTCGAACGTGGAGCCATTATTGACCGTCTTGAGCAATCCGCCCGATGCAGTGGCGACATACCAAGTGCTCGGGTCAGCCTCGAAGGCCGCCAAGCCGGTGACGCGTCCGCCCATATTCGCCGGGCCTATGGATCGCCAGGCGAGTATCTTCGCCAAATCGACCTGCGGCCCTGCGGGCTGAGCGCATATGGGATCGACACAACCAACAATAATGATCAATGCCGTAATGGTATGACGATGAAACATGACGCTGCTCCCGTTCGCGACTCAGGAAATGAACCATGTTTAGCCGCTCGCCTGTGGCTAAACGAAACCGTCGGCGTTCACCGCATGCCCCACTTTTTCATTTTGCGATCCAGCAACTGCGGCTTCGTGTTGAGCAGCTTGGCCGCCGTTTCAAAGTCGCCATTGGCGTCGGCAAGTGCTTTCTTGATCTTGTCTTGCAGCTTCCAATCCTGGATTACACGATAAAGCGTGCGTTCGCCGATACCGAGAATGCGCGACGCTTCCTCGCGATTTCCTTCGGTGATTTCCAGCGTCTTCTCGATGTAAAAACGTTCGACTTCGGACAACGGCTTGCCGACCAAGTTGTCCGCACTGCCGATGTGGCGTGCCTGGCCTGCTTTCAGCGGATTACCTTCTTCGAGATCGTTCACGTTGAGAATGCCATCGCTGTCGAGCACGACCAAGCTATCGATGATATTGCGCAGTTCGCGGACGTTGCCCTTCCATTCATACTGCTCCATGAGCTTGCGCAACGGCTCCGAGAGAACTGTGACTTTCTTGCCATGCCGTTGATTCGCTTCTTTGACAAAGTGAGCGGTAAGCAATGGAATATCGCCCTTGCGTTCGCGCAACGGCGGCAGCGTAACGGTGACGACTTTGAGGCGATAGTAAAGATCTTGGCGAAACGCACCGGCGGCGATGGCGGCCTCGAGATCGCGATGCGTCGCCGAGATCAGCCTCACGTTGACTTTGATCGCATCGTTCGAGCCGATGCGCGTGACCTCTTGATTTTCGAGGACACGCAACAGCTTGGCCTGAAGATTGAGCGGCATGTCGCCGATCTCGTCGAGAAACAGCGTACCGCCGTTGGCATATTCAAATCGGCCTTTGCGCAATTTATCGGCACCGGTGAACGAGTGCGGCTCGTGGCCGAACAACTCGTCTTCGAGCAGGTTCTCGTTGATGGCGGTGCAGTTCAGGGCCGCAAAATTTTTGAGCTTGCGCGGGCTGTTGTTGTGGATCAGCTTGGCGATGACTTCCTTGCCCGTACCGGTCTCGCCTTGGATGAGAACGGTGGCGGAAGTCGGCGCGATGCTTTTGAGCCGATGGATGATTTCGAGAACCTTCGGGCTGTTTCCGATCAGTCCTTCAAAGCCGAATTTTTCGTCGAGTTGTTGTTTGAGTTGGCGGTTGTCCTCGCCAAGGCGAAAGCGTTCGGCGGCCTTGTCAACCATAGTGCGAAGTTCGATGAGACCGACCGGCTTCTGCACATAATTGCTTGCGCCGTCGCGCATCGCCTGCACGGCCGTTTCGACATCGCCATGCCCGGTGATGACCACGACTTCGACATCCGGCAGCTCCTTCTTGGCCTTGCGAAGAAGCGTCAGCCCATCCATGCCGTGCATCTTGAGATCGGTGAGGATAATGTTCGGCTCAGCGCGTCCGAGCGCCTTGAGGCCCTCGGCGCCGTCGTGAGCGAGGAGCACATCGTAGCCCGCGCGTTCCAGCGCCTCGGCCATCGTCTCCGCGAGATTGACTTCGTCATCGACGATCAGAACCTTCAACCGATCAGCGGACATGAGGTAGCTACTCCTGATGGCGTGCGGTGAGCGATAGGAATATTTTACGAATTCGTCCGGCGACTCTGCCTGCGCGTTGACAAGTTGCGATGAATTCGGGTTGCAGAGAGGTGCGAGGCCGCTAGAGCTGGCTTAAATGCAATGAAGAACGAAGAATGAGGAATTGCATATGAATCTTTCGCACGCGCGGATTCGCCTGCATTACTTCTTAATTCCTCGTTTTTCATTCGGCGTTGTATTTGGGCGTTCGTCAGATCGAGCAACGCTACGTCTGTGTGCCCGGCCAACAAAAAAGCGAAGCCCCAGGCTGTCCTGCCGAGGGCCTCGCTTGCTCAACCTCTTGCCATTGCTCTCGCTTGAGTGTCGAGATCATTTCGATTTTTCCGAGTCGATTGCCGACGGCATCACCGGTAGCGGCGACGATCGCAACATCATGTTCGGATCGGTGCAAATCGGCACGACCACCGGAATCTGACGCATCACCTTTTGCGTCTCGCAGTAGGCCTCAAACTTGTAGGTCACCTGCGGAACCATCTTCACGCATTCCTTCGACACCAGGTGGCAAACCGTGTACGGGATATGCGTGACCTTCTCTTCCGTCACGATGCGGCATTTCTTGCATTCCACGATCCGCACTTTTTCCTCGGCGACCATCTTGCAAACCGTGTACGGAACCTTGGTCACCTTCTCTTCGGGAATCATGATGCACTTCGTCTTCTTCACGATCTTCGTGTGATGCTCCGGGATCATTTTGCAGACCGTGTAGGGAATCTTCGCAACCTTTTCCTCGGGAACGATGATGCACTTCTTGCACATCACCATCTTCGTGTGTTCCTGCGGGATCATCTTGCACGTCACATACGGGATACGGACAACCTTCTCCTCGGGGATCACCACGATCTTGCGGCAGGTCACGATTTTTGTATGTTCCTCATATTTGAGGTTTGTCTTCGTGTACGGAATCTTGCAGACTTTTTCTTCCGGGATCATGATACACTTCTTGCACGATACCATTTTCGTATGTTCTTCTGCAACCATCTTGCAGGTCGTCCAAGTGTGCTTGTGGACTTTTTGCTCAGGAACCATTACGCACTTCTTGCAGGTGACGATCTTGCTGTGCTCTTCCGTCACCATTTTGCATGTCGTATAGGTGCACTTACGCGTCGAATATTCGGGGATGACCGTGCAAACGCTATACTTCACGACTTCGCTGACTTCCTTGCCAACCATTTTGCAGCACTTCACCGTGCGTTCTTCTTCACGCGGGATAAAAGTCTTCTTGCACACCCAGCGGCCGGGCATCTGAACGGGGCACGCCACGATGGGGCCGGGGATGTAGATGCTGCGGCAGGTGCAGGTGTCGAACGTCCAGGTGCCCGGCGTGCGATAGGTGTGTTGCACGATCGGACCGGGGATAAAGCAATTCTCCGACTTCCATTCGCCCAATTGAACTTTGACCTTCTGCTCGAAATAGACCGGTTCGCAGATTACCTTCTTGATCGTCGCCTCGTGTGCCTCAATGACCGTCTTGTAGGTCGTTACCTTCACGTCCATTTCGTGCTTCGTGTAGACCGGTCGGCATGTCGTCCACTTCACGGGAACCATGTGTTCTTCGATCTTCTGGTGATACACGGTATAGGGAATATCCTTCTCGTGCTTCTCGTAAACTGGGCGATGCGTCACGCTCTTTACCGGAACCTGGTATTCCTGCCAGGCCTGATTGAACACGGTATAGCGGTGTTCTTTGATGTGATGCGTCACTTCCGGCTTGCAGACGGTGTACTTGACGGGGACCTTGGTCTCTTGAATTTCTTGTCGGCAAACCGTGTAGCGATGTTCGCGTTCATGCTTGGTGTATTCCGGTTTGTACGTGGTCCACTTCACAGGGACTTGGTACTCCTCAAATTTCTGGTGATTGACGACGTAGCGATGTTCTTTCACGTGTTGTTCGATGTGTTGTTTGTACGTCGTGTAATTGATTTTTTCCTCGGTATGTTGATAGGCTGGCTTCAGGACGCAGGTGCGGTGTTCCTTCACATGCTGTTCGTACACTGGCCGATAGACCGTGTACTGCTGCTTTTCCTGGTAGGTTTCCCACACCTGCTTGGCGACGGTGTAGCGATGTTCCTTCACTTTCTTTTCGTAGACCGGCACCTGCACGGTATATTTGCATTCGTGCATGACGGTCTGGTAGACGGGTCGATACTTGACACAAACGCGATCTTCGTACACGGTTTGATAACAAACCCTGTACTGAACGGTCGGCATGCAGAATTGCTGCGGGCTGACCATCGCGCCGGGATAATGAAACGCGCCGCAGTGCTGCGCATTCGCTACGCCGCCGGTCATCGCCACGCCACACAGGGCGGCGAACATCGGCACAGTTAGGTAAAGCTTCATCTCAGATCTCCTCTTCAAGCATGAAAACCGGGGTACGACTCAAAATGCGGCAGGGCCTGAGAATGGCTCCCACCTGCTTACATGTTAAATCTGCCCGATAATGCCGCTTTGGTAAAATGAACTTGAGAGGATAATTGGAAAATTTACAAGTTGAGGCTGGTACACCATGACTTTTCCGCACAGTGGGAATATTCCGCTTGGTGAACCTTGTCCGCCTTCGTAAGACGTAACGGGAACCGTTGAAATCGTTATTACCCGCACGGCCCAACAGGAAGGCCCGCTTGTGATTCGCTGGACGTTATGGCTGACGCTCCTAACGGGTTGGGCGATCGCCCTGGAAGTGCCCGTGCCGAATCCGTCTCGTTTGGCGGACGGCCAGGTGAGCGCCAGCACGCGCTATTGGATCGCGAAGGGGATGCACCTTGCCGTCTACGCCGGCCTTGCACTCTCGGCAGGCTGGCTACGGATCCCGGTGCGGTATCGCTGGCTGATGATGTTTTTCCTGATGGCCCACGCTACAGTGACCGAGTTGTTGCAAGTCGCACTAGAAGAATGGTGCAATCGAGGCGGTTTGTTGAGTGATGTCGCCTACGATCAATTGGGCATCGCCATCGGCTGGAAATGGTGGATGCGAACTGACGAGAAATGATTCGATTGCCGTAGCCATCACGCGAAGCGTGATGGCTACGGCAATCGCGGGCTTTTGTTGATGGTATCAATAGAACTCGTACCCGACCATAAACGTGATGCGTCCATCCGATTGCCGACGGATGTTCGTGATGTGCACCGGCATACCGCCGCCGAGCTGCGATCTGCTCGTTGGCGTCGTGAACGGCGTAAAGGCACGATTCGACGCAGTCGGGAACGGCACGGAGTCAAGGAACACACGCGGGCCGACTGGGCCCTCGACACCGTGCGACTCCTCAAGGATCGGGCGGTTCGCGATGACTCGCCAAATCAGCAAGCCCTCCGCGGGCAGACTGTGATCGAAGCCTTTTTTGCGGCGATTCTCCAGAAGAAAATACTCGCTGCCGTCGAGACGAACCAAGACTTTGAAGCACTCCTTCGGTGAGTCCTCGATCGGTGCGAGGATCAGTTTTTGTTTGACGGTAGGATCGATGATGGCCGGTCTGATCCAACTCAGTTGCTCTTTGGACCAGGCGGAGAAGTGTTGCGGTTTTCCGCCGGGAGCTTGATTGGACATGGCACACCAGACGCCGGCGCCTTCGGAGCCGGGGTTTTCGGGCCGAGCGTACAGATCGGGTAGGCCGAGCAAGTGGCCGAACTCATGGCAGATGACGCTGATGTCGCACATCTTGTCGCCGCCTTCTTGGACGATGAAGTAGTTCCAGGTTTTGCCCTGGTGGATGAAGCGTGAGCGGTGGGGCCAATAGATGCCGCCTCGATTGGTTTGCACGCGCTCGCCGGCGTAGAGGAAGAAAACGCCATCGAAGCCGTTGAGACAGTCCTTGCCGTCGCGCGCAAAGAGTTTGTCGAATGCTTCACCGAGCAGCGCGGTTTTTCCAGCGCCGGTGTTGGCGGCGGCGTAGTCGGCGCGTTTTTTGGTGACCGTGACGAATGGGAAGCACTTGCCTTCGACTTTGAGTTTGCCAAACGATTGCTCTTGATAGTAGTCGTTCATGCTGCCATGCACCTTTTGTCCGGTGACGCTGGTGGTAAGGTAGCTTTTGGTGCTGAAGAGCGCTTCCTCCCAATTTTTGGCGGCGATCTTGGCATTACCTTTTACGTCGGAATATTCGATGCAAACGATGGCGAGGCGATAGGCGTCACGTTTGAAGGTAATGAGGTTGCGCGAGTCCCAGCTCTCTGGAGCCCCGCCGATAATCTTGCCTCCTTTGGGGCCTTTGCCGGGAATTGTCGGGGCATCGCCGGCGAGAGTTACTTTGACGTCTCGGCCCTTGTCGTCGCCGACGGATTTCACGTAGAGTGTTACGACATCGCCGGGCTTGCGTGACTCCAAGGCATCAGCGATACCGGCGGCGCCGCCGAGATTTCTGCCGTCGAGTTTGAGAACGCTATCGCCTGCCTTCAAACCAGCGCGATCGGCGGCTGATTTCGGCGTGACTGCTCTGAGCGTGACACCTTTGCTGTCTGGCGTGGCTTCGATTTGCACACCGAGGATAGCGCGTTGTGTGCCGACCTGTAGAACCTTGCTTGTGGGAATCAGTTTGGGTTCGATGTCGAACGTCTCTTTGCCACGCGAAATGGTCAAGCGAATATTTTCGCCGTCGCCGCGACGCTGGAGGAGCCCGCGAAGGGCCTCAGCGTTGGCGATGGCTTTTCCGTCCACTTGGCGAACGATGTCGCCCGTTTTGAGACCGGCTTTGGCGGCGGGCGAATTCTCCTCGACGTCGGCGACAACCAGCCTGCCCGCTTCGACTGCCGTCGCGATACCGAGGTAGCCCGGCGAACTGGCAACGGTGGTGGCGGTTTTTTTCAGCGTCGTCGTAACCGCTTCATCAACCGTCCTGTAGCCCGGTATCGGTTGCGCGTATAGGGCGGCCCCCAACCCGAGGAGAGTCACGACGGACCAAGCGATGCGATGCATTTGAACCATCAGCATTTTGAGAGCTCCCTTTACTAGCCCGCCCATATTGACGCGTTCCCGGCGAATTCACCGTGGCTGCCGGGCTCTTTGATTGCCAATTTTACCCATTCTGTTGTCTGCGAGAATTCCGCTAGACAAAAGCGCCCGATCTTGGCATAAGGGACGATGGGAGATACTCGTCCACGAACGACACGGCTGTCGTACGTTTGCCCATCCCGAACACGGAGTATTTTGTATGTTTTTTGACGCACTCTGGAACAAGCACGACGTGAAACATCAGCGACGACCGAGCGATGTGAACTCGTTCCGTCCTCGCATTGAGACGTTGGAAGCACGCGACTGCCCTGCGGTTGCCACACCGACCGGCGTCCAATTGCAAGCGATCTCGGCTACCCAAGTGCGCGTCACCTGGGCGGATGTTGCCGGCGAAGTGGGCTACCGCGTTTACGGATGGGATGGCGTGCGAACCGTCCTCGCAGGAACGGTCAGCCCCAACATCACGACGTTCACCGCCAATAATCTTCGCCCCAATCAAATCCAATGGTTTACGATCGAGGCGTTCAACGCGACGACCCGAGGCCGTAGCGGTTGGGTCTCGATCATGACACCGCCGGAGGCCATCACGGCACCGACAAACGCGCGCGTCGGCGCAGTCACGCAGACAAGTGTGACGCTTGGCTGGGGCTTGGCGAACGGCGCGCTGGGCTACAAGGTCTTCCGGTGGGATGGCACGCGATCGACCGAGATCGCTTCGGTCTCCCGAACGACCACGAGCCACACGATCAATTTTCTCACGCCGGGCCAAAATTATTACTTCTACGTGCAGGCCTACAACAACACGAATTTCGCGTCTAGCGATTGGGTCAACGTCACCACGACCTCGCAGTCGCTGCAAGCTCCGACGAATCTCCGGTTGCAAGTTCTCAGCACAAGCAGCATTCAGATCAACTGGAATGATGCCGGTGGCGAGACCGGTTACCGCATCTATGGTTGGAATAATAGCACGTCGTCGGCTTACCTCGTAACGACACTGCCCGCGAACACGACGAGTTCTACGGTGACAGGCCTCTTGGCTGGCAGAACATATTGGTTCTATGTGCAAGCGTTCAACGCGTTCGGCACAACGAACACGGCGTGGGTGACGGCGACGACAACCTCCGCCCCACCGCTGCAGGCGCCGACCTCCGTCAACGTGGTCTCGACCGGCCCGACCAGTGTGAACGTGTCATGGGTCGAATCCACCCGCGCGGTGGGATATCGCATCTTTTACTGGAACGGCCTGAGTTGGTCGCTTAATCGCACCGTGGCCGCCGGCACCAATCAGGTTTCGATCACGGGCCTGGCGACGGATCGTACGCATTGGTTTATGATTCAGGCCTACACCGATGGCTTCGCCGAGGTCATGTACAGCTCGGCGAAGTTTATCAACCTGTAACGAATTTGAAGCAAGCCCAGGGGCGAAGTACTCCGAACCTCTTGGCTTGCTTTGGTTTTCGCATGAGGTCGCTTTGAATATTAGGTTGTTGCGGTCGTGGTACATGGAACGCACCTACTGGGAACGAACCGCGCTTGCCGTCTGGGCCGCGGTTTTGACCGTGGTGTGCGTTCGCGCATTTCTTGCACCCGATTCGCGAACCGTTTATCCCATCTTTAGCTCGTCGGGATTGTTTTGGATGACAGGCACGGACCTCTATTCGCCGGACCGCCCAATCGAGGCGCCGACGGGCTATCGCTACAGCCCGGCTTGCACGTTGTTATTCGTGCCGTTCGCGCTGATGCCCGATGCCTTGGGCGGCGTGGCGTGGCGTCTTTTCAGCGTGGGCGTGCTGCTCGCGGCACTTGCATGGTTCGCTCGGACCGTGCTGCCGGTGCCGTTTTCCGCCAAACATTTCGCCTGGCTACTGCTGCTGACCTTGCCACTGTCTCTGCAGAGCGTCAATAACGGGCAAGCAAACATCGTCGTCATCGGTGCGATGTTGGCCGCTGTGGCGGCGGTGCGTGTACAACGCTGGAACCTCGCCTGTGCGTTACTTGCTTTCAGTTTCGCGTGTAAGCTTTATCCCATCACGCTTGGCATGGTGCTGGTCTCGCTTTACCCGCGTCACCTCGGCTGGCGGTTAGCGCTCGCCCTTGCCGTGACGATTGCGTTACCGTTCGCCTTGCAAGATTTCAGTTATGTAACGAAACAGTATTCGGACTGGATCAAGATCCTGGGCAGGGAGGATCGCTCAGCTATCGCGCTCGATCAGATGTATCGCGACCTTTGGTTTTTGCTCCATCTCTACGGCGCACCGGTGAGCCGATCGGCCTACAAGCTCATCCAACTGGCCGGCGGTGTCATCGTTGCCTTGGCCTGTATTCGGGGCCAACGCAAAGGATGGAGCGAACCGAAGCTATTGACCTTCGCGACTGCCTGTACAACGGCCTGGATGATGTTGCTCGGCCCCGCGACGGAATCGAGCAGTTTCGCGTTGCTCGCGCCGGTAATTGCGTGGTCGGTCGTTGAGCGATTGGTCAGCCGGGAACGCGAGTGGCATGAGCTTCTGCTCGCGGCGAGTTGCGTGTTTTTCACCGTCGCCGTCATCGCGGGTGGTTGGAACGCCACGCTCGGGCTGCACGCGTTTGGCGTTCATTCTTGGGCGTCGTTGTGTTACTTCGTGTATCTGCTTGTGGAGCCGCGTTCGATCAGGATCACGGAACCGGCCTGTTATTATCAGAAGAAATTAGCGGTATGAACGAGGAATTGAGCATCATGGAAGCGATCAACCCGGTGCGATCGAAGGACTACATTCTGGTTGGCGCGTTCACGCTCGTGCTCTACGCCGTCATGGTGTCGGTCGGCGGACCGCTGACGATGCACGAAGGCGTGCTGTCGCAAACGACCAAGGCGATGCTCGCCGACGGCGATTGGCTCGTGCCTCACTTTGGCGAGGCACCCTGGATCGAGCGTCCGCCACTGCCCCAGTGGATAACGAGCGCTCTGTGCATGCTAGTCGGCGGATGCAATCACGAATGGCAGGCCCGCCTCGGCGCATCTCTTTCCGGCATGCTGACGGTCTTACTCACCGTTTGGCTTTCCGGCCGGCTGTTCGGTCGTGGCGTCGCCATCGTCAGCGGCTTGATCCTGGCAACGATGTACAACTTCGCACGCTACTCGACCTTGGCCGAGGCGGATATCTTTCTCGCACCGATCGTCGCCGGCGTAATAAGCGTTTTTGCCTATCTCGAAATACTTCGTCCAGCTGCCGAGGGTGAGTCGCGTAATTTTTTCGGCACCAGGCCGTGGGCGATGCTTGCCTTCTTCACGCTGCTTGGCATGACCAATCTTGCCAAGGGAATGGTGTTCGGCACGGTAATCGCGCTGGCGCCGGTCGGCACCTATCTGTTGTGGAGCCTCCAATGGTCGCGGATTGCGCGATACTGTTGGCTGTGGGGCTGGCTGGCGTTCTTCGCCGTCGCGCTACCTTGGCCCTTGCTCGTGCTGCAACGTCTGCCCGATGCGATCGACGTTTGGCGGTTTGATCTGCTGGGCCGATTACACCAGAACTATCTCGCGCAGCCGGCATGGTACTATTTCTTTTGCCTGCTCTGGGTTCCGCAACCATGGACACTCGCTGCATTTATCGGGTTGGGAATAACGTTCAGAAAGCTTTGGCAACCGAACTCGGCCGCGCATCGCCTGATCTGGTGCTGGGCGTGGATGCCATTGTTAGTGTTCTCGATCTCTCAAGGCAAACATCATCACTATATGCTGCATTACCTGGCGCCATGGGCGATCCTGGCAGCACAAGCGACGATATGGCTCTGGGCGCATAGCGCTGAGCGCATGCGGTCACGCTGGGTGATACCCGCGAGTATAGCCGGCGGCGGTGTCATCGTGGTCGCACTTTTCGGACGAAAGCTGCCCGGCGCGGATTGGATCATGCCGGCGTTGCTTGTCGCGGTTCCATCGATCGTTCTCTCGGCTTGGTATTTCGCCACGCATCGCCGACCTGATGTCGCCATCACCGGCGGGTTTAGCGTCCTGGCGCTACTGTTCGGTGTGGCGTTCGCCTACAAAGGCGCGTACCTGCATCGCTCGATCGACGACACCGCGTTCTTGGCTGAGGCCCGCGCCGCCGTGCCGAGCAATCGCCCGCTGATACTCAACTCTGCGGATGAAGCGTTGGAAGGCCTGCGGATGCTATTCTATATACAAGACAAAGTGCATTTTCTCCACAACCTGACCTTCATTCACGATAGCCGAATCTCCGATCCGGAAGTGTTTGTCGTGACGCGTTTCAACCGCAAAGCCCACCTGGAAAAGTACGGCGACGTGCAACCGCTCTTGAAGTGCAAGCAAAGCCGCCGCGAGCAATCGGAGGACGATCGCTGGACGCTATTCCGCGTCCGCCTGCACGACGACTTCGATCGCCGGAACGCGACGATGAGGATCACGCCGATGCAGGCGATGTATCGCGTAGACGGGCCGAATTTGGATTGACAACAGGCGCCGGATGGCGATGTTGAAATGAAAAGATGGATACGCTCGCCCAGCGTACTGCGAGAAGCCTGGGCTGCGATATGCAACCACTTCGCGATTGGCCGGCGGCCAACCTACTCCCGCAAATACCGCCACGTGTCCGGCACTTCGATCAACGCCGGGCCGCCGCGTGCTAGCGCTTCTTGCAACGCCAAGGTGAACGATTGCGCGTCGCTCGCTCGGCATCCAGGCACGCCAAACGCCTGGGCCAACGTCACGAAATCCGGGTTGTTCAGCTCGGTGTCGTGGTACCGGCTCTCATTGCGGATCCGTTGCAGGTTCTTAATCGCGCCGTAGGTGCTGTCGTTGTGCACGATCGCGATCAGATTGAGTTTGTATCGCGCGGCGGTCGCAAGCTCCTGGCAAGTCATCACGAACCCGCCGTCGCCGCTGAAACTGACGACGACACGATCGGGCAGCGCGATCGCGGCTCCGATGGCGGCCGGGAAGCCCCAGCCCAGCGCAATGTAGTTGGACGGATAGAAGAACGACCGCGGCTCATACGCCGGGAAGTCGGTGTGCATGCGATAGGCCATTTCGCTGGCATCGGTAAAGACGACAGCATCATCGGGCAGATTCGCACGCAGGACGTCGATCAGCCATTCCGGACGCTGCAGGCGAGCGGCTGCGATTGATTCCAAATGCTCGGCCCAACCGTTCGGTTTCGCGCCGGGCAACGCATTCAGGATCGCACGTAGGTACTTCTTCGCATCAGCACAAACACCTATCTCGGCCGGATAGTTCATACCGATTTGGCCGGCGTCTATGTCGATCTGGATCAATCGCTTTGGTACTTGCAATTTGCGAAAACCGGTGAAAACCTCGGTGAATCGGCAACCGACAGCAAGCATCACATCGGCGAGCGGCAAGGCAATCCGGCTGCGTGCCGACCGTGCATGGCCAAGTGCGATGGGCGAGCGTTCGTCAACGATACCCTTGCCGTTAAGCGTCGTCATCACCGCGCAATCGAGGCGGATTGCCAGTTCGCGAATCTCGTCGCCAGCGTCCGCCCACACCGCCCCGCCGCCGGCGAGAATGATCGGCATACGGGCCTCTCGCAACAAAGCAACGGTGCGAGCGATCGCACCGAGATCGAGTTCAGGCATCCACGACGATTCCATGCGGAAGTCGGGAACCTCGCCCGCAGGCATCGCCATCAAATCTTGCGGCAACACCAAGGCGGCCGGGCGCGGTCGGCCATGCGTCATCGCAGCGAAGGCATTTGCGACCATCGCTGGGATGGCGGCGTTGCTCATAGCCGTGCCAACGTATTTCGTGCATGGGCGCAAAATGCCTTCGAGATCAATTTCGTGGTAGTTGCCACATTCTAGATGCAAGCGATCGTGATTCACCTGCCCCGTGACAAGTAAGACCGGAGTCGAGTCTCCCCACGCCTCGGCGATGCCGGTCAGCGCATTGGTGGCGCCAGGGCCAGCGGTGGTGCAGATGACGCCGGGCTTGCCGGTGACGCGGGCATAACCGTCGGCGGCGAAGGAGCCGGCCTGCTCGTTGCGGATGAGGATTGTGCGGATGCCGCCGTGCCGATGCAGCGCATCATAGATGGCAACGGTATGCGAACCAGGCATGCCGAAGATGACGCGCACGCCCATTTCATAGAGCGAGCGAACGAGTACGTCGGCGCCGGTGGGTGAGGCTGGGATCATCGCTTCACGTGTCCCCGTCGGCAGAAAGTTTCACCGCAGAGACACAGAGGCACAGAGAAAGCCAATAGAGAAATGGTGTCGCAGCTAACCCCGACCGCCAGATTATGTTCGTTGTGAATTATTGCTGCCCTCCTCTTCTCGATGTCTCTGTACTACTATTCGAGGTAATTCTGCGTAGCCTGCGAAGAATTTAGCCACGGAAGCACACGGAATTAACACGGACAAAGACACTCATTGAAAACGCTACCATTCCATAATCAAATTAGCCACGGATTGAACACGGATGAAACACGGATAAAAGGCAGAACAGGTACGAAAAACGAGGAAATTTCACCATCATCTTCTATCCGTGCTTCATCCGTGGCTAATTCTGGGAACTACGGCCATTGTTTTCTTCCGTGTTTTTCCGTGTGCTTCCGTGGCTGAATTTTCTTCATCCAATGCTGTTGCGGCTCGCCGCGCTGTGCCTCTGTGGTGAAAAATCTGGGGTACATCACTTTAGTTTGCCGAGTTCAAAATCGAATTCACCTTGATAGCCGATCGGCGCCTTGCCCTCGAAGCCGCGGCGATGACGTCGATAACGTAGCTCAAAGGTGCCGTGCTGGTCGAAGGTTTTTTTGTCGTCCGCGCCTGCATGACCGAGCGGCACGGCACCGGCGTGGCGCATCAGCGAAAGCCAAACGCGATCGGGCGGCACAAGGGTTCGGAACGGTGACTCGCTCGCCGAGCGTGGCTCATAAGCGAGGAATCGCTCATCAAGCGGCAACGTCTGCATCGCGCATACCAGGAACCCCGTGACGAGATAACCGGTAGCGAGGCCGACACCCGAGGCGCCGACATACTGAAAATACCCGTGCTCGGTGAGCATGTCGGGCGCGAGGTAGTTGGTGGTGATGCGCAAGAGAGACAGCGCCGCCGCGTACAATCCGACCAGCACCACAAAATCCTCGCAGCCTGCGAGTTGATTGCTGGCCAAGATCGGATCCAGCGCATCGGCGATCGGCTCCCAGAAGTTGAAAGCGATCAATCCGGCAAGCACGACTTTCAGGAGCATCGCCACGGAACTGAACAGCCCGTTGGAATACTGAAAGTAGGCGATGATCAGCATAATCACGACAGTTGCGACGAAAAGCATATTGAGTCCACCAACACAATTTGTTTCCTGTTGAGCTGCTCGCATTCGGCGAGCGCGAACATGTGCCGCTCGCCACACCAGTCGTGCTCACCAAAGGCGAACGGCTAAACAGAGAATTATTTACTGACGCGCAGCAACTCCTGAATCGAGGTCGCACCCTCAATGACGAGGCGGGCGCCGTCCTCGAAGAGTGTCTTCAGGCTATGCTCCGTGGCGACCCGGCGAATCTCGGGGATGTTCGGATTCTCGCGGATAAGTTCGCGGATTTTTTCATTCAGCACGAGAAGCTCGAAGATGCCGGTTCGCTTAAAGTAACCCGCCCCGCCACATGCTTCGCAGATATCGACCTCCTCGGTACCTGCATCGGCGTCATCCTCCCTGTCCTCCGCAGAATCGAACACGCGGTAGGTGTAGCGGACCGCGTCGGGATCGATTTTCAGCTTCTTCAATGTTTCCGCCGATGGCTTCATGCGAACTCGACACGATTTACAGAGCATCCGAACGAGCCGTTGGGCAAGCACCGCCTGCAGCGCGGAGGACAACATGAATGGAGGCACGCCAAGATCGATCATGCGAGCGATGGCCGTCACCGAATCATTGGCGTGCACGGTGCTAAAGACGAGATGCCCGGTCTGGGCGGCCTGGCAGGCGATCTCGGCGGTTTCCTTGTCGCGAATTTCACCGATCAGGATGACATCGGGGTCTTGCCTGAGAATGCTGCGCAACTCCGATGCGAACGTCTTGCCCGCCTTCGGGTTGATTTCAATCTGCGTCACGCCATCGAGGCGATATTCGACTGGATTTTCGACAGTAATGATGTTTTGCGAGAAGCGATCGATCTCGTGCAGGCAAGCGTAAAGCGTCGTGCTCTTGCCCGATCCGGTGGGTCCACAAACGAGGAATAGTCCGTGCGGTCTGGCGATGATGTCGCGAACCTCCGTTTGCATCGATTCCGTCATACCGACCTGCCCGAGGTCGGCGAGTTGGGCGGCAGTATCGAGCACGCGCATGACGAGCTTTTCGCCGACAACGCTGCCTGCCGTTGCCACTCGAAATTCGACGACTCGATTTTTTACATGGGCGGAGAAACTGCCGTCCTGCGGCTTGCGTCTCTCGGTAATATCGAGGTTGCAGAGTACCTTGAAGACATTGACGACGCCATCGCCCATCGCGCGATTGTACGGCGTGATATTGATCATCATTCCGTCAATACGGAGACGGACGGCCATCTCATTCGCGGTCGGTTCGAGGTGGATGTCGGTAGCGCGGCGTTCGAGAGCGTTGTAGATAAGTTCCTGCGCGGCGCGGTAGCCCTTCGATTGCTGCACGCGGTCGACACGATCGGCGTCCTCGACTTCGCCGCTGACCGATCGACTAATGAACTTAACGGGGACGCCGTCCGTGATGGTGAGCTTCGCTTTTGTCTTGGTGCGCCTGAAGTACTTCTGGACGAGTCGTTGGAAATGTTCGCGATTGAACAGTTGATCCTCTACAGCCGCCCGACGATTGCGTTTACAAATGTACCAGTACGATCCTGCCAAAACGGTGGACCAAAAGAAAAGCGTGGCCAGCCAAAATACGGGCAGACCCCAAATCAACAGAAATCCCGCTATCCCATTGACCAGAAGCAGGCTGTTCCAGAACACGGCAGGGATCTTGTAGTGGGCGGCATCCTCATCGACCCACGCGCAGAGCTTGACCCAGCCAATGAATGATGCGATCAGTGCTGCAAGTCTTAGTGGATCGAAATAAAACCCAAGCCCGCGTGGAAAGGAGGGATTAGCGCTCGCTATGGCAGGCGCAGCGAGTATGAACCCGGCGATCAGGCTTGTTCTCAGAACGATCGTCGCAGTAGGTACATAAGGTTTCATGGATCGTGCGTGTAAGGCGCTACTGCATATAGCCTGCCATTCATGGAAGGTAGGGTAGTTAACCCGCCATAAATGGCGGGCTATATGGCAGAGCTTACAAGATACCCGGAGTGGCAACTTTGATGCCCTTGAGCATCATTTTGAGTTGATCCGGGTTCGGCGAATATTCGAGCGCCACCGATTTCTCGATGTCCCCTCGCTCGGCAAGCTGACGCAGGTTCTCGTTGAAATCGACCATGCCTTCCTGATAACCAATGCGGATCGCGTCGGGGATCTTATAGTCATCGCCACGCTGGATCAGCGCCCTGATCATCGAATTGACGATCATGATTTCGTTCGTGGGCAAACGTGACTTGCCTGGCTTGATACTCTTGACGAGCTTCTGGGCAACGACGGCCTTCAGGTTATTCGCCAGCGCCTGGCGGATGGCGGGATGCTTATCCGGCGGGAACAAGTCCATGATGCGGTTGATCGTCGTGCCCGCACTGGACGCGTGGATCGTGCCGAACACCAAGTGGCCCGTTTCGGCCGCGTGCACGGCGGCTTCAAAGGTTTCGACATCGCGCAACTCGCCGACGAGGATGATGTCGGGGTCCTGTCGCACGGCGTCTTTGAGGGCCTTGTGCCAGTCCTTGGAATCGAGACCGATCTCACGCTGGTTGATATACGCCAGTTTATCCTCGAAGACGAATTCGATGGGGTCTTCGCAGGTGAGGATATGCAACGGTTCGGATGCAGCGATGTAGTCGATCATCGAGGCGATCGTGGTACTCTTGCCCGACCCGGTTACGCCGGCGATGACGACCAGGCCTTCGGGGAATTTGCACAGTTTCTCAATGATGGGCGGCAGGCCGAGGCCCGCGAAATCGGGGATGGAATTGTTCACGCGCCGAGCAACCAGCGACAGTCGGCCACGCTGCCGAAACAAGCTGACACGGAATCGGCATTCGTCGGCCCCGATGACCCACGAAAAGTCAACGCCGCCTTCATCGTCGAGAATCTTTCGCAGCTTGGGCGTAAGAATTGGGTACATCAAGCGTTCCATGTCCTCCTGCGAGAGCGGTCTCATGTCCATGCGACGAATATCGCCGCGCAGCCGCATCATCGGGGGTTGGGTGACCTTGAGGTGTAGATCGGACGCTTGCAACTTCATGACGAGACGAAAGATTTTGTTGACCTCGGGCTCTTTGGCGATCGTCGCGATTATGACCGGGTCGGTGGCAATATCCTCCGGAACCTTGACGGGATCGGCGGGATCGCTCGAGAAGAGCGGTGCGGCGGGTTTCGCGTCGTCGGTTGGTTTAGTAACACCGGGTTGCGGAGGCATCGCCGGAATCGCTCCCGGCGCCGTCGGCGAAGCAGGCCTGGGAGGCGCTTGCACTGTCACCTTGACCGTACCGTCCGGCGCCTTGGCAAGTGGAGCCTGCGCAGGTTTCACGACTTCGGCTGGTTTCGTTACGGGTTGAGCCGGCTTCACAACTTGCGGACTTGTCGACATGGATTTCCTCGGATGAAAACGGCATCACGCCAATCGCACAACCACACCACGCTCGGCAAGGTAACGTTTCGTATCGCGTATGCCATATTCATTGTAGTGGAAAATACTGGCGGCCAAGGCGGCATCCGCTTTTCCGACCGTCAAGACCTGATATAGGTGTTCCGGCGATCCCGCCCCACCGCTCGCCACAACCGGCACGCTCACGGCGCTCGACACCGCCGAGGTCATCTCGATGTCGTAACCGACCTTCGTCCCATCGGCGTCCATCGACGTCAACACGATCTCGCCCGCGCCAAGCTCTTCGACATGCAACGCCCAGGCCACCGCTTCAAGCCCGGTCGGCACGCGGCCGCCGTTGACGTGCACTTCCCACACGATGCGCCCATCGCGATTTACCCGGCGCGGATCGATATTGACGACCGTCGCGCATCGGCCAAACCGCTCGGCCACCTGCGTGACCAAATTCGGATCGCGTACCGCCGCCGAGTTGATGCTGACTTTTTCCGCGCCGGCTTGAATTAGTCGGGTCGCATCATCAATGGTGCGAATCCCGCCGCCGACAGTAAACGGCATGAAGATTTGTTCCGACACGCGGCGAACGACATCCAGCATGATCGCGCGGCCTTCGTGGCTGGCGCTGATGTCGAGAAACACGAGTTCGTCGGCGCCTTGCTCCTCGTATCGCCGCGCGACCTCGACGGGATCGCCCGCGTCGCGCAGGTTGACAAAGTTGACGCCTTTGACCACGCGGCCACGGTCAACGTCCAAACACGGAATGATTCGCTTGGCAAGCACGATACGCTCTCGACGAATTGGCAGCCCCACCAACCAACGTCGTTAGTATATCGATACAAGTTGACGGTGACATGAATATCAATTCAAGCACAGGGGTGAGGTACGCCGAACCCCTGGGATTCGTGCACACGCATATCCCAAGGGTTCGGAGTACCTCACCCACTGGGCTTGAATCAGTGTTCCGGTACGCCATTCGCCATCACCCAGAGCATATAGGCGACGCGTTCACGCAACATCTTGTCGCGATGTTCGATTTGTTGGTGATAGGCTCGCCAGACGTAGAATAGGCTCGCCACGGCTAACGCCGAGGTCGCGCAAACGACGAAGTTCATGGGGTGCAATCTCTCAGACGGGTGCCTCGTTTCTGTTCCGAAACAACCTTAGCTCACTGTTTTACGCCAGGCAACTCAGATCGCTAAAATACACTCCGGACCATTTATTCGAACGAGATAGGCCATGTTGGAACACCCAAGCCTTCGCCTGCGGCAGTGGTCGAAATCGGCCGACACCGAAGGCGAACCGACATGGTTGCGCCCGATTGCCGATGCCGATGGGAAACGCCTTGGCGCGGTACGGTTGAGGGGCGTGCCGGCATCGTCATGGTTTTCGTGGTTGCGGTCGGCCCGGCTCAACGTGGTCGAGGGCGATGACGATTCCGAACTGATGCAAATGCGGCAATCGTGGAGCTTGTTCAACGTGTGGGAATTGAGCGACGCCGAGGACATGCACGTCGGCAGCGTCTATGCGCGGACGCTAATCTCGTCGGTGGGCGACTGCCTGGCGTATGTCAGCAAAGTCGATTCGACCCATGTGCGCATCGTCGATCCAGCCGGTATCGAGATCGCCGGCATCCGTGTGTGTGAATCGAATACGGTCGAATTGACGTTCAACGCAACACAGACCACCAATCCGTTTCTGCGCATGATGCTGCTCGCCTGCGCCATTGCGATGGACCCGGCGCCGAAGCCAATGTAGTACGACGCTCCGCGTCTTTGTTTTTCGATGCGTTGCGTCGTATTACAAAAATAGGTTCTCCCTCATTCGTGTGGAATTTTCAACCAAGCCCAGGGGTGAGGTACGCCGAACCCCTGGGATAAAGCCGCGCGTTCGCAGTATCCCAGGGGTTCGGCGTACCTCACCCCTGGGCTTGCCTATCTATTTCCACAAGATTGGTGGGGAGACCAAAAATACACGACGCGGAGCGTCGTACTACGATGGGAGCGCCGCCGCCAACTCGCCTTGAAGGCCCGCCAAACCTTCGCTGCCGACGTGAATCGTTCGGCCACCAACTTCGAGATGAAACATATCGTCGAGTGGTTGATACGCGATGAAGTTCACGACGACGCCGGGCGTCAGGCCCATGGTCTGCCAATGACGCAACCGATCGGAATTGTCGTCCTGAACCTCGCGAATAAGCACACGCTGGCCGGGACGGAAATTGTGCAACGGCTGAAGGTCGCGTTTCTGCAGGTGGCCGTGCACGGTGGGGATAGGATGCCCGTGCGGATCCTCGAGCGGTTCACCGAGATGGGCCGCGATCGCCTGCTCCAATCGTGGCGAAATAGCGTGTTCAAGAGCGTCGGCCTCGGCATCGACTTCGCTCCAATCGAGTCCGAGTACACGCGTCAGAAACAGCTCGACGAGCCGATGCCGGCGGATCACTCGCCGCGCATGGCCGATCCCTGATTCCGAAAGTTGTGCGCCGTGCCCGACACCGTAGCGAATGAACCCCGCAGCCTCGAGCCGTTTGAGCATACCGGTGACTGACGGCGCCTTCACGCCCAAACGCGATGCGATGTCGATCGGCGAGACCATCTGCTCGGCACCGCCAAGACTGTGAATCGCTTTCAAGTAATCCTGCACCGCCGGCGTAATGGAATCGCTCATGGGATTAGTAAATAGTGGCTAGTGGCTAGTGGCTAGTGGCTAGAAAATATCCCTTCGACGGGTGGGATTGTCGTCTTACCGAGCCGCGACCGTCAGGGAGCGGCCGACTGGATGTCGTGCGCTCGCTGTCGGCCGCGGCTCGGTAAAGATTCGATTCGTCTGAAAATACGACATTTTCAGCCGTGGAAAGTCAAGCTGCTAGCGGCGATGGGCTAATGACTAACCGCCCATGTGATCCAGAGCGACAGGCCGAAGGCGAGGCGCAGGCCCATTTGCACCGTAATCCACCACAGCGTGAAGTTGAGCATGTCACCGACCTCCACGAGTGCCTTCTCGACCTCCTCGGCGACCATGCGGCGAGGATTGATGACGCCGAACGACACGACGCGTACCACGTGCGCGGTGCGCGATCGCAGCCAATACTCTGCCTGATCGAGGTGCTTCTCAATCGCGCCGCGATCGAATTGGCCGACGACGTAGAGGCTGTAGAGATCGAAGGCGAACATCGCCACGCCGAGCGGAAGCGCGACGAGCAGCGCGGGCCAATGGGCGAGCAGTTTGCCGAGGTCTAGGCCGTCGGGCGGCGTGCTCGCCTCGGGAAAGACAAGCCGGGACGCTAGTATCTGGGCGATCCAGACGCCGAGCGCAAGAAGGGCCGGTAGGATCATCGACCAGGTCCACAATATCGTGCGATATTCACTGATGAGCTTCAGCAAGCGAGGCCAACGGCCCGGCCCGGCCAGAACGAGCTTCGCCACGCTGGAATACTGTCCCAACCGTCGCCAGGTGCTGGCGCAGAAGATCAAGGCGAAGTAAAAATCGAGAAAACGAATCAGGTTCAGCGCGGCGAGTTCTTCCATCATTGGCATCCATCATTTTCGCTTGCGGCTTAGCGCTCACGTGGGATGATCCAAGCGCTAAGCCGCAAGCGGAATCGGTATCATTACGGCAATTCGAGCGATTTACGCCAAATCCATTCCGTGGTCAAGAGCGTTAGCAATAGGCCGAGCAACCACCAGACATAGGGCGCGTCGCGCCAAGGGCGGTACTCGTCGCGCCGTTCGGTGCGCTCGACGCGTCGGGCCAGGCGTTCGAGAAGGTCGTCGATCGTTTCGGGAGTGTAGACCTTGCCATCGCTGCGATCGGCCAGGCTTTGGGCGAGTGACCAGTCGGTTGCAAGATCGAGCAATTCGTCATTGTCACGAGGAAGCACGCGGAAGATATCGCCGTCTTTCATCGCCGGCGTGGTGGGATCGTTCGGCGCCGCGATGGCCTCGCGCCAGGCGGGAATGTCGAGTTCCACACGATAGACGCCAGGCGGAAGGTCGCGCAGCTTGGCCTCGATGATATTTCCTTGGCGCGTATTCGTTGCAAGCGGCGCGACGGCGATCAACTCGTCGACTTGTCCCGGTCGCTTGCGGAATATTTTGGCGCGGGCGTCGAGCGGCTCCTTTAGCGTCGCCAGCGAATCGCCGGGCCTGACGGCGATCTCGACCTCTTGGCCTTGATAGTAGATCGGTTCACGCGGCCCATAGCGGATGAGATGGTTTCCCGCGGGCAATAGCTGGTCCGCCGCTGACCAACGCGCGAGTTGTCCCCAGAAGCGATGATGATACGTGTCGCCAACGCGGAAGCGCCAGCGCCAGGTGCTGTCGATGCCTAGAAACACCACGCGGCCGAATCCGTAATTTTGCTGAACGAAGATTCCCGTATCCTCCTTGGGAGCATCAAGCACGTCCACCTGAATCGGCGTCATCAACACCGTCGCGCCGGGTTTGCGTTTGCCAACGACGCCCCAATAGTGCGACGGCAGTTCGGGCCAATCCGACATCGAAGCATCCGGTTCCAGCTGCAGGAACGGCCTGAGTTTGCTCTCTGCCGTCGGTGCGAGCGTGAAGCCCTTGTCCGTCGCAAGCACACGAGGCTCGATGATCGGCAGCAGTTTGCCGATCGGACCGGCGCTCTTCACGTAATCCATCGGCATGTGCCGTTTGCCTGCGATAAGGATCAACGTCCCGCCGCGTTGCGACACGTAGCGTTCGAGCCGTTGGCTGTCAGCCGCCGAGAGCGAATCCGGCGCGACATCGCCGAGGAGGATGCAGTCGTAGCTCATGAGCGGATCGCGTTCGTCTTTCTTGCCTGCGAATTCGGGCAGCTTCGTTTTTGGCAGACCGGCCTTGTCGCGAAGGTCGTCCTTAATCAGACCAAGGCGTGGCGGTGCGAAAACGACACGATCGAGCGCTACCGCTGGATCGCGAGCCAGCGCCGATGCGAGATAGTGATACTCCCAGCGTGCCTCGCCATCGACAAGCAGAATTTTCGCCTTGTCCTCGATTATTCGAACGAATCGGTTGACGGTGTTATTAGCGAGCGTTATTTCGCGGGCATCCTTCGAGGTGACGCGAACCTGGTATTCATGCGTGCCGGTCTCTTCCAGCTTCGCCTGGAATCGAGCGGTGTAGACCTCGTCCTTGCCACGGTGAGAAATGATCTGGCGGTGTTCGGGCAGCATAGGCTTGCCCGTGAATTGCAGCTCGATCATCAGATCCTGCGCGGAAAGGTTGGTCGCCTTGGCGCGAATCTCAATCGGAGCGGTCGTATTTTTGAACACGCGCGTCGGGGCTTGTACGTCAACGATCATCCAGTCGATGGGCTGTTCGCGCGAGCCAACGATTACCGGGAAGATCGGCACGCCCGATTTGCCAAGCGCGTCCGCGCGATCCAACGGCGACGCGCCAACGTTGTGCCGAGCGTCGGTGACGACGATCACGCCCAGGAGCGGTTGCTCTGTGCCGCGTGACAAATGTGCGAGCGGTTGATTCAGATCGGTGGCGGCGGGAACGGCACCGGGGATGGGGGCTTCGTGTAATTGTGCCAGAACGCCATCGAGCGACAGGGGACGTGATGTCGAATCGAACCCGACGATCTCGACGGCATGCCGATCCGCCAAGCGTTGGTACAGATCCGGGCCGCTCGACGACAGTAAATGATGAGCGATCCGCTTGCGTGTCCAGGTGCTGTCGATCCGCTCGACACCCAACGCCTTGGCCAGCGCGGTTTTTTCGTCGTCGCCGCGCTGAAGATCGGCTACATCCATGCTGGTGGAAAGATCAATTGCAATACGGACGCGGCTCGGCGTCTCCTCCGTGCGAACATCGGCAAGATACGGCCGCCAGGCGACCGCAAGCCAGATGACCACGGCGACGGCCAAGCGAAGCGCGAGTAATCCAGCAGCATGGCGTCGAGCGACCAGGCGCAGCTCGTAGCGATAGAGCGCGACCATCAATGTCAGCGGAACAATGAGCAATCCCGCCAGCAGCGACCATTGCACGGCCGGCCCCAGATCGGCCCAGCGCGGCGACACGATCAGGTAAGTGTTTCCGCTATTAAGAAGATATTTGTACATCGCACTAGCGTCCCCGGCCGATGGCGACGCGGCGAGTCATCCATACTTCGAAACACAGAAACGCCAGCACGGCGATCAGCAGCAGCCACCAAATCTCCTCGCGGCTCGATCCTTCGATCAGCGATGGCGAGCCTACCGCATCACGATCGCCCCACGTAATCGGCAGCCGTGCGCGAATCTTTCGGCGATCATCCTCCGTGCATCGCGTCAGGTTCGATTCGCCTGCATCCGGCTCCACCGCGAAGGGTATCTGCTTGCCATCGGCACGGGTGATGTCATATCGGCCAATCGCGCCGGTGTCACGAAACACCCAGGGCCACGACGCCACATCGAACGTCCTCGCGGGCGCTTCGGGTGTCTGAAGCGTGAGCCGCTTGGATGCTCCCTCGCCTTGCTCAATGCGAATCGGTTCACCCGCGGGCAGCACGCTTGCCGTGCCGCGCCCGCCGGCAAGCCAGCCGACCAAGTCGTTCATGACGACGGGGAATTCCCACGAGCTTGGGAAGGTCGATCTCCATTGCCGATCCAGCGGAATGGTGCATAGAATCACGTAGCCTTTCTTGTGGCGTTTCTCGATCAACAGCGGTTCGCCGTTGGTCAAGCGCGCGACCGTAGCGCTGCGATCTGCTGGTTTCACGGCGGTCTTGCACCAGCTATTGACCCGTGTTTGGCGCATGTCGAGGTCGGGTGTCAGGCGAAACAGTTCGAGTGCGGGATGTTGAAAAGTGCGGGCGTCGGGCGACACCGGCTCCTTGCTTGATCCCACGCTATCGAGACGCGCGGGCAGCCAGCCTTCGCCGCGACGGTACGCTTTGTCGTTCCACACAGCAAAATGCTTGGCCATGCGAGGCCCTACCGCGACGAGCACGCCGCCCCCATCGGCGAGATGAGCGTCGATCGCGTCTTGTTGTGCCACATCGAGGCTTGGCACATCGGCGAGCACGATCACGGCGGGCTTTGTCTTCGCGGGTTCGCTCGGTCGCCAATGGGTGACGGGCACCGCGCGAACGCCGGCATCGGATTTATTGGTGAGCGCTTTGCGCACGAAGTATGTGCTGCTCTCCGCTGAAACCTGCGTGTCGCCATCTAGCAGCAGAGCGGGCACATCGTTGACAACTTCGACGATGGCGTGGCGTACATTGTCCACGTCCAGGGCGTCGCTTCCCGCAATCGCTTCAACGCCCACCGTCACGATATGTCGGCCGATCTGCTCGAACCGATGCTCGAATTGGAGTGGTAGTTGGCCTTGCTTCAGCCCGCTTTGATCGGGCATAGGGAGATCGGTGAGCTTGGTGTCGTTCACGAATACCCGAATCGCCGTCGGCTTTTGGTAACGCGGGAAATGCTCGAGTCGCAACGCCATCCTGAACGTGGCACGCTGGCCGATCTTCACCATGCCGCGCGAAACGGTAATCGGCGCGAGGGAATAGTTGGGCGCGTCGGTCGGCAGCGCTTGAGCGACGGGACTTACGCGCATGCTCGGTACGATCGAGCCGTCGCTTTTGGCGCGATCGGTGTCCGCGCGCCAGCCGATGCCGACGTTCTCGAACGCCGTCAGCGTTGTCGGGTCGGCCCAACCATGGCGTTGCATGTCGCTGAGGACGACGATTTCACGCTGCGCGGCCTTGCCTTTCGCTCGCAAATGGTTCCACGCCTCGGCAATCGCTCTGGATATATCGGGATTGCCCAGTGGCGCCGGCAGGGCGTCGAGCTTGGCGAGGAGAGCGTCAGTATCGCCGCTGAATTCGGGCTGCACGAACACCGGTGGCCGCCGCGCCAGCATTAGCGCGAAGCGATCGCCACGCGAGGCCTCGGCGAGCAACGCGCGTGCCGCCTGACGCGATTTGTCCCACGGCGTCGCCTGTTTGTCGACACGCTGGCCCATGCTGAACGATCCGTCCATCACCAGCACGATATCGCGCGTGGGCTTTTCGCTCAGCGGCGCGAGCCAGGAACTCGTCGCGATCGGCCCGGCAAACGCCAGCACGATCAGTGCGATGATTGCCATTCGCGCGAGCAAGAGCAGCATCTCGTCGAGCCAACGGCGGCGCCGCGTGGCATCGCTGTGGGGCAGAAATTGCATCGCCGCCCAGTCGATCACTTCACTCTGGCGGCGTTGCAGCAAATGCAACACGATCGGCACGGCGAGTGCGAACAGGCCGAACAGGAGTGCCAGGTTTTCAAAAACGAAAGGCATGCGCCGTCCGGTTAATAGGTCGTCATGCCGAAAACATGAAGTCGGCGTGGGTTTGTTTAGTCAACCTAAAGGACGTGCGTTAACAAAGCAAGCGAAAACCTTCTCGCGGCCAAGGATGATTCGGGCAACTTCCCGTCGTTCCCACTCTCCGCGTCGCGTTCCGCTGTCGGGAAATGGCCATACCAGGGGTTCGGAGCACCTCACGCCTGGGCTTGGATGTTCTCAAACATCGTAATACAGGTAAAACTCATACGGATGCGGTCGCAGTCGGATCGCGTCGGCTTCCTTTTCGCGCTTGAACCAGATCCACGTGCTGATGACGTCGTCGGTGAAAACGTCGCCTTGCAGCAGGAACTCGTGATCTTTTTGCAGGCACGCCAGGGCTTCATCGAGGGAGGCGGGCGTCTTGGGGACGTCCTTAAGTTGTTCGGGCGAGAGGTCGTAGATGTCCTTGTCGAGCGGGTCGCCGGGGCGGATTTTGTTTTTGATGCCGTCGATCATCGCCATCAGCATCGCCGAGAAGACGAGGTAGGGGTTGCTCGAGCCGTCGGGGCAGCGGAACTCGATGCGTTTCGCCTTCGGGTTCGGCGAGTAGACGGGAATGCGGATCGATGCCGAGCGATTACGGCGACTGTAGGCGAGGTTGACCGGGGCTTCGTAGCCGGGCACGAGGCGCTTGTAGCTGTTGGTCGTCGGGTTGGCAAAGGCACAGAGGGCCGGCGCGTGTTTGAGCAGGCCGCCGATGGCGTAAAGGCCCATGTCAGATAGCCCGGCGTAGCCCGAGCCGGCGAAGAGGTTGACGCCGTTCTTCCACAGCGACGTGTGCACATGCATGCCGGAGCCGTTGTCCTGGAAGATCGGCTTGGGCATGAACGTCGCGGTTTTGCCGTGCTTCTTGGCAACGTTCTTGACGATGTATTTGTACTTCAGCACTTTGTCAGCCATTTCGACGAGCGGGCCGAATCGCATGTCGATCCCGCATTGTCCGCCGGTGGCGACTTCGTGATGCTGGGCTTCGATCGGGATGCCGCACTTGATCATGGTCAGCATCATCTCGGTACGGATGTTTTGCAGGGTGTCGGTCGGCGGTGTGGGGAAGTAGCCTTCCTTGTAGCGGATCTTATGGCCCAAATTCGGATTCTCGTCGCGGCCCATGTTCCATGCACCTTCGACGCTGTCGAGGTAGTAGTAGCCGTAGTTGGACGATTGGTCGTAGCGGACGCTGTCGAAGACAAAGAATTCGAGTTCGGGGCCGAAGTAGGCGACATCGGCGATGCCAGTTGATTTCATCCAGTTGACGGCTTTGCGGGCGACGTTGCGTGGATCGCGCGAATAGTCCTCCTTCGTCAGCGGGTCCTGGATGTTGCAGATGATGGTGAGCGTCGATTCGTCGCAGAACGGGTCGATGAATGCGGTCTCCGGCTGCGGGATGACGAGCATGTCGGATTCGTTGATCGTCTTCCAACCGCGAATGCTTGAGCCATCGAAGCCGAGGCCTTCCTCGAAGGTGCTTTCGGAGAGTGCGTCAGCGGGGATGGTGAAATGCTGCCAGAGACCCGGGAAATCCATGAAGCGCAGATCGACGGCTTTGATGTCTTTCTCGCGGATGAGGGTCAGAACTTCTTTCGGGGTCATGGTGAATCTCCTACTTCATTTCCACGGCGACGTTGTTTAGCCGCTCGCCTTTGGCGAGCGCGGGCGAGGCGAGCATTAATCGTCGGCACGGCGCCGCACCCGCGCTCGCCAAAGGCGAGCGGCTAAACATAAAGAGAATACCGCATACCCACATCGACCTTCCAGATAGAATGAAGTGAATCGTCACAGCGGCGCGGTTATTGTGTGCCGAGCATGGCGATTACGCCGATGATACCGGCGCTGGGAGGCGGACGATGTTCTCGCAAACGGTGGAATACGCACTCCGCGCCGTGGTGCATTTGGCGAACAATGCGCCGGCCGGACAGACGACCGAAGAGATCGCCAAGGCGACGCGCGTACCTCAAGCGTATCTCTCGAAAGTGCTGCAAAACCTCGTGCAGACCGGGATCGTGCGTTCGCAGCGTGGCATCGGCGGCGGGATGTCGCTCGTCAAATCGCCTGCGGAGTTGACGATCCTTGAGGTCGTCAATGCCGTCGATCCGATCCTACGCATTCGCACCTGCCCGCTGGATTTGGCGAGCCACGGCGTGCGGCTGTGTCCCTTGCATCGGCGAGTGGACAACGCCCTGGCGATGGTCGAGGACGCGTTCAAGAGCACAACGCTGCAAGAAGTAATCGACGAGCCGAGCGACAGCAAACCGTTGTGCGATTTTCCGCGTGTGCGGTTGAATTGACCCGTTTTGCCGCTTGCGGCTTAGCGCTCAGCAAGGCGCCATGCTGAGCGCTAAGCCGCAAGCGGATATTGAAAACCATGATCGACGTAGACCAACTCAGCCTTCGGCAGGGCAACTTCTCGATTACGGACATTTCCCTACATGTCCCGAAGGGCCGATACGCGCTGCTCATGGGCAAGACCGGGTGCGGCAAGACGACGATTCTCGAAGCGATTGCCGGGCTGCGGGCGATTACCACGGGCCAAATCCAACTCAATGATCGCGTGGTGACGTATCGCCCGCCCGCGGAGCGCGGCATCGGGTATGTGCCACAAGACGGCGCATTGTTTCGCACGATGACGGTGCACGACAACCTCGCCTTCGCACTGACGATTCGCCATCAGCCCGATGCCGTCATCAAATCGCGCGTCGAGCAATTGGCCGACTGGCTGGGTGTGAGTCACCTGCTGTCGCGTTATCCCGTCGGTTTAAGCGGCGGTGAGACACAGCGCATCGCGCTGGGGCGGGCGCTGGCGAATCATCCGCCGATCTTGCTGATGGACGAACCGCTCAGTTCGCTTGATGAAGAGACACGCGACCGCATGATCGAGTTGCTGCGCGAACTGCCGCGCAAGGCCGACGTGACGGTGCTGCACATCACGCATAGCCGCTATGAATCGGAGCAGCTCGGTGATCTGATCTTTCGCTTGCAAGACGGGCGGATCGAAATGATTCGAGCCGCGCGTCCCGGCGATGCCGAGCTGCAATCGACCGATATCAGCGCAGTTCCAGTCGTGCAACTCCGTACGCCAGAAACGCCGGCGTCGTGAAACGCAGGCGACCGTCGGTGATCAGCGATTTCACGGCGACGGGTTCGGTTTGCTCCGGCGTGAGCCATTCGACTTTGGCGATGCTTTTCCCCCTAGGTAACTGCAGATCGACACCAACGCCCTTGACGGCAAGCGAGCGTTCATCGACAATGCCCTTGCCGCGATCGGGAGCGCCGTTCTCGCGGGCATAGTTGACGAAGTGCAGCACGAGCGCATCATCCAAGGCGGTGCGATCGAGCGAGACGCGCACGGTCGGCAGGGCGGTGAATCGGCTTATCGTTCTCGGGAGCTTCGCATCGAGTTGAGTGACATCAATGACAGCCGCGTATCGTTCGCGGACGGCAGGCGTGGCGAGATCGTCAGGCAGGATGTCGAACAGCACGTGCTGATCGAGCAGCGACTTGCCCATATCACGGAAAATGGCAACCGCGTTGACATCGCCCTGATGAACGCGCGTGCGCGGAAACAGCAACAAGACCTCGCCGACGGGCCGACTGGCGCGGTAGAGCGCGTCGTGTTTGGCGAGGAACTGATAGTACCGCGTGATCTCCTTGCGGGCCAGCGGGTCCTTGAAGATCGTGTAGAACCCCATCGGCGCGCCGCCATTGGCCGCCAGCTCGGCGATGGCGACGCGGATACGGGTATTTTCGTATTTGCCCAGCGTGAACGGCTTGTTGTCAAACGCTCCGCGCAGATAGCGTGCTTGCAAAGTGCCCTCGCCGTAATGGCCTTTGGCGAAATCGGTGGAACTCGCCGCATCGCCGGTCGAGTACCACGCATAATCCTCACCGCGGCCCCATAGTTCCTTCGGCAGCATGCAGCGCTCGTCGCCGTTGATCTGGTTGAAGTTGCCGATATGGTTCCACTGGGCCAGGATCAAATCCTTCTTGAGCGATCGGCCATATTGCACGAAAACCTCGTCAATCGCTTGCTTGCAGGCGATCTGCGAGAACTTGAGCATCTCCCGGCGAAGCGGCGTCGATTCCTTCGGATTGTGCCAGCCGACGATCTCCGTGAACTTGTGCGTCGCCACGTCCTTGACGGCGAACTGCTTCTCCGTCTCGGCGGCGGAAAAGTTCGTGGCGAGATGCTTGCGAAATCCCGCCTGGCAGTGTTCGCATAAGCAATTATGCCTATAATAATAATTACCTACATACCCATCGACGCCGCGGTCGATTCCGACTTTGGCCCACGCCTTGAGCACGGCCCGCCAGTGAGGATTGTTTAGGCAACCCCAGTATTCCTTCATGCCGCCGATCGCGTAGGAGTTGTGGACGATCGGCGACCCGTCAGCGTTCCTTTGCAGCAAATCAAGCGGGTCCTTGACGGGGCGCTGGCCGAGCGTTTTCTCGTCCCACAGTTCGCGGTAGAACTTGAAGAACCCGCGTGGTCCATCCTTGGAATCGGGATCGCCGACGAGAAATTCGACATTGAAATGGCCGACGACCTTGACGTTCTTCTGATGCAGTTTGGCATTGAGGTCTTTGAACCAGTTGCCACACTCGTCGAGGCCGCGAATCGGAAAGTGAGCAGGGTAGCCTTTGTACTGCGGCGTATGCGCCAGGCTCCAGAAGTGGGCGCCGTAGAAGCCGACCTGGACGATCTCGGGTCTCGCTTCGCCGACGAAATCGAGATACTCGGGATGTGCGTAATCCGTCCAATGCGCAATCATTCGGCGAAACTCCAGCCGTGA
>SIAQ01000090.1 GCA_009697105.1 Gemmataceae bacterium | reverse complement strand
GCAGATAGTCCTCGATCGCGTCCTCTGACAATGGAACTCCGAAACGGTCCAGCAACTCGGCGCGAAGCTGCGGAACCGACCAATGCCGAGCACAGCGTCGGTGACCCAGCCAACAGAATACGTCCCAACCGATCGACCAGTAAGGCATGTGGCTTCACAACTCGCCCGTTCCTCTTCCGTGAGTCGCACGATATACTTCTTTTTCATGGGAACCTCCTTGTCGAGGTGGAGGTTTCGAAAAATCAGCGATACGAACAATCCCAAAATTTAGTCTGGACAGGGCACTAGGGGCAGTTGCGGAGTTGCATTGTTTTTTTGACCAGACAGACGTATTTGGCGTTGCGTTTCGTTGTTTCAAGGCAAATGCAACGGGCAGGTTACCTATTTTAACTCCGACCTGTCACCTTGTTGAACATTCCTGCCTTGCCATATCTCCCATACTGCCCGGCTCCATATCGATAGCGCTTATCAGTTGGCGACAATACGACTTGACAACCCGCTCGTTCCTGGCTATCTCGCTCACTTCTCGCGGAATGCGCGATTTTGTCTCAAGTTTTCCGAGGTTTCCCCATGGATGGGATTTGCGGAATGATACTGCCGAGAACCACGCTCACCAAGCGACGACACCTCGTTGGCGTGTTGCTACTCCTGTCGGCCTTGGGCTTGGCGACGCCGCCCGCGTTCGCTCAGGCATCGGAGGGCCGAACCATCGTGGGCGATGTTTACATCGTCGGCGTGCGCACCATTCCCGTCGAAAAGGCGATGATCTACGTCCACACGCGGTCCAATCGTGTGTACTCATACGCCACTGTGCAGGATGATGTTTCCCGTTTGGCCGCCTCGAATTTGTTCAAATATATTCGCGTCAAGACAGATGCGACCTCCGATGGCCGCATGAACGTGATCTTTGAGGTGCAGGAGTATCCCAATGTCGTTCGCAGCGTCGAATTCAAGCATCTCAAACACTTCGGCGCCAAGGATCTGGAAAAAGAAGTAAGCCCGCTCATGCGAATTCAGCGCGGGATGCCGCTCAACAAGATGCTGAACCAACAGGCCTGTTTTGAAATCCAGGAATTCCTGAAACATAAGGGCTATTATTTCTCCACGGTGACGCTCGAATCGGGCTATGATGACAGCCACGATCGCGTGATCTTCAACATTGCCGAAGGCCCGAAGGTGCACGTGCGCAGCGTTGATTTCAAGGGCCAAAGCGAGCTTGCCTGGTCGGAACGCCTGCGAACGCAGATCGACACCTCGCGTGCCGTCTTCGGTCAATTCGGCGGCGACTTTCGGCCTCTGCTCGTGGATAACGATGTCATCAAGCTTGAAGAATATTATCGCACCAACGGCTACCAGAACGTCCAGGTTTCGCGTGAGCTACAATTTACGGACGATTTCAAGCAGGTTGATATCACATTCCACATCCACGAAGGCAATCGCTTCCGCGTCGCCGAATGGTCGGTCGAGGGCACCAAGGCCTTCCCGGCCGAGCAACTCACCAGCATCATTCGCTTGAAAAAAGGCGACTACTTCGATGAAAACGTCGTCAACGCCGACGTGCGCAGTCTAGCCGACTTCGGCGGATGGCGTGGCTACCCGTTCGAAGTGAGGAAGGTCGTCACCGAAGTCACCGATCAGCCCGACAGCGTACGCGTCCAGTATCTTGTGCAGGACCAACCGCAGAACTATGTGGGCGAAGTGCACATTTGGGGCAACACCGTCACCAAGGACCGCGTCATTCGCCGAATGCTTGGATTCTATCCAGGACAGGTGCTTCGCTATCCCGAACTGCGCAACGCCGAGCGCGATTTGGCCCGGCTCAGTATTTTTGAAATGAATCCCGAGCTTGGTATTCGTCCGACCGTGCAGGCGTTGGAAAACCCCGGTCCTTACAAAGACATCGCAGTCCGCGTGCAGGAAACGCGAACCGGCAGCCTGATGCTTGGAGCCGGGTTCAACTCGAACAACGGCATCGTCGGCAGCATCGTGCTAAACGAACGCAACTTTGACCTATTCCGTTTCCCGACCAGCTTCAATGACTTCTTCGAAGGTCGAGCATTCCGCGGCGCCGGTCAGGAACTCCGCATCGAGGCGATGCCCGGCACCGAAGTGCAGCGCTACACGATCTCCGTGCGCGAGCCGTTTCTCTTCGATCAGCCGTACAGCTTGCAGACCAGCGCCTACTACCGAGACCGCGTTTACAACGAATATCTCGAAGGCCGAGTCGGCCTTCGGATGGGCCTCAGCCATCAGTTCACCAAGGAGATCAGCGGCAGTGTCTCGTTTCGCGGCGAGAACGTTTCGGTCAGCAACATCGCTGCCGGGGCGCCGAAGGATTACACCGACGTGTATGGCCACGCTCAAATCTACGCGCCGAGCATCGCTTTCACCTGGGATACTCGCGATTCGTTTATGCGTCCGTCCGAAGGCGGGAAACTCGAATTGAGCGCGGAATATGTGCTTGGCACGATGAACTATCCGATTCTCAGCGCGGAAGCAAGCCGATACTTCACGATGTGGAAACGACCAGACGGCTCAGGCAAACATGTGCTGATGTTGCACAGCCAGGCCTCCTGGGCAGGCGAGAACACACCGGTCTACGAACGCTTCTTCGGCGGCGGCTATACGAGCATTCGCGGCTTCCAATTCCGCGGCGTCGGCCCGACAACCAACGGCTTCCAGACGGGTGGCCAATTCCAGCTCATGAACAGCATCGAGTACCAGATCCCCGTGCGTGCCAACGACAATCTTTACTTCGTCGCCTTCGTGGATTCCGGCACGGTCGAGAGCAAGCTCAGCATCAAAGATTATCGCGTATCCGCCGGCGTCGGTTTGCGCATCAGCGTGCCGATGCTCGGCCCGGTGCCGATCGCGCTCGACTTCGGCTTCCCGATCGTCAAGGGCCGCGACGATCAAACGCAACTCGTCGCCTTCTGGCTGGGCATGTACCGGTAGCACTTGTTTGTCAGAGCCGTGCACGCGGTAAGCGGTTTGAACTTAATGTTTGGCAGAGCCATGCACGCAGTAAGCGGCTTGAACTTAGCTGCGCCACACTGCTTACTGCGTGCGCGGCTCTGATCGGATCGATCACTTCTGCAAAATCAGCTTCCCTCGCCTCGTGATTCGCAAGCGATAATGCTTGCCATCGTGGTCGATGACGATTTCGCGAGAATCTCCGAATAAATCTTTAGCGGCAAACACCTTAAGTGTTTTTTCTGATTCGATTGCCAAGCTCGAATCCGGCTCCTCGGCCGACGGCTTCATTGGTTTCATGCGCGATTTCTCCGGGGTCCCCACCCGGCAGAGAATTCCGATTCAAATGAGACACAGTTTCAATAATAGTGCTTCAGCGAGCAATTCGACAATCGGCGACAACAAAAAAACCTGAAAATAATCAAAAAACACAGTTGACATCTGCCTGCCACGATCCCTACGATACTTTTGTTGAGATAACGTCTCAATAATCGAAACTTCCGCATGGCGACGTTCGCAAACGTGACACCCCACCCCACAGATGCGGCGTTCGCCCGGAGGTTTTCGTTTCGGTCCAACCTGAGGCTGCTCCGCCACCGCAGCGGCATCCAGCGCCGCATCCGCCGCTATGCACCTCGCACCTAACCTTCCTCTTTCTAAAGGAGAGTGCAATGCGACGCGCATCCACGTCAGAACGTCTCGGTTTCACGCTCATCGAATTGCTGGTGGTGATCGCGATCATCGCCATACTGATTGGATTACTTGTTCCCGCCGTGCAAAAAGCGCGCGAGGCGGCGTCGCGAACGCAGTGCCAAAACAACCTCAAGCAGATCGGACTCGCGCTGCACAGTCACGAAATCGCCATGAAATACTTCCCCGCCGGCGCAATGTATGCGATCGGAGCGACAAGCGATTCGTGGTCGCTGCCGGCGCGAATTCTGCCCTACCTCGAACAACAACAGCTTCAAGACCTCTGCAATTTTTCGACGAGCTATGCGACGCAAGGCACCGTGACAAAGACACGCGTTCTGGTTTTCCAATGCCCGACGGAAATCAATGGCAAAGAGCGCCCGGACGGCGCGATCACGCACTACCCGCTCAACTACGCCATCAACCTGGGCTCTTGGCAAGTGTTCAATCCCGTCACCCAGACAGCTGGCGATGGCGCGTTTGCCGTGAACCAGAGCCTTCGCCACTCGGCTTTTCCCGACGGCACGAGCAACACCATCGCCGCGGCTGAGGTCAAAGCGTTTACCCCTTATTTGCGTGACGGCGGCACACCATCGACATGGACGACGCCGGCGCCGACGACTACTGCGGCCGTTGTGGGATATGGCGGCGCTTTCAAAGCCGATTCAGGCCACACCGAATGGGTCGATGGCCGCGTGCACCAGACCGGCTTCACAACGACCTTCACGCCGAACACACTCGTTGCGTATACCTCGGGCGGCGTAAACTACGACATCGATTTCAATTCGTCTCGCGAAGGAAAATCGACAACCAACGTCACGCTTGCCGCAGTTACTTCACGCAGCTATCACAGCGGAATTGTCAATGTCGTGCTGCTGGACGGGTCCGTGCGTTCCGTGGCCAACAATATCTCGCTGGCGACCTGGCGCGCTCTCGGCACACGTGCGGGAAATGATGTGGCGGGCGATTATTGACGATGCTTGCCGTTTAGCGCTCGGTGTATCCCACACGAGCGCTAAACGACAAGCGGGATTTCGTTACACCAAAATATCGCGGATCACGTTACCGGCGACATCCGTCAAACGAAAATCGCGGCCATTGAAGCGATACGTCAAACGGGTATGGTCGAGGCCAAGCAAGTGCAACACAGTCGCCTGAATGTCATGCACGCTTGTACGGTTATGGACGGCTTTGTATCCGAAGTCATCGGTCGCGCCATAGTGGACGCCGCCGCGGATGCCGCCGCCCGCCATGAAGATCGTGTGCGCATGCGGATTATGATCGCGGCCCGACGCTCCTTGCGAATCGGAAGTTCGGCCAAACTCGCCGCCCCAGACGACGAGCGTCGAATCGAGTAAGCCGCGTGCTTTGAGATCGGTGAGCAACGCCCCGACCGGTTGATCCATCGAGGCAGCGCAGTCGCGGTGGTTGACGTTGATATCGCTATGCCCATCCCACGGCACATCGTTGACAGCGCCGCCGGAGATGCGTGTCGCGCTGAAGAATATCTGCACAAATCGCACATTTCGCTCAACCAACCTCCGAGCGAGCAGGCACTGTCGACCAAACGTCGCCGTGTCGCGCTGATTCAGACCATACAAATCTTGCACGATGCGTGATTCTTGCCGAAGGTCCATCGCTTCCGGCGCCGCCTGCTGCATGCGAAACGCCAGCTCGAACGATTGAATGCGAGCGGCGAGGTCGGCTTCTTGCGGACGTTGTTGTTGATGGGATTGGTTAAGCTCGCGCAGGATGTCCAGTTGTGAGCGTTGCTGCGATTCACCCATGCCGGTAGCGCGCGTGAGGTTGGCGATCTCTTCACGTCGGCGGGCGTCGAGCGTGAGCGGTTGATTGCTTTTTGGCAGGAAGCCGGGCGTCCAGATGTTGTCATCGCCACGTGGCTTGGTGTCGTGCATGACGACGAAGGCGGGCAGATTTTCATTCATCGTGCCGAGGCCGTAGTTGATCCACGAACCCATTGACGGATAGCCAGGCCGATTGACGCCGGTCATGAGTTCGATCGACGCCGGCGCGTGATTGTTTTGCAGCGAGTAGCACGAGTGCAGGAAGGCCATGTCATCAACGTGCCGAGCGGTGTGAGGCAACAGTTCGGATACCCATGACCCGGAATTGCCATGCTGCCGCCAGGCGAACGGCGAGGCGAGACAGCGACCACTGGTCTGAAAGAACCCCGTGCTCGGATCGGCGCCGGCGAGCACTTGGCCATTGCGCCGTTGCAACTCGGGTTTGTAGTCGAACGTATCGACCTGCGACGGCCCGCCGGTCATGAACAGCCAGATTACCGAGCGAATCTTCGGCGCATGGTGCGGCTGCTGGCGTCGCTCCTGCCCGCTGCTTTGCTCATGCAAAAGCGATGCCAGCGCCAGCGAACCGAGGCCCATGCCGGTCGATTGCAGGAAGTGACGGCGGGAGGGGAGTGTAACTGGAGAATCAACGTTCATTGGTTGTTACCTTCGCATGGATAAATTCAATCACAAGGCCTGTCGCGGCTTTGTACCTTGGCATCGCGCAACTCGCGCCCCAACTTCTTTAGATTTCTATCGAGTTCCTCTTCTAACTGCCGGCCCGCCGCATCTTCTTCAGCGCTTCGCGGCTGATTCAACCTCGCAATTAGCTCCGCCTTGACCTCAGCGAGTGTCGTTGTGCCGAACATTTCATTTTTCTCATGGCTCGCGGAGACTTATCCATCATAGCCGATTATGCTGCGTCAATCCACATAAATGAACTCATTCAAGCAGATCAGCACCTGGCAGAAATCAGTCAATGCCTGGTCGCGCGCGGCCGGCGTGTTGCCGTAGCTCTCGGCCTGGCGTTCGATGAACGAGCGCATGCGATCGCGCTCGGACTGCGTGGGAATCCTGGACAGTGCGATCAAATAGGCTTGCTCGATGGCCGGCGCTATCGCCGCATCCTTGGTGCGAACGCGGGCGGCGAGCTTTTGGGCGGTGCCACGGACGAGCGGCGAGTTCATGAACGCCAGCGATTGCGTTGGCACAGTAGTGACGCTGCGTTCGCCGATGCTCTGCAGGGCTTCGGGCACGTCGAACATTGTCAGGAACGGGATCATTTGACTGCGCTTGACGGTGAGATAGACGCTGCGGCGCGGGCCGTTGGCGTCGAGCGTGCCGGTGCCGTACATCTTGAGATCGATCGTCGTGCCGACGGCGAGCAGGCTGTCGCGAATCGCCTCGGCTTCAAGCCGGCGCGTCGGACGGCGCCACCACAGTTTATTCGCGGGATCGACCTTCATGCTGGCGGCATTGATCTCGTTCGACTGCATATAGACGGCGCTGGTCATGATGAGCTTGTGGATCGGTTTCAGTTTCCAGCCGTTCTTGATTAGTTCGCTGGCGAGATAGTCGAGCATTTCCGGATTCGTCGGCGCATCGCCTTGCACGCCGAAGTCGTTCGGCGTGGCGACGATGCCCTTGCCCATGTGATGCTGCCAAAGCCGATTGACGATGACACGGGCCAGCAGATGTCCTGCCCCGTGCTCCTTGTCAGTGATCCAGTTGGCCAGGCCGACGCGCGGATCGAGCTTTGTCTTGGCTGTGTCGAGCCAACGTTGATCCTTCTCGGCATGGGTCATCAGGACTTGCACGAAACCAGGGTTCGTGACTTCGCGTTTCTTCTCCGGTTCGCCACGAATGAGGAAATTGACCGGCCCGCCGCGACCGGACTGGGCGGCGAAGATGTCGATCAGCTTCGGTTGCGGCTCTTTCTTCGCGCTCACTTCGACGGCACTGTAGACGGCGTCGGCCTTGGCGTCGAATTTGCGAAGCCATGTACCCAGGGCGTCGCGCCGTTCGGCTTTCCATTGGCCGTTCGTCACGCGCAACGCCGTCGTTAGTTCCGTGGCGATTTGCGCCTCGCCCGGCGTGGCGAGCTTCGCGCTGGCATCCGTTGCAATGGCGAAGCGGGGCCTGGAAATGGCGGCGCCGTCGGCGTCAAACTTCAGCGTGATGGTCAGCGTCGTGCCGCCGTCGAAGCCGATGTCGCCTTCAAAATCAAACGTGGCAGCGTGGTCCTTGTCCGCGACCGGCCCGACGGACCAACCGGTCTTTGGGTTGCCGTCCACCGCTGCGATGAGCGGAAAATTCGGATCGGCAGCGCTCGCCTGACCCGCCTTCAGTTTGACCGTGATCGGCTTGATCTTCGCCTTCACCGGAGCACTCGTCGGCGTGGCGATGACGCTGACCTCGCTCAATACGAACGCGCCGGCGGTCTTGTCCGACAGCGCTTCGACTCGCAGTGATTTGATCTTTTTCTGCAAGGTCTGTGCGGTGATCGTGTAGTTCTCGTTCTTCTGCGGCTTACCGGTCGGCGTCAACGAACCGTCGGCGTTGGTCGTCAACACGCCTACTTTCGCCTTCGCGTCGGTCGGCACGAGCGTCAACCAACTGGCAGGCGACTTGTCCTTGTTCGCTTGCCAATGCGAATCGAGAAACTTCACAAGTTCCGCTTGCTCATATTGATCGCGAGTCTTGAGCAACGGCGCGTGCACCACATCGAACGCCGCTTTCAACTTGCGAAAGTGCTCCGTCTCGCCGTTCACTTTCAAATTCGCCGAGTCGGTACGGCCAAGATTGGAAATGAGCCGATAGTAATCCTCCTGCGGAATCGGGTCATACTTATGCTCATGGCAACGAGCGCAGCCAAACGACAGGCCGAGCATCGATGTGCCCAACGTCGAAACCATGTCGTCGAGGTGATCGTAGCGAATCAGCGCGAGCGTTTTCGATGTCGTCTGTCCAGGAAACGAGCCCGCGACGAGGAACCCGGTGGCCGCGACGGCGTTGACGTTGCCCGGTACCAGTTGATCGCCGGCGATCTGCCAGCGGACAAACTCATCGAACGGCATGTCGTCGTTCATCGCTTTGATGACGAAATCGCGATAGTGAAACGCGTTCGGCCTATTGCCGTCGAACTCATACCCGCCGCTCTCGGCAAAACGCACGGTGTCGAGCCAATGCCTCGCCCAGCGTTCGCCAAAGCGCGGCGATTCGAGCAGGCGATCGATCATCGCCGCGTATGCCGCTTGCGGCTTAGCGCTCACAGTTTCCTTGCTAAACGATTGCCCCTCGTCCAGTGACGGCGGCAGCCCATGCAAATCGAGATACGCACGACGCAGCAGCGTCTCCCATTTCGCAGTCGCATTCGGCGTCAGGCCTTTCTCTTCGAGCTTCGCCAGGATAAAGCGATCAATCGGCGTCCGCCCCCAGCTGGCGTTTTTCACATTCGGCGGCGTTTTCGACACGAGCGGCTGAAACGACCAGAACTGCCGGCCCTTCTCGATGTCGATTTCTTTCTTCTTGGAAACGTGCTTCCCCTCACGCGGGTCCGGCGCCCCCATTTCGATCCATTTCACGAAGTCGCCGATGATCTCCTTGCTCAGCTTCGTCGATTGCGACGGCATCTTCGTCGGCCCATCGTGTTCAAGCACCTTGACAAGCAAACTGCCCTTCGCTTTGCCTGGCACAAACACGGGACCGCCGTCGCCGCCTTGCAACATGCCCGCCTTGCTGTCGAGCAACAGGCCCGCCTTCAGCTTTTTCGATTGTGTGGAATGGCACTCGTAGCAATACTTGCTAAGCACGGGCCGAATCTTGTTCTCGAAGAACTCGACGCCTGACTTGGGATTGCCACCCGCCGAGCCAATATTGGCGGTAACAAGGATTGCGACAAGCGAGCCGAAAAGTTGGTGCCGTTTCATAGTGTGATACGCTCTGCCAAAAAAAGTTGGGCATGGAAGGTCGGGGATGTTGATTTTATCACAAGTGAGTAGTGTTCGTCGAGAGAAAAATGTACTTACGATGATTTAGATGATTTAGAGTTGCACGCCACGGTCTGTAATTCATTTGCATAATTTGCCTTTGCACCGAAGAGGCCGCAACCAATCAGTCCGGAGACAACGCCCTGGGGGTTGAGTCAGAACCAAGAAACTGCCCTGAAGCCCGTTTTCCCAAGGCTTGCCCTGGGCTGATTTGTTACGGCACCTTCGGTGCAAAAAATGTGCAATTTCAGAACTTGCGAGTCCAGCGAACAACGCGGCCGATTACGACCTTGAAAAGCGGTTTGATATAGCCACAGCCTGTAACCCCGAGGCAGTAACCGCATAACGCAGCCGAGAGCCAGGATCAAGCGATCCGAGGACAACAGAAACTAAGAAGGTGAATCTTCAAGGTGCCGGGCGGTGCGCGCTCTTGACATTAGAGACCATGACGCGGTTCCGCCTGGCAACCTCAGATGCCCCCAATGCCCCTGGTCACAGCTTCAAATCGATTGGCGTTAGCCCTGACGCAAAGCCAAGGTTGCGCCCGATGGTGGCCAGAACATCGGCAACTGCTTGGCTGGAGGCGGGCCGATGGCCTGGATCCTTTTGCAACAACTGCATGATCAGTTCCGACAACGCCGCAGGGACATCATCGGATATTTCCTTCGGGGGCTGCGGGTCGTGGATAGCCAAGGCCCTCAGCGTGCTCAGAATATCCGTCCCCACGAAGGGTAGTTTGTTGGTGCACAACCAGTACAGCACACAGCCAAGGCTGAAGAGGTCCGCGTGGTAATCCACAGCGTCGCCGCACGCTTGTTCGGGAGCCATGAAGGCCGACGTGCCGAGGAGCTCACCGACCTGACTTAGCTGTACGGTGTCGGTGTCCGCGCGCGCAAGGCCAAAATCCAGGATCTTGACATGCCCCGTCGGCGCTTCCATCCAAAGGTTGCTTGGCTTGATGTCCCGATGGATAAGGCCATGGGCGTGGGCGGCTGCCAGCCCTTGGGCGGACTCTCGGCCGATCCGCACTGTCAGGGGTAGCGGCAGACGGCCAACGGCCTTTTGATAATCCTCCAGAGTATTGCCTTCGAGAAATTCCATGGCCAGGAAAGGCAAGTTGTTCGACACACTGACCTCGTAGACGGTGACCACGTGTTCGTTCTTGATGGCCGCCATGGCCCTGGCTTCGCGCAGAAAGCGCTGCCGCATGATGCTGTCGGATGCGATGCGTGGCTGCATGATTTTGAGCGCCACTATCCTGTTCAGGCGGGTGTCGGCGGCGCGGAACACGATGCCCATGCCGCCTTGGCCCACGAGCTGCAGCACCCGGAAATTAGCGAGCCTGCCCAGCTCATCATTCTGAAGTCGCGGCTGGAGGAAAGCAAAAGGTCCGCCGCTGACGGGCTGAACGGTCAACCCTACGTTGGATAAGGGCGTACTCCCCCGAATGAAATCCGTCTCAAGGGCCTCCCGTGTTTGAGTGCTCGCTCCATGTGCGCGTGTGCGGGTAACTTGCAGGGCGCAGAACGGATCGCCCTTCTGCATGCAGGCATCGTCGATTATGGTGATGGTCTCGCCAAAATGACGAGCGAGGCCCTTGACGATCCCTACGGCGAGGGAGCACAATTGGCGCTTGGATGACTACATGATCTGCAGCTCGTCCTCGGTGGTGCGGATGCATTCCAGCACCGGAGGTTTGGCCCCCGGATTGCCAACGCGCACGGCGGCATGGATCAACTTTTCGGTGTTCTCGATCACGTCGAGAGTCTTCCACTCGGGCTGGAGGAGTCGGGCATAAAGCTGGATCAGTTCCACGGCGAGGAACTCGCCGAACGCCTCAAGAACGGCGCCCGCCGGCAAGTTCAGCACCCGACTCGCGGCACCGACCAGCGCGAACGCTTCCTCATCGGGGTAGGTGCGCACGGCGGAGTAGGACTTAACGGGCAGCTTGGCCTCCCGTAGCAAGGTGTTCCAAGCCTGGGTGCCAGCCTGTTGCTGGGCGAATTTCTGAAGTTCAAGAAAGATCAAACCGTGCATTAAACTCTCACTTTTCGGGCCCGCATTTGCTATTGGCACGCCGAAGGATACTCTACTGCTTTTGCTTTGCCAATACCAAAGACATTCGGGAACGATCCGGAAGCGTAAACAACGTCTGGTTATGCCAGACCGTCGCTTACGCTTCCAGCGGGTAGACCAAACATCCTACATTTTAGCGGTGATGGAGCTCTGGAGCTTGCACGTACTCTGGCAAGTCTATTTGACCAGACCAGCTTCGTTTTGTCAAGCTTTTCCGGATCAATTGGTCGGGGGATGTTTTTTCGGCATGGCATCACCCCCAGGAATCGCTGCGATCATCCTGGGGCTTGCGGCCTGACCGGTTGTCAAAGTCGGTAGTGGCAAACTATTCGCAATCGCATGGCGTGCCTCGCTCGCCAAACGGGGAAATTCGATTTGCATCGCAGCTAAACGAGCGCCCGATCGGGCGGCAGACACCTTTTGCGTTCGCCGGGATGTTTGCGAAACCACTGCGTAACGACCAGCATACCGTCAGCGTGTTCGTAGCTGTCGAGCAACTCCGCGTTCGGGCGGTAGATCGCGGCGAGTTTCGTTTTCACGTTTTTGCGAGCCTTGCCATCATTCGGCGGGTCGATGACGCCGACCACACGGGCGCCGTGAATGAGGTACCACGCTGTCGAACCGTCGTGGCCCGCACACGGGTAAATGAACGACATTTCGCGCTGGGCCTGGGTGACGTTGTCAAGTTTCTCGGCCAACCACGTCAATGCCGTCCAGCGATCGCGTAGCGTCGCGGCCTTCTCAAAAGCGCATGCCTGGGAGGCGGCGTGCATCTCGGCCTCGAGTGTGGCCAACGGTGAGCGGTCGGCGCCGGTGAGGAACGCACGGGCCTTCCGCACCTTGGCGTCGTACGTCGAACGCTCGCAGGTGCCGGTGCAGGGCCCCAGGCAGGTGCCGATCTCCATGCGAAGACAGCCCGCGGGACGGATGCCGGAGACGAGTTCGACATCGTCGGGAAAGATCATCTCTTGCGGTTGTGGGCAATCGCGCAGTTGGAAGTGGTCATTGAATCGGCGGACCGCTTCGACGGCGTTGCTGTTGGCGACGATCGGGCCAAATGCCGACTTGACACGTGTCGTCATTTGCCTCGAGAGGAAAAGATAGGGAGCTGGCGGCTGGCTGATGCAAACGAACGTCAGGAGCCGCCGTAGCGGTTGGCCTTGCACGTTCCAGCGCGGGCGCCAGCGGCGGATCAATTCGAGTTCGCGTAGGAGGCTTGCAAATTCGCTGGGCAGCACCTCTGCTACGATACGTCGTGCTTGCGACACGATCCGGCCCGCCTTGGGCGGTCGGCCCTTCCTTCGGAAATAGCTCTGCAAGCGGATGCGCAGGTTCTTTGCCTTGCCGACGTAGATCAGCTCGCCTTCGCCATCGAACATCCCGTACACGCCAGGCTGGGCGGGAGCGAGCAAGCGAACCTGGGTGCGCAGGTGTGCGGGCTTCGCGCCGTCCATTTGGACGAGTCGGGTCTGGAACGAAGGAGGGAAAATGAGCGAAGGCCCGAAGTCAAGGCAGCGGATATCGCTGAATAGCCGGGTCATCGGGAATCCCTTCACGCATCCGAACGATGTGGTACATCCGTGAAAAAGGGCAAACTCTGAGGATTAGGAAAAACCCTGTCAGAGGATTTCACCATTGTACAAATCTCCATTAAAATGTGTAACTAAGTGTCCAAGTGCTGCATTAAACGGCGCAAAATTGCACGATTATGTCAACGCGGGAAGTCAATCGAAAAAAAATCGTGTTTTTTCACGGGACTCTTATCAAGTCCGGAACCTATTGATGATTAATGAGTTGAGACGAGCGATTGGCCCCCGAACGGTCCGGTCGCACGAATGGTATCGGAATTGCTAATTCGTTTTTCCCTAGAGAGGAAAAGATTTCGCTCCCAAGCACACATCAGGTCCTTGCGTGGGCTACAATTCATCTGAACACCCTTAGCATCGCTCGAAGGAGGGTAGCGCATGTTGGTTCTTAGTCGTAAACTGGGTGAGAAGATTTACATCAACGACAATATCTGCATCACCGTCGTCGATATTGATCGAGGCAAAATCCGTCTGGGGATCGAAGCCCCGCGCGACGTGCCTATCTTCCGCCAAGAACTCTTGGGCGAGTCTAAACCGGGCACAGAGCCTGCTAGCAAACCCGCCCTTGCCGGCAAAGGTTAGCGTAAGATCGTTTCTTCCGCGATTGACCTCATTGAAAAGCTCGCGCATCCACGCGAGCTTTTTTCTGTTGCGCGCTCTCCACATGCCTACAATAATTCCAAATCCACGCCCCTCGCTGACCCAAATACTTCCGGTTCCACCCTATGACATCACCCCGCACGCTTGGCGATCTCCTCTCCACCGGCTACCAATCCGTCTCCATCAAAGACGAGATGCGCCGCAACCTCATCCGTAAGCTCAAGGCTGGCGAGACGATCTTCGATGGCATCCTCGGCTACGAAGAATCCGTCGTGCCGCAGGTCCAGAACGCTATCCTCTCGAAGCACGACGTTCTTTTCCTCGGCCTTCGCGGCCAGGCCAAGACGCGCATGTTACGCCAACTCGTTCGACTCCTGGATGACGCGATCCCGATCATCGCCGGCAGTGAAGTCAACGACGATCCGCTGCACCCGCTTAGCAAATACGCGCGCGATCTCATCGCCAAGCATGGCAACGACACGCCGATCGACTGGATCACGCCGCAGCAGCGCTACCACGAAAAGCTCGCCACGCCCGACGTGACCATCGCCGACTTGATTGGCGAGATCGACATGATTAAGTATGCCGAGGGACGCTACCTCTCCAGCGAATTGACGATGCACTTCGGCCTGATCCCGCGATCCAACCGCGGCATCTTTTGCATGAATGAATTGCCCGACCTCAGCGCGAAGATTCAGGTCGGCATGTTCAACGTACTCGAAGAACGCGACGTGCAGATTCGCGGCTATCCCGTTCGCCTCGAACTCGACCTGTGCATGGTCTTCAGCGCGAATCCCGAGGACTACACGAATCGTGGCCGAATCGTCACGCCGCTCAAAGACCGCATAGGCAGCGTAATCCGCACGCATTACCCACTCACGCGCGAGATCGGCATCGCCATCACCGACGCCAACGCCTGGATGGAGCGCGACGGTGCGGTCGTGCTCGTGCCGACGTTCATGAAAGAGATTCTGGAGGAGACCGCTCGGCTCGCGCGGTCGAGCAACGCGATCAATCAGCAATCAGGCGTTAGCGTGCGCATGTCGATCGCGAATATGGAGAACATGGTCAGTAACGCCGAGCGCCGGGCGCTGACACTTGGCGAATCGCCCGCCGTGCCTCGGGTCAGCGATTTCGCCTATCTCGCGGCGAGCACGCGCGGCAAGATCGAACTCACGCTCAGCGACGAGGACGGGCAGGAGGAGAAAGTGCTCGCGAAGCTACTTGGCGAGGCCATCAAGAACCTGTTGGAGGCCAACTTCGAGATCAAGCAGTTTCGCGGTCTGGTCGAGTGGTTTGAATCGGGCAAGACGCTGACGACCGGCGACCGTGTGCCAGCGGGGCGTTATGTACAGATGTTGAACGAGGTGCCGATCCTGAAAGCGGCCGTGATGAAATACGCTGAGCGACCCGAACTGCAAGATATTCGCGGGCAAGCTGAGCCTGCGTTGTTGGCGAGCATAACCGAGTTTGTGCTGGAAGGGTTGCACGTAAACAATCGGCTCAACAAAGCCGCCAAAGCGGGCGAACAGGTGTATCGGCGGTGACGTTTCCGCTTGCGGCTTAGCGCTCGCAAGGCTCTGTGCGAGCGCTAAGCCGCAAGCGGAAAACAAATCATCCAACCAATTCGCGCAACATTTCGACAGTGACCTCTTCGAGCGTATGGACGACATGATCGGCCCCGGCGGCACGCAACTTTTCCGCCGGATGATGGGCGACGAAGGTGACGCCGATGGCACGCATGCCGGCTGACTTGGCGGCCTGAATTCCGACGGGGGCATCTTCCAGCACGACACAACGTTTGGGGTCGATGCCCAGCAACCGACTGCCGCGGGCGAACACTTCGGGATCGGGTTTGCCTCGCGGCGTGTCTTCCATCGCGACGATGGCGGCGAAATGTTCGTGCGTTTGCGTGAGCCGCAGGATCAGGTCGATGTTTCGCCGTGGCGCGCTGGAGCCTATCGCCTGGCGAACGCCCAGCCGGGTTGCCGCCGTGAGCAACGCTGGAACGCCAGGCAGCAGTGAGACGCCTTTCTCGGCTTCCACGCGATACAGGTCTTCCTTGCGGTCGCCCATCTGCGCTACTTCGTCGTTGGTGTAATTCATGCCGAACAGCTTGGGAATGATCTCTGGATTGCGCCAGCCGAACGTCCCCGCGAAATCGGCGCGGGTAAATGGCTTCCCCAGCTCCTCGGCGAGCGTGCACCAAGACTGAAAATGCAGTTCGGCCGTATCGACGAGCGTACCGTCAACGTCCCAGAGAATCGCGAAGGGGGAGGATGTCATTGCCGAAGGTTTCCTACTGGTGCTCGATAGTTCCGATGTACTTACTTTCTTACGATCGTTGACGAGACTTGTCTTTGTCTCACTAGCCGGAAGCGTTAGCGACGGACTGGAGAAATCCGTCACTAACGCTTCCGGCTCGTATATTTGTTGGGCATGTTAACACGGACGAACCAACGGGCCTCTCGTCTCGTATCACAGAATAACACCTTGGGCTCGAATCAACGGCAGGATACCTCATGCAGCATTATTTCAAAAAACTCGTGGCGATTGGGTTCCTCGTCTTTCTCGGCTTGTGGGTCGTCGGTAGCATTCGCGGCATCACGCTGCCGTATCCACCGCCTATGCCCGTATCGATCGCCAGCGAATCGAATCGGGAGTTCTTGGCGTCGAACTACAACTACGCGAGCAATTTGAAGCAGCTCAAGCTGACCGAAACTCCATTACCCCTCGCGCTGGATAATCCCTGGTGTCCTTCTGCTATTGCACAAGTCGAAAATGACGAAAATCCGTCACTTTTCGACAATCTTCGGCACCTTTCGTCACGCTTTGGGGGAAATCGGCAAAACAGGTACGCGAATTATGTCCCGTGCAATGGCGATCGCCCACCAGGAGCTTTCGTGATTCGTATTGAAATTCAACGCCTGCAAGTGCCGTCGTGCACCCCAATAACGTCGTCGTCAAAGGTCCCTATTGCATCGCTTGCGCATTCCGCGTAAACTTTCACCAACAATTCGATCGATTAAACCTAGTTCCAGACAAGGGGTTCCGAATGAAAACTTCGATCTCACGCTATTTCCTGTTCGGCCTGCTGCTCGGCTGGTCGTTGTCGCACGCCAACGTGTTCGGCCAAGCGACCGGCACAGCGTCATCGTCGGCGGCAGTCGGTGGCGGCACGGGCACAACAACAACAGCGACAACTGCGGAGAAGCTGCGAGCCTCGCTTGAGAAAAAAGTAACGCTCGATTTCACCGGCAACTCGCTTAACGACGCCATCAACCACTTTCGCGACAAGACGGGGATCGCCATCCATATCGATCCCATGGCCCTCGGCATGATCGGCATCGGGGACGGCAACGACGGCGGCATCCAGCCAAACATCGTGCAGCCCGGTATTCCAGGCGTGATCGTTCAGCCCAACCAAGGCCAATTCAAACTCAAATCTACCGACGAAAAAGCCGGCCAGGTTCTTCGCCGAATGCTCAATCCCTACAGCTTGACTTATGTCATCATGCAGGACGCGCTGCTCGTAACGACCGAAGAGATGGCCGTGCTTCGGCAATATCGTCAGCGCGTCAGCGTGGACCTCGAAGACGTGGCGATGAAAAAAGCCGTGCGCGACCTTGCCAAGAATCACGGCATCAGCCTGGTCATCGATCCGAAAGTGGCGAAACAGAGCGATACGCTCGTGTCGTTGCAGCTGGACAACGCCAGCATCGAAACGACGCTGCGTCTGCTCGCGGAGTTGGCCGGTCTGAAGGCGGTTCGCATGGGCAATGTGATATTCGTCACAACCGATGAGAAGGCCAAGAAGATTCGCGACGAGGAACAACACCAGTTCGACAATCCGCTGAATCCCAATAATCCCGGTGGCGGCATCATACCGCAAATGTTACGCGGCATGGTCGGCGGCGGTTTCGGCGGGATTGCGGCGCAGGGATTCGCCGGCCCTGGTGCCCAAGCGGTTCCCGTGCCGCTCAACCCGGATGTGGCCCCGCCACCGCCGGGCATTGAACCAGCGGCTCCTCCCGTCAAGAAGGAGGGCGTGCAATCCAGCGATCCCGCGCCGGCGAAGAAGCGGATCATCGAAATCAATCCGGAACCAGGCAGCAGCGAGCCAAGCGTCGGCGTTCCCACAGCCCCGCCGCGTCCGCTGCCGCCGGGGCGGAATGAGTAGGGAGCCGCGCAATAATTATCATGATCAAACGTAAGCCCAGCGGGTGAGGTACTCCGAACCCCTGGGATTACTGCTTGCCACGTCGAATCCCAGGGGTTCGGAGTACCTCACCCACTGGGCTTACAATCATCACCTCCAATCCCCTGATTGTCTATGGATCGCAGCAACCCCTATGAGACGGCGTTTGAAGCGTTCCTCAAGGAACAGGGGTTGTGCTATGTCGCCGTCGACGAGACGCGCCGGGCGGTGCTCGGCGATATTCCGGTCAAAAATCTCGACTTCATCATCCTCGGTCCGACCGGCGCCAAATTGCTCGTCGATGTCAAAGGCCGCCGCTTCCCAGGCGGCCCACCCGAAAAGCCGCGCTATGTCTGGGAGAGCTGGGCGACGCGCGACGACATCGACGGGTTGACGCATTGGCATGGCCTGTTCGGACGCGCCTATCAGCCGTTGTTCGTGTTCATGTACAAGATAATGCCAACGGTAACGATGCCCGTCGTTACGCCGGACGTTTGGCATCACAAAGGCGAGACCTATTTACTCCGAGCCGTGACTTTGGAGGAATATAGCGCTAATATGAAGGTACGCAGTCCGAAGTGGGGCACGGTGTGGATTCAGCAAGCGAAGTATCAGGAGCTGGCGAGGCCGTTCCGCTACTTCAGTCACGAACAACCGCTCAACCCGGTAGACGAGGAAAACGATGGGCCGGATCAAGCTCGGCATCTCTCTGAAGTCACTCGGGCAGCCCTTCAGGCGTTCGTTGCCGGCGGCGCAGGCGTTTGGAGTGGCGGGCATCGAACTGGAAGCACTGGGCGAGTTAGCTCCGACGAACCTGACGGCGACGGGCCGACGTGAAATCACACATCTCCTCCGCTCCCACGACCTCGCGATCAGCGCGATCAACTGCCCGCTGCGCCGCGGCATCGACATCGCCGTCGATCTCGAACCTCGACTGGATTATATCCGCGAGGCGATGACCTTGGCCTTCGACCTTGGCCCGCGACTCATCATCATTCCCATTGGCAAGATCGCCGAGAAAGAAGACTCGCCCGAACGTAACATGCTCAAAGAAGCGCTTCTCAATCTCGGCAAGTTCGGCGACCGCATCGGCGTAATCGTAGCGCTCGATCTCGGCGGCGAGGATCCCGCCATCGCTGGCGAGATCCTCGCGAAACTCGACACCGGTAGTCTGGCGATGACCTACAATCCGGCTTCGCTGGCAGTTGCAGGCCGAAATCCGCACGATGCCCTGCGAGCGCTACACCGCCGCGTGGCGATGGTTCACGCTCAGGACGCTCGGCGAATCAGCCCAAACCGCATGGGTGCCGTGCCGCTTGGCCATGGCGATATCGATTGGCTTCAGTTGGCGGCGGACTTCACCGAGATCGACTATCGCGGCTGGTGGACGATTTTGGCAGACGATCGCGCCGAGGCCAAGGCGAGCGTCGCATTTCTCCAGCGGGTTATGGCGTAGAGTAACGAGCCGGAAGCGTGAGCGACGGTATTCTCCGATCCGTCGCTCACGCTTCCGGCTCGTTAATTGAAGACGCCAACGGGCGATGTCTCTATTCTAATATTTGTGCTTAACAAACGAATAATCGTATAACCGCCCTGTTGGCGCCGCGGGTGGCGTTGCGTTTGGATGTGTTCCACATGAACGCTAAGCCGCAAGCGGAAGAAAGCAACGTCAGCGCAACACCGCGCGATTATTATTTCTGACAACTGACAACTGACAACTGCTCGCTGAAAGTCGCAATGCAATACAAAAACCTGTTCCTGTTCGTGCTTGTCTGTGCAATTGTTATCCCCGGTTGGTTTTGGCTCGGCAACGTCATGAACCCGCCGGACCCGACCAAAGACGAAAAGAAAATCGCCAAAACGGATCATAAGAAGAAACCAGACGAAAAGGAAAAGGCCGAGCCGGAAAAAAAGACCGAACCCGAAAAGAAAAAGGAGCCGGAAAAGGTCGAGCCAAAGAAGGATCCGCAACTGCCGGCACCGAAGCTCGAAGCGCTCGTCACCGAAACGCTCGGCGGCAACGGCTTCCACCTGACGGCATCGCTCACGTCGCGCGGCGCCGGCGTTCGGCGCGTCACGCTCAATCGCTTCAAAGCCGCCGACTGGCATGGCCGACCGATCCAGGGCGACCTCGAACTCGTGCAGGACGACGACATTGCGCCGTCGTATCGCATGTACGCTTTCGAGGACGCGCAAGACGACCGCCCCCTTTTCGGGCTAGGCGAGCAAATCTGGAAGTTTGAAGGAAAGGTGTCCAAAGACGATCGCCAGGAAGCGAGCTTCTCGACAACGGTTCCCGGCCTCGACCATGTGAAGGTCGTCAAGACCTATCGCCTGACGCCAAAAGATTATCACCTTACGATGGTACTGGAGTTCCACAGCGCGGACACGAAGAAGGACGCCAAGGCGACGCCGTTCCGCTACCAACTCGTTGGTGCGCACGGCCTGCCCATCGAAGGCGAATGGTTCGCCAGCGCATTCCGCAATTCGTACATCGGACTCGTCGATCCGGGCAATCGCCTGTGGCGCAAGCTCGAGGATTCGGCACGCATCAGTGTGCATCGCGGCGGCGACCGCTTCCCAGCAGGCAAACGCGACGACAATCGACTCCTCTACGCCGGCGTGTCCAATCAATACTTCGCCGCTCTCATCGTCGTCGATCACGAACAACCCAAACGCGCCGACGGCGGCGTCGAAAAAGAAACCATCCTCGCCTGGGCCCGACCCACCCACGAAAGCACCGAGGTCAAGGGCGCCATCTCCGCAATCGCCAAGGATAAATCCGATTTCCTCTTCACTGAAGCCAATGGCAAGGTCACCCGATGTTACCTGTTGCCGCGCGTCGTCAAGCACCTCGACGATCTAAAAATTGAAAACGGTTCGCGCGTCAGCCTGAGCTATTACGACACGCCCGACGGCCGCCGCATCGCCACCTGGCTTCGGCTTGGCGAGACCGCTCGGCCCCAGTTCGACGACATCACCGTCCGCGTCCATAGCGAAATCATCAACCTGCAACCGCATGACAAGGTCGTGCATCAGTTCATGCTCTATCACGGCCCCGTCAAGGCGGCGCTTCTTTCGCAATTCTCCGGCGAAAAGGAAGTCCCCTCCGAACTCGTCGAACGCTATACGCACACGCTCCACTTGCGAACACTCACCGATTACCCTTCCGACAACTGGTTCGGCTGGGTCTCCTCGAAGATCATGCTGACCGATCTCATCATCCTCTTCACTCGGCTCATGCACTGGCTGCTCAACCTGCTGCACTACGTGTTCGGCTATGGACTAAGCATTGTTGTGCTCACGCTCATGGTTCGCGGCGCCATGTTTCCGATCAGCAAAAAGCAGGCACTTTTCAGCATCAAAATGCAGGAACTGGCGCCGGAATTGAAGAAGGCACAGGAGAAACACGCTGACGACCCGGCCGCGAAGATGCAGGCAACACAAGAGTTCTACCGCAAGCACGGCATCAACCCGCTGGGAAGCTGCTGGCCGGTCTTTTTGCAGATGCCGATCTTCCTTGGCCTATACTTCGCGCTGCAAGAAAGCATCCACTTTAGAGCGGCTGGGTTCCTGTGGATCGATAGCCTGGCGGCACCGGACATGTTTTTATGGTGGACCGAAAGTATCCCATATATCAGCGTGCCAGATAACATCGGCGGGATTGTGTACCTTGGCCCGTATCTGAATGTGTTGCCTGTCATCGCCGCGGCGCTGATGCTCGTGCAGCAAATTCAAACGATGCCGCCGCCGACGGATGAACAAACCGCAATGCAGCAGAAGATGATGAAGTACATGGTCATCGTCTTCGGCATCATGTTTTACAAAGTCGCGGCTGGGCTTTGCATGTATTTCATCGCCAGTAGCTTATGGGGCGTGGCTGAGCGAAAACTGCTGCCGAAAAAGAAAACCAGCCCCGGATTTCCCACCGACATGACACCCAACAGCCCCGGCAAACCGGCCATGGTTCTCAAAGGCAAGTTGGCCAAGGCCCCCAAGAAGGAACCCGAACCGCAAACCGCGTTCACGAAACTGAAAGCGTGGTGGCAAGACGTACTGCGCCAGGCCGAGAAAAAGTAGATCTCGCTTTTCACGTGATCCGTATTTACTGGTCAGGATGTTTTCCGCTTGGATTCCATCAGCGCGATAGCACCAAACTGCGGCGCGGATCGCTGACATGGGGGCAGTTATCAGGCGAGGCGTTACACCACGAACCGCACAAGCCGCGATGACGCATTCCGATATTCGCTTGACGATGGGCGTTTACACCGATCCGAAGCTCCCGGGCCTCGGCGGAGCGCTCGATTCACTGCGAACACCCCGCTTGCTTATGAACAAGCGAACACATCCAAAGCTACAATGGCGACGGGAACAAACGACTAACGGCGATTTCCGCTTGTACAAACTCTTAACAAACGGGTGCAAAAAGGGACATTTGCTGTCATAACGACGTACCACGACAGGTAATAATGAGCGACGTCGTGTTGCCGTAACGTAAGTCCCTGTCAACGCGAAAGGCTCACTGACGGGTATCGTCAATGAGCCTTCATCAATCGGGGTGAGAGGATTTGAACCTCTGACCTTCTGGTCCCGAAAACAAAAAAAGCGTTCGATTGAAATCCCTACTTTACCGCATGGGCAGTGCGGTTTCATTAAGGAATATCCTATCAGAACCGTCGCGCGTGTCAATGCATGAAAATGCTGGAATAAGCATCATTTCGTAGGGATTTTGCAAAACGATTTGCAATTGGAATTGTGGGTGGTTTCACCTGTTTCATGGCATGAAATCGCACCATGAAGTCGGCGGTTCAATCCCCAGGAATCGCCGGTTCATCGATGCTCTCGGAATGTGTTGGGATGTCCCAAACCTTCGAGTCGACGGTCCAATCCCCAGGAATCGCCGGTTCATCCCGTCCATGCCTTACCGATCATCAGTGCAAGCCGGTGGATGTGCTCGTTTGGCGTCGCTGATGAATCCTGCGAAGATCGTCCAGGCAGTCACACGGGTCGGGGCCGTCGCGACGTAGCGTAGCTCACAACAAGTGCAGCGTGTCATTGGTCAGCGGTTCGTCGTGGCTTACCATTCCCGTCAGCTGCCAGGTGGTTCGCTGCACCATACAACCGCTGTGCGGCCTCGTATCGGCATTACCGACACGAAATAGACGAAATTACTGTTCTGCCCCTACCGCCCGCCACGTTGCCGGATCGGTGGAAAGCTCCGTTGCGTGATCCGTGGCGCCTGTTCGGGTTAGCCGACATGGTGCTCATACCCCTCATTCCTGTCGGTCGAGGTAGGCACGAATGCGGGCGTTCGACCAGGTTCCGGCCTCACGGTATACAAACTCTCTGGCAAGGTATTCCACGATGTCATCGTTACATACTGGACTTGGTTCTCGATCCTCGTTCTTATCATAACTCCATTCGCCTCCATGGCTGGTTTGCAACCAGATCGCTTCTCGTTCGTGTTTCGACAGTTCGGCAACATGGTCGGCCAAGATCGCTTGAACGGTTTGATCGTATGCTCCCCAGAAGATCGATTGCTCGTGTTGAATCTGGACGCAGACCTCGTCCCAAATAGACTTCAAAACAGAATCATCACCTGACGTGGTGTCTTCCATCTGCTGCAATTCCGCGATGGCCTTATGGGCGATTCGCCTGGCAGCTTGATCTGCTACAACACGCACAATCACACGCTCACTTAACTTGTCGCTCATAAGGAGCCTCGGTTCCAGGGGGAGGAGTTTATGCATCATCCATTGCTTGATCTTGGGGAGGATATTTCGAGAACATCGCCTCGACCAACCTGAGTTGACGTAATCCTACGCCGTTTTCTTCTCGCGTCAAACCGTACACAGGAGACCGGTTCGCGAGGTCTAGTTGACGCAATCGCATGGAATGCGATAATTAGAGTTGTCTCTTGTTTGTTCTAACCCGATTTCCACTGCAACGCATTTCCACTTCGTCGTGGAATGCGTGAACAAAATTAGAAGATAGAGAAACAAGGCAACTGCCGCTATCAAGGTAGATTCAAGGCTTTTTTCAAGATCAATGCGACATCCGTAAAGCCCAACAAATGAACGACTCCAATCTTTCCTCCTTTATCTGGTCCGTCGCTGATTTACTCCGCGGTGATTACAAGCAATCCGAGTATGGCAAGGTCATCCTGCCGTTTACCGTGCTGCGCCGGCTGGATTGCGTGCTCGAAGCCACCAAGCCTGCCGTGCTGGCCGAA
>SIAQ01000089.1 GCA_009697105.1 Gemmataceae bacterium | reverse complement strand
ATTCTGTCAGCAAGCATCCTTGCCGCTCCGAGACCACCACCTTCGCCGCATTCCCTGGCATGGCTCCATCCTTTAGAGGAATGGGCAAGCCAGGAAGAACAACCAAAACCTCGTTCCAGTGATAGGTTAATTGCGACGTGTAGCAGTAGTTCATCGCGCGGTTGCGTATTCGACGCAACTTGACACATCACAACTCGCAGGCCGTAAGATGGAGCGGATTTGCGAATGACGGGAACATTGCGAACTTGGGCAAGGCGCAAGCCTGCGTGGCCATCGCAAAGCGCCCTTCATTCGCTGGTGACTTGTTGCTATACTTCGCGCGGGAATTACTGATGCATTGTCCGAGAAGGTTGTCCTTCGCTGGCGCTCAGGCTCGGATTCATGTGGCGAATTCAGGAGATCGATATATGCGAATTCTTTCGCTTGCCCTGGTTCTGTGTCTTGTCGTCGTCCTCACGGCATCGGGCCAAGGTGTCGCGCAACCTCAGTCCGCTGCGGACCTGGATGCGGTGCTGCGCGGTTGGGAGAAAGGCATGACCGACCTGCGAACCTTCGTCGCCGACGTCAATCGGACGACGCTGGATAAATCGCTCGGCGCACGCGACGAGTTTCAGGGTTATGCCATGTTCAAGAAAGCGGAAGGCGCCGCAGCCACAAGTAGGGCACGCCTGGAACTAGCGAAAGTGAAGAATACCAATCTGTTTGAAAAGTTCATCTGCACCGGCATTTACCTCTATGAATACGCGCCGGCGAACAACAAGGTCCGCGTGCACAACATGCCTCAGCAACAGAACGGGCAACAGCAGCAGAGCTTTCTGTCGTTCCTGTTCGGCATGGGCGCCAAGGACGCCAAGCAACGCTACGACATGGTGCTCGACTCCAATTCCGCGAAAGATGTGAACTATTATTACATCCACGTGAAGCCCAAATTGCCTCACGACAAGACCGATTTTACCCAAGCACGCCTGACGCTTTATCGCAACAACAGTCTGCCTGCGCAGATTTGGTATCACCAGCCGAACGGCAACGAAATCACGTGGAATTTCACGAAGCTGCAAATTGACGTACAGATTCCGCCCGAATTCTTTGAGCCGGCGATTCCGAGAGGCTGGGTCATGGAACGGGTTCAGCCGAAGGGCGACCCGGAAGTCGCGCCGGCGGTCCGCAAGCCGGGGTCGTGAGGTGGTGTTACGACGCATTCCGCTTGCGGCTTGGCGCTCGCATCAAACCGTGCGAGCGCTAACAAAAAAACTCAAGTCTTGGCGCAGACACACCGACGACGGTTTGTTATCTCCCTCCTAGTCCGAACCAATTCGGATTCTTTTTGGAGGATGAACAATGCAATATTTCCGCACGATGATGTTAACTGCCGGGCTGTTCGCCTGGGCGAGTGTTGTCCACGCCGCACCGCCGACAAAAGCTTCGACGCAAGGCCTCGGCGATCAGCAACAGGCTGCGAATGCCTCGCTGCTTGAGGTGTTTCTTGCGCAGTTCATGGGTTTCGCCAAGCCGAGCGCCGGGCCGGCAGCGGTCATCAACAACACCAAAGCCGCTCGATGTCAAGCATGCGAACCGACGATCGTTCGCGACAAGGGACCCCAGAGCGCACAGGCGGCGAAGTCCACTGTTGCGATCCAGGCTAGTGAGCAGGGGCGGGACACATGCATGGATTGGGGCTGCATTCGTTTTCCAAGCAGTAGTGAAATCGCTGCCGCGCTGATGAGGATACGCGATCAAGCGTCCTCGCCGGGCCTGAAAGCGTTCTTTCAGGTGCCGACGCCGATGTCGGGCGAAGCCGTCGACGCGAAACCCGTGACGGTCGTTCGCGTGCCTGGTGTGCCGCTGTCGACGCCTCTGCCGCCGCCGCCGCCGTTTCCAATCGCTCACGAGATCATGCCAATCGTCGCGTCGCCGATGCCGATGTCGCACCGGATTGTGCCGATCGCCTCGCTGGCCAAGCACGTTCATTTTGTCACGCCTGATCTTGAAGCGCACTGCGAGCGGATGACGCATCGTGGCGACGTGGTCGTTCTTGAAGGCGATGTCAAACTGCACTGCAAGAAGCACGGCCAGAGCATTCGCATCGAAGCCCAGCGTGTGATTTTGAATATGAAGGATGGCACGTTCACGGTGGAATCGGAGATTGCCTCGTCACGCGCGACGGCGCGCATGGCGTTGCCGCCACTTGTGGAAACGCGCCAGATGCAGTGGATGCTGGTCCCGCCGTCTGTGCCAATGCCGGTTTTCGGGCCGTATCATAATCCGCCGTTCAAGTGGTAGGGTCGAATAGGCATGAAAAAAGACAGCCGCTACCAATTGTCGCGGCTGTCTTCGTTTGTTGAATGCGTACGGCTGATTATTTCCGTCGCACGGGTGCGATCGGCTCCTCGCCATAAGCCGGGTAGGAGATGCGAACCGTGGAACTCGCGGTTGAACCGACGATGTTTCGCGGGTTCGGGGTCGGGATCGGCGACACACCGCCGAACGAAACCAGCTTGCCATCGAGCGGCACGAGGCGCTGGGGCCCCTTTACCGGATCGACATTCACGGGTGCCGGCATCGGGACGATGTTGCGCGGCTCGCCGTCATAACGGAACGACCCGTCGCCCGCAGGCGGCATCGGCGGGACGTTTCGCACCGGTGGCGGCGTGTAACCCTGCGGTGGCGCCAGCAGGGTGCTGCGCGAGGTCGCCTGCAAGGCTACCGTCGGCGCCTCTTCACCCGCGCACGGATAGTAGTACGAGCTATAGTACGGCGAGTAATAGCTCTGCGAGTAGTAGCTGCGCGGATAGTAGGACGAGCTTGAGTAGTAGGATCGGGAGTAGTAACTGTTGTAGGCGTACGGCGAATAATACCCCGACCGGTAGCCGCCACCGTAGTAGCCACCGCCGCCGTAGCCGCCACCGTAGTAGCTGCCGCCGTAGCCGCCGCGGTTGTAACCGCCGCGACCCCGGTGCACCAGTTCGGTGTTGGTTCCGCCGGTGATCTCGGCTTGGGCTTGTGGCCCGCCGAGCCGAACGGTGTCGTTCGCCCAAACTGCCCCGCCACCTGCGAGCATCAGCCCGACGGCAGCGAGCGCAATCCACTTACCTTTTCGCATGGTCATGCCCTCCAATAAAAAAGCGCCAACTCTTCCACAATCATCCTTGGTAGACGGCGTTCTCCGCTGGCATGCCATCTCTCCTCATTGTAACCATGCCGATGTGCATCTGTCAACAATGCGATTGGTCTTGCTGAAAAAAGAAATCTGCGGTACGACGCGTTTTCTGTTTAGCCGCTCGCCTTTGGCGAGCGGCTAAACAGATGTCGATAACCAAGGGAATCCGTACCATGTTCCACCGATACACGCTGATAGTCGCGATCCTCGTCGCCCAAACAGGCTGCAATCGCAACGACGCCGAATGCCTTTCGCGGGCCGGACAAAAAGTCGCCGCTCATGCGAAGGGCAACTTCAGCGAAATCGGCGGCAAGGTCGATGTCCCCTGGCCGGGCGTCCGACGCGAGCCGACGCTGCAAGAAAAAATCCACGATCGGCTGCGTTTCGACAAACTGATGAAGGACGCCACGCTCGAAGTTCACGTCAAAGACAAGGAAGTCGAACTGAAGGGAACCATCGCCAATCTCGAGCAACGCCAACGCGCGATCGAGTTGGCCGAGTCGGTCGTCGGCGTCGAAAAAGTGTCCGACGCAATCCAGCTGCGCGAACCGCCGCCGGATTGAAGCGCATCCCTGCATTTCGCTTGCGGCTTAGCGCTCGCGTGGGAGATTCCGAGCGCTAAGCCGCAAGCGGAATCTAGATTCGCCGCACACGCATCAGCACGAGCACAATCACCAGGCCCAACACAGCCAGCACGGGAACCCAGTTCGACGATGGATTTTGAGGTGAAGTCTTGCTCTCCGGCGCCGCGGGGCCGTCCTCCAGCACATTCATTTTACCTTCGGGTTGCTTGGTTAAGTCAAAGCTATCGTGCAATTCGCCGGTCGCGCTGCGGGCTTCATAGTGCAAGCGGTCGCCGTCGATGGTGATCGCCTGAAAGAGTTGCTTACCCTCACCCCAGCGCCGCATCCAGCCGAGCTGATCGACCTTGTAAAACCCCGGCCCGCTGACAGAGACGACGAACACTGTGCCACGCCCGCCAGCGTCGCGAAAGCCATCAAGACCGCTGCGCGCATAGGAATGGTCATGGCCTTGTAAAACGAGATCGACGCGATGCTTGTCGAGGATCGGCAGCCAGCGTTTGCGGAGGTCGGTGTTGTCTCGGCTGAACGCGGATGACATTACGGGATGGTGGAACGTCACGATCGTCCAGCGGTTCGGATTGTCGGCCAGCACGCGATCGAGCCAGGCCGCCTGCTCGGCACGTTTTTCGTTGCTGTTCAAACAAACGATGCGCGCACCCTGAATGTCGAGATAGTAGACGCAATGCTCCAACCCGACAGGGCCGTTGGCGGGTAGTGCGAACTGCGCTTTCCAGTGCGCGGTCACGCCGGATTCTTCCTTCGCACCGAAGCCGGAAAATTCATGGTTGCCTGGGCTCGGCAACACCGGAATCCTGGCGTTAATGAAGCCTGCCGCCTGATGCCATTCGCCCCATTCCGAATCGCTGCCGGCGATGTTGATAAGATCGCCGGCGTGGAGCGTGAAGCGTGCCCTCGGCGCATGAGCGTAGGCCTCGCGGACCAGTCGCGACCAGAGGCTGCGGATTTCATGCTGGGCGTCGCCGAAATAGAGAAAGGTGAATGGTTCGGGCTTCGCGCTGGCGGTGCGGAAGTGGTGCCATTCGCTGAAGCGTACGCCGTCACCGACGCGGTAGGCGTATTGCGTTCCCGGCACGAGGTCCTGAAAGTTGACGGCGTGATAATGGGCCTCGCCGAGATCGGTCGAGAGCAGCGTGGTCACAGCCTTGTGCGACGCAATTTTCGCCAGAAACGCTCGCCCGCCGTCGGCCGGCGCGATCTCCGCAACGGCGTCGCGCACGCTGACATCGGTCCGCCACGTCACCGCCTGTGACCGGGCCGGATCGCCCCGCCACGTCAGCACGACGCGGTCCGGCCAGGCGCTGGGCTTATGCAGCTCGGCCTCGACGGGTTGCGCATGGGCGATGCCGGGCGCAAACGCGAGGATCATGATAAGCGCTCGCCAATCTGCGTTTGCCGCTTGCGGCTTAGCGCTCGGATAATCCCGCCTGAGCGCTTGGTTATTTTGGATCATTCGATTTTGTTTCGTATTTCGTATTTCGTATTTCGGATTTTCATCCCCATCACTACTCTCTTCCCATCTTATCCGATTGCTTCAATCGATTTTGCAATCTGGGTAGTCTTACGTGCCCGTTTCGTTCGATTATACCTTCGGCGGGTGAGTTTGACGCTTTTCCGAGCCGCGACCGTCAGGGAGCGGGCGACAGGATACCGTGCGCACACTGTTGGCCGCTCCCTGACGGTCGCGGCTCGGAAACGGTTCGATTCGCCTCGAAAAGCGACATTTCCAACCGTGCGAAGTATACAACAGACAAAGAGATAGACCAGCGATGGCGAAGCTAATGATCCAGATCGGTTGTTTTGCGGCTGTGCTTGCGTTATGCGGGTGCGAGTCGCTGCTTGGTAGGCAGGGATTGCCAAGCGATCCGCTGTTCGCCAATCGTAAGCCGATCGAGACGAAGGCCAAGGTCGGTCCGCCTACCGCGCTGCCGGTCACCGAACCTCTGCCGCCTGTCAATCCCTACTCTGCGATTCGTTAAGCCAATCCACACATTTTTCCCGCTCACACTTGCCATGTTCCGCGCGAACCGACATGCTAATCGGTGCGGAATGTGAACGAACGTTCGCATGAGATTCATCGAGCGCTAAGCCGCAAGCGACACTACGGGAAACATCGCATGTCAACCGAGAACTCCGGCGCTCCGCCAGAACATAAACCCTACGTGCCCGATGAAGTGGTGATGCCCGAATTCACCTGGTCGGCGGTGTTGGTCGGCGCGGTGCTTGGCATTGTCTTCGGCGCGTCATCACTGTACCTGGTGCTGAAGGTGGGCATGACGGTCTCCGCTTCGATCCCGGTCGCCGTTCTCTCCATCACGCTCTTTCGCTGGCTGGGCAATACCTTTGGCATTCGCAAAGCTACCATCCTCGAAAACAACATCACGCAAACCACCGGTTCCGCGGGCGAGTCGATCGCGTTCGGCGTCGGCGTGACTATGCCCGCCCTGTTGCTCATTGGTTTCGAGATGGAATGGACCCGCGTCATGGTCGTCTCCGTCCTCGGCGGGCTGCTCGGCATCCTCATGATGATCCCGCTTCGCCGGGCGTTCATCGTCAAGATGCACGGCCGACCGGGCCAACCGGGGACCCTGCTCTACCCGGAAGGGACGGCGTGCGCGAAAGTGCTCGAATCGGGCGAACAAGGCGGCGCGAGCGGCAAGACCGTGTTCATCGGTTTTGGCTTCGCGTTCTTTCACAAGATCGCCACCGAGACGTTCAAAATTCTCAGCGAAACGCTTGTTATCCCGCTTCGGCTTGGCGCGGGTGCTGAAGACGCGTTCAGCCGAGTCGCGAAGTTCACCGGCGATCTGGCGACGGAACTGCTCGGCGTCGGCTATATCATCGGCCTAAGAACCTCGGCAGTCATGATGGGCGGGGCGGTCCTCGGCAGCTGGGTCGTACTGCCGACGCTGGCGATGACGACGATGGGCGGCGATGACCGGGCACTCGCCTTCCGCTTCATCGGTGCCGGTTGCGTGGCGGCGGCGGGCATCATCAGCATGGCGAAGACCCTGCCCATGATCGTTACTTCCTTTCGTTCCGGTCTGAGCAGCATGGGCGCCGGCGGCACGAAACAAGAGGGCAAGCAAAAACGCACCGAATCCGACATGCCGCCAAACGTTCTCATCGGCGGCGGGCTTTTCCTGCTCGCCTTGCTCACTGTTTTTTTGATGCGCGATGTCGGCCCTGTCCACGCCATGCTCGGTGCCATCCTCGTGCTCGTTTTCGGCTTCCTCTTCGTAACTGTGTCGTCGCGGCTCACGGGCGAGATCGGCTCGTCCTCCAACCCGATCTCTGGCATGACGATTGCCACGCTGCTGCTGACCTGCATCATCTTCCTCGCGCTCGGCATGACGAGCCCCACCGAAGCCGTGTTGGCCCTGTCGATCGGCGGCGTCGTTTGTATCGCGGCGTCCAACGGCGGCACGACCTCGCAGGACCTCAAGACCGGCTTCCTCATCGGCGGTACTCCGCGTTTGCAACAGTGGGCCATCCTCATCGGCGCGATTACCTCCGCACTGGTCATTGGTGTCACGCTTCTTTTGTTCGCCTCGGTCGGCACGATCCACAGTCAACGCAGCCTGCCGCCGATCGATCTGAAACATCGTCTCGGCGAGTTCAAACAGACTGAGGAATACAAGGGCGAGAAGTTCCACGTTTGGCAACAGATCGAAAAGGAACAGGTTCCCGTCAAAGACGGCGGCGAGGAGACAGTTTCGGTCAGACCCGGTAAGTATCTGGTCGATGCCCAGGGTACCGTCGCCTACCTCGTCGATCCGACGATCACGGGCCGCGTCACGGAAAGAGACGACGATCCCGTCGCCATTGCAAGCGCCGTCGTCCTCACGCCGGCGAACCGCAAGCAAATCACGGAAACGTTCACGCTGCGAACCAAGAACGCCGACGGCTCGCCGAAGTCGAGCGTCTACAAACTCTGGCGCAATGCGAAACCGCCCGAAGGCGCCGATGAGAAGAAACTCGCCGAGTTGGAACCCTACGATGCGAGCCTTGCGGAAGGCCTCTACCTGGTTGACGCCGACGGCAAGGTGACGCATTCCGTTACGGCTCGGAAAGTCCCCATGAAGTTCAACGCGCCGAAGACGCAGGTTATGGGCGTGATCATCAACGGTTTGCTCAACAACAAGCTCAACTGGGCGCTAGTCATGATCGGCGCCTGCATCGCGCTGATGCTGGAACTGTGCGGCGTACCATCGCTGGCATTCGCCGTCGGCTTGTATGTGCCGATGTCCGTGTCGACACCGATCTTCCTGGGCGGCCTGGTGCGCTGGGCGGTCGAGGGTTATTCGGCCCGGCAAGCTCGCGCCGAGGCAGCGGCGGCGGCACCAGGCGATGCCGCTGCGCAGGCCGAGGCCGAGGTGCAAGCCATCGCCAAAAGCGAGACCAGCCCCGGCATGTTGCTTGCCTCCGGCTTTATCGCTGGCGGAAGTATCGCGGGAGTGCTCTACTCCTTCCTGAATTTCCTGCCTCAGGAGCAGCTTGAAGTCATCGATTTCGCCGACCGAATCAAGCACGCCCTGAGCGCGGCCAATATCCCCGCGATTACCGTCGATGTCGTGTCGGCGACCCTCTTCGTCGCGCTCGCCGGCGTGCTGCTCGCCACTGGCATCGGCAAGCTGTTCGCCTCGCCGCCCGAAAAAACGTGACCCGTTTAGCCGCTCGCCTTCGGCGAGCGCGGACGCGGCGCCGTGCGAAAAGAATCATGCCAAGCCCAGAGGTGAGGTACTCCGAACCTCTGGGATCCCAAGGGTTCGGAGTACCTCACCCTTGGGCTTGGTATCGCGAATTATCACCACCCTCACGAGGTTCATCCATGAAACGGTTTCTTGCACTATCCTTCTTGACACTCATCACCACCATGACCCAAACCAACGTGCTACCCGCGGATGAGGGCCTTTGGCTCTTCAACAATCCGCCCAAAAAACATCTCAAGGACAAGCACGGCTTCGAGGAGCCGCAGACGTGGTACGATCACCTGCAAAAATCATCGGTCCGCTTCAACTCCGGCGGGTCCGGCTCGTTTGTCTCCGCTGACGGCCTGGTCATGACCAATCATCACGTCGGCCTGGGTGCCTTGCAAAAGCTCAGCAAGAAGAACAAGGACTACGTCAAGGACGGCTTCTACGCCAAGTCGCTCGACGAGGAGTTCAAAGCCGTCGATGAAGAACTCAACGTCCTCATGGAGATTGAAGACGTGACCGGCAAAGTCAAGTCGGCCGTCACCAAGGAGATGAAGCCCGAGGAAGCCTTCGAGGCTCGCCGCGGGGCCATCGCCAAGATTGAAGCGGACTCGCTGAAAACCACCGGCATGCGCAGCGATGTTGTCACACTCTATCAGGGCGGGCAGTACCACCTTTATCGCTACAAACGCTACACCGATGTCCGCCTCGTCTTCGCTCCCGAACAGCAGATCGCGTTCTACGGCGGCGATCCCGATAACTTCGCCTTCCCTCGCTACGATCTCGATGTCTGCTTCTTCCGCGTTTACGAAGACGGCAAACCCGCCAAGGTGCCGCACTTTCTCAAATGGAGCAAAGACGGCGTTAAAGACGGTGATCTCACCTTCGTTTCCGGCCACCCTGGCCATACCGATCGGCTCAACACCGTCGCCGACCTCGAATACCAACGCGATGTACGCTATCCGTTCGCGCTGCAACGGCTCAATCGCCTCGAAGTGATGCTGTCTGTCTACAGCGGTCGCAGTGCCGAGAATGAACGCAAAGCCAAGGACCTGATCTTCGGTGTCGCCAATAGCCGTAAGGCGTACTACTACGGTCTCGCCGGTCTGCAAGACGCCGCGGTCATGACCAAGAAGAAGAAGCAAGAGAAAGCCCTGCGCGACGCCCTGACGAAAAGCCCCGATCTGAAACCGCTGAGCAGCGCATGGGACACGATCGCCAAGATTCAGACGCTCCGCGCTCAGAACGCCAAACGCTTCAACTTGCTCGAAGGCGGCCAGGGGTTCAACAGCTTGCTGTTCGGCTACGCTCGCACCGTCGTCCGCGCGGCTGAGGAACTGCCCAAGCCGAACGAGAAACGCCTGCAAGAGTTTGGCGAATCCGGCCAGGCGTCGCTCAAACAAAAGCTGTACTCGAAACGCCCGATCTACAGCGACTTTGAAATCACCAAGCTCGCCGATTCGCTCGGCTGGCTGACCGAACAGCTCGGCGCGAAAGACCCGCTCGTGCAGAAAATCCTCGCCGGCAAGTCGGCCCAGGTCCGCGCCGCCGAGATCATCGTCGGCACAAAACTCGCCGACGTCAAGGTACGCGAGGAACTGTACAACGGCGGCGCCATAGCCGTCAACGCTTCCAAAGACCCGATGATCCTGCTCGCCAAGCTCATCGATGCCGACGCCCGCAAAGTTCGCAAGACCCTCGAGAACGGCTACGGCGAACCGAACGAGCAGGCATACGACAAAGTCGCCCAGGCCAAGTTCGCCATCGAAGGAACCAGCACCTACCCCGATGCGACCTTTACCTTGCGACTGTCGTTCGGCCCCGTCAAAGGCTATGTCGAAGACGGCAAAAAGATTCCGTTCCAGACGACCTACGAAGGCCTGTATCAACGCAACACCGACGAGAAGAACCGCTTCCCGTACGACCTGCCCGAAAATTGGCTGAAACGCAAAGACAAGCTGAACCTGAAAACGCCGTTCAACTTCGTCTGCACCGCGGACATCATCGGCGGTAACTCAGGCAGCCCCGTCGTCAATCGGGCCGGCGAAGTCGTCGGCCTAATCTTCGACGGCAACATCCAGTCGCTAGTGTGGGACTTCGTCTACACCGATGAACAAGCTCGCGCCGTCGCCGTCAGCTCGCAAGCGATTCCCGAAGCCCTACGAGCGATCTACGACGCCAGCTCGTTGGCGGAGGAATTGATCAGCGGTTCCAGAAAATAACACCCAAGCCCGCAGGCGACGAAGGAGCCTGCGGGGTATTTGTCCACCACCCCGATTGGCCATCGGCCGATGGCCAACCGGAATAGCACTTTTTCGGCCTTTTTTTACATTTTTAGGGAGTGTTGGCCACGAACCCTGGGGAGGGGGGGCCAAGGATGAAGGGCGAAGGAAAAAGGATGAAAAAAAGGTGCTACCGACTTTGACAACGCTCAGGCGGGCGCGGTACGATGGCGGGATTCAATAGTGTGTCCAAGCGCCAACGCACCGGACGCCTGACGCACCCAATGTATTTCAACTTAGCAATCAAATGTTCCAAGTCGTCTTTTTCGGAAAATAGGAATTCCCATGTTCGCCTTCTATGTAATATCGTTTCTGGTTTTGCTCGGCCTATCGGCACTTGCCTATTCGGCCTATTATGTAATCAATACGAAACGAGTTCAGAACGCTGAGGATCGAAAGAGATTCCGCACGGCTGTAGTCCATCGGCTCCAAAAACATGGAACCAAGGGATTCGATTATAACAAGATTGTCGAAGAGTGTGAGGTTCCGCCATCGCTTGCTTCCGAAGTGGCGGAGGAAATCTTCTCCCTTACGCTCGCCAAATCGGTGTTGGATGGCACGTTCACTGATGTCGAGCGAAAAAAGATGGACCGCTTGGCCGAGGCATTTGCGATTGCCCCGGCGAAAGCTCGGACGATTGAAGAACGCCTTAAACGCAATCATTACGTCACTGCGGTTGAGAAAGCGCTTGCCGACGGAATTATCACGGAGCAAGAGAAAGAGGAACTCAAATTACTTCGACAAAACTTTGGCCTGAGCTCATCGTTGGCGGTTAAACTTGCCGCTGACCGAGTTAAGGATGGATACCTTGCATTATTTCGCAACGTGGTGAGCGATGGGCAGATCACCGACAACGAATTGAAGGAGCTGATGCGGTTTCGCGATGCCTTTGGACTTTCGATTCAGGACGCTCAGGCGATTGTGCGGCCAGATGCGCATAGCCTGTATTCAAAGGTATATCGTCAGGTGATTTTGGATGGTTTCATTTCCGAAGCGGAGCAAGAGCAACTTCGGCGATATCGGATGGTTCTCGGCCTTTCGAATTCTGAAGTAAGTCAGATCGAAGAGTCGCTCAAGCGAAAGCACTATTCCGGTGCTCTCGAGGAGGCCCTCTCGGATGACAAGCTATCCGAAAAAGAGAAGGAAGATCTCAGAACACTTCGCAATAACCTTGGCCTGCGTCAAAACGCGGCTTCAGAAATTGCAGCGAGTCGAGCGAAGGACGCCTATGTTGCGCTTTTTCGCGCCGTGGTGAGCGATGGGCAGATCACCAACGATGAGTTGAAGGAACTGACGCGGTTTCGCGATGCCCTGGGGTTGTCACTGGCGGATTCTCAAGCCTATCTCAAACCGGAAGCAGAGAGAATTTATTCAGTCGTCTACAGCCGATGTGTCGCGGATGGCGTTATTTCCACCGACGAACAAGAGCAACTGAGGCGATATCGTTTTCTGCTGGGACTTTCTGACCATGAGGCGGCGCAATTAGTGACGAAGCAGGCGATTCATATCTATAGGGAAATATTCTATGAAATCTGCCAGGATGCAGACATTGCGGTTGCGGATGAAGATCGGCTGAATCGTCTTGCGGCGAATCTGATGCTGGACGAAGAATCACTCGCGCCTTATCGGGTCGAATTGGCGGAGAAGAAACGCCTATCCGAATTTCGCCGGGGAAATTTGCCATCATTGCAAACGACACGAATACTCGACTCAGGCGAGATATGTCATTGGATTAGCGTCTGCACCTACTGGTGGCGAACACAGACGATGGCGAAGTCTGTTTCTGGTGAATTGCTCGTAACGAGCGAGCGCATTATCTTCACATCGCCGACTCGTAGTTTTGAACTACGGCCGAGCAAAATCCTTGACGTTCAGGCGCACACGAACGGCCTTACTCTGACAACAAGCGTGACAAAGGCGGCTGGTGACTACCTGACAAGCCAGGCACGCCGCTTGGAAGCCATCTTGATCGGCGTAATTCGAAAGCATAAGTACCTTCAAGCCGAGTCATTCTCAGCAACAAAGACTCGACATATCCCCGATGCCGTCAAACGCGAAGTATGGGCACGCGACGGCGGGTGTTGTGTTCGTTGTAGGGCGACGGAATATTTGGAATTCGACCACATTATCCCCTTCTCCAAAGGCGGCGCCAATACGGAGAAAAATATCCAGTTGCTTTGTCGAGGTTGTAACGCAATCAAATCGGATCGGATCTGAGACCTTCGGTGTGTTCGTAATACCGACGGCCTATCGGGATCGCTCGCGTAGAGGCATGAAACGTGCGTCACTTGGCCGCGCCGCCGCCCTGCATGCACCCTACCAATGCCCACGCCAGCCGGCAAAGGAGACGTGGCCGATGCACGAACAACGATTCCCCAAAGGCTGCGATGAGCAGTGCGCAAAATAGCTTGTTGCCGAACTCGAAATGTATCGCACTTCAGAGCCGGAAGCGTGAGCGACGGTGTACGTGGTCCGTCGCTCACACTTCCGGCTCTGGGGTCGGTGTAGGGCTGGCGTTGTCAGGAAAATCGAGTATGATCGACTCTATCCTGCCTTCCTTCGATCCCACGGTTTCACTATGAAACGCATCCTTCTCGGCCTCGGCTTGCTGCTGCTAACGACGCCCGTGTTTGGGCAGAGCGATCCCGCCGCGGCCACGTTTTTCGAGACGCACATTCGGCCTGTGTTGGCCAATCGCTGCTATTCGTGCCACGGTCCAGCGATGCAAAAGAGCAAGCTGCGCGTCGATTCGCTGGCGGCGCTTTTACAAGGCGGCAAGGCGGGGTCGGCCCTGGTTCGCGGCAAGCCGGACGAGAGTTTGCTGATCCAGGCGATTCGGCACGGCGAGAGTTTGCAGATGCCGCCGCGCATGAAACTGCCTGCCAAAGAGATCGCCGATCTGACCGCCTGGGTGAAAACGGGGGCGTATTGGCCAAACGCGATGCCCGTCGTCGTAAAGGCCGAGACGAAGGACACCGAGCCGGTCTTCACGAAGGAGCAGGTCGGCCACTGGGCGTTTCAGCCGGTTCGCAAACCTCAATCGCCGGCGGTGAAGAATGCGGCCTGGGTGCGGTCGCCGATCGATGCGTTTATCCTGGCGGGGTTAGATGCGAAGGGATTGTCGCCTGCGCCAGCCGCCGATGCGCGGACGCTGATTCGGCGTGTCTACTTCGATTTGATCGGGTTGCCGCCGTCTCCCGATGACGTTGACGCGTTTGTCAAGGATTTTGCGAGCGCTAAGCCGCAAGCGGCACTGGCGAAAGTCGTCGATCGATTGCTGGCGTCGCCGCGCTATGGCGAGCGTTGGGGCCGACATTGGCTGGACCTCGTGCGTTACGCCGACTCGAATGGCATGGACGAGAACCTGGTGTTTGGCAACGCCTGGCGTTACCGCGACTACGTCGTCAAATCGTTCAATACCGATTTGCCTTACGACCAATTCATCCGCGAACAAATCGCCGGCGACCTGCTGCACGACGCTGCTGGCCGATCGACGGATGAACGCCTGATCGCGACGGGGTTCCTTTCGATTGGCCCGAAGATGCTGGCCGAGGACGATCCGGTCAAGATGGAGATGGATATCATCGACGAGCAGGTCGATACGTTGGGCCGAGCGTTTCTGGGCATGACGCTCGGTTGCTGTCGCTGTCACGATCACAAATACGATCCGATTTCGATCTCCGATTACTATGCGCTGGCGGGCATTTTCAAGAGCACCAAGACGATGGATAACTTCCGCGTCGTCGCCCGCTGGCAGGAACGACCGCTCCTCACAACCGTCGACGACCCGACGTTGAAAGTCGCGGAACCGAAATCCAAACAACCCGGCAAAGCAGACAAGAAAGCGCCAACCGGGCCGGTGGCGATGGCCGTCAGCGATGCCAAGGCAACCGACCTGCGAGTGCATCTGCGTGGCAATCACATGACGCTTGGCAAGGACTCGCCGCGGCGCTTTCCGCGTGCGTTTACCGCGCTCAAGCAGACGCCCATCGATATGACGCAGAGCGGTCGGCTGCAACTCGCGAATTGGCTGACGCAGCCCGAACATCCGCTCACGAGCCGAGTGATGGCGAACCGGCTTTGGCATTGGCATTTCGGCACGGGTCTCGTCCGCAGCGTGGACAACTTCGGCCTGCTCGGCGATAAGTCGTCGCATCCCGAATTGCTCGATTGGCTCGCTGGTAGGTTTGTTGAATCGGGCTGGTCGATGAAGGCGATGCACCGCGAAATCGTGATGTCGAGCACGTATCAGATGAGTGCCGCCTACAACGAGGCCGCATTTCAAATCGATCCCGACAATCGCTTGCACTGGCGTCACAATCGCCGACGCCTTGAAGCGGAGGCTCTACGCGACAGCTTGTACGTCCTCGGCGGCAAGCTCGATCTGACCGTCGGCGGCACGCTGTTCGAGGCCAAGAATCGTGCGTATGTCCCCGGCTATCCCAATGGCAACTACGACAAGTACGACATCCCGCGCCGCTCGATCTATCTGCCCGTGATCCGCAGCGCGTTGTACGATGTGTTGCAGGCGTTCGACTTCGCTGACCCGAGTTTCCCGAGCGGCGAACGGGCCACCACGACCGTCGCGCCGCAAGCGTTGTTTCTGATGAACGGCAAGATCGTCCATGCTCAAACACGATCGTGGACGGCGAAGCTGCTGGACGACAAGAGCCTGGACGACGCCGGCCGCGTTCGCCGCATCTATCTGCAAGCGTTCGGCCGACCGCCAAGCGAGAAGGAGATCGCGCGGTCGCTCGACTTCGTGCAGCGCATCGAGAGCGAACTGGTCCGCGCGAAAACCGCTGACGCGCGCATGCAAGCCTGGCAGAGTTATTGCCGCGTGATCGTGTCGGCGAATGAGTTTGTGTATGTGGAGTAATTAACCTCACGCCAAGGCGCAGAGAGGCAATGAAGACAATGGAGAAAATCTCTTCGCGCCTTTATGTGAGAATCTTCTTGTATCGGAACAAGCTATGCTAACTCGTCGCCAGCTTCTGCAATCGAGCGCCTGTGGCTTCGCAAATCTCGCGCTTGCCGGTTTGCTGTCCGAAGGCCAGGCGCAGCCGGTGTCCGCGAATCCGCTGGCGCCGCGGCAACCGCACCATCCCGCCAAGGCGAAACGCGTCATCTTTTTGTTCATGCACGGCGGGCCTTCGCAAGTCGATACGTTCGACTACAAGCCGCTGCTGCAACGTGATGACGGCAGACCGCTGCCGTTCGCTCGGCCGCGCGTCGTATCGAGCGTCACCGGCAACCTGCTCAAATCACCATTTCGCTTCGCGCAGCACGGCCAAAGCGGCCAATGGGTCAGCGAGGTCTTTCCGCATGTCGCCAGTTGCGTCGACGACTTGTGTTTCATCCGCTCGATGCATGGCTCCAACTCACGGCACGGCGGTGCGTTGCTCGAAATGCACACCGGCAGCGATACATTCGTCCGCCCCAGCATGGGCTCATGGATCACGTATGGCCTGGGCACGGAGAACCAGAACCTGCCCGGATTCATCACCATCTGCCCCACCCTCACACACGGCGGCGTCAACAACTACGCCTCGGCGTTTCTACCCGCCGTCTATCACGGCACACCGATCGGCAATGCGAGCACGTCGTCGGAACGGGCGACGATCCCGTTCATCCAAGGCCCGACGCCAGCGGGCATCCAACGCATGGAACTCGACTACTTGAGCGAGATGAACCGCGACCGCATGACGCACACCGGCCCCGACGCTGCCCTGGAAAGCCGAATCGCGTCGTTCGAGTTGGCGTTCCGCATGCAGGCCGCTGCGCCGGAGTTGCAGGACATTAGCCGTGAGACGCCCGAAACGCTTCGGCTCTACGGTATGGACAACGACCAGACGCGCAACTTCGGCCGACAGTGCCTGATGGCACGCCGGTTTGCCGAGCGCGGCGTGCGCTTCATTCAAGTGACGCACAGCTACAAGTGGGACCAGCACGATCAGCTTCAACGCGACGTCGCCAACAACGCTTTCGAAGTCGATCAGCCGATCGCGGGGCTAATCCAGGATTTGAAACGTCGCGGCCTGCTGGAGGATACGCTGGTCGTCTGGGGCGGCGAGTTCGGCCGCACGCCGACGGCGCAAGGCCGCGATGGCCGCGATCACAACCCGCAAGGATTCACGATGTGGCTTGCCGGCGCCGGCATCCGCGCGGGCCTGGCCTATGGCGCGACCGACGATTACGGCTACTACGCTGAGCAAGACAAAGTCCACTTCCACGATCTGCACGCCACCATGCTGCACCTGCTGGGCCTCGATCATCTGCGACTGACCTACCGCTACGCCGGCCGTGATTTCCGTTTGACGGACGTGCATGGCGAAATCGTCAACGGCATCCTGGCGTAGCGTTTGCCGCTTGCGGCTTAGCGCTCAGATTAAACCCGCGCAGGCGTTCAGGGTAAATCCATTGGAATTAACAATCGGAACGCTATGATTCCCACCATCGCATTGATAACGATCTTTCTGCCGTCAATCGCACTGGCGCAGCCCGCACGGCCAATGGTGAGCGTCGGTATCGACGTCGGCGATCTGCGCGGCAATGACCATCGCGTTCTTCAGGCTGCGGTTGACTACATTGCGAACTTCGGCGGCGGCACGGTCGAAATCGGTGCGGGGCGTTTCACGCTTCGCAACGCACTGCAACTGCGGAATAATGTGCATTTCGTCGGCCTTCCGGGTGGGACCGTGCTTGCGATCGGAGGCGGTCGCAAGGCCGCACTCGCCAGCGATGTCGCCAAAGGCGCTACCGAGATCACGCTCGTCGATGCTCGGGGCTTTGAGCTGGGCGACGGTATCGCCCTTGAAGATAGCGCCGGGCACGGCTTCGAAGTCACCACGGCCACGCTCGTTGCTCGACTGGGCCCGCGCACGTTTCGCATCTCGCATCCCGCGGAAAGCGATTACCTCGTCAAACGCAATGCCGAGGCGAAACACGCGATCTCCGGCATATCCGGAGTAAACGTCAAGAATGCATCTGTTAAAGGTATCACCGTCGAAGGCAATCACGCCACGCCCGGCTCCGAATATCTCGGCGGATGTCGCGGCGGCGGGGTCTACCTCTTCGGCTGCGAAAATGTAGTGGTGAGCCGTTGCGTTGTCCGCAAATATCACGGCGATGCCATCAGCTTTCAAGGCAAATGTACGAAGCTCAACATCGAATACTGTGTGTGCGAAGACAACTCCAACGTTGGCATGCATCCCGGCAGCGGTTCGCATGATTGCATTGTTCGCGAGAATACTTTGCGCAAAAACGGCTACGTCGGACTGTTCGTGTGCGTTGGCGTTCGCAAAGTCTTGTTCGACAAGAACGTGATTTCGAACAACGCCGGGTGCGGCATCTCGATTGGCTTTGACGATACCGATAACACGTTTCGCTCCAATCGCATCGTGAACAATGCCGAGACCGGCGTGCTCTTTCGCCGTGATTCGCCAAAGGCCAAGCATGGCGCTCATCGCAACGTTTTCGAGAACAACACCATCAAGGAAAACCTTGGCCCGCGTCCCGAGAAAAGCAATAGCCGAGCGAGTTCGGCGGGCAAGGCGTGCGTCGTCATCGAAGGCGCGCATCACGATCTGATCTTTCGCGACAACGAACTTGGCTTTTCGCAGGCGCACGCTGGATCGGCTTTTTTACACGATTCGGGTGTGATGAACCTGCAACTGCATGGAAACCGCCTATATCATCTCGATAACTTGACAAAGGAATATCGCGAGCCGTAACCCGAGTTCGTTTAGCCGCTCGCCTCTGGCGAGCGCGTGCTGCCTGTTGTGAAGTACAAGTTCGCGCTCGCCGAAAGCGAGCGGCTAAACATTATTGAAACGATTCTCACGAAGGGCCAATCATGCGTATCATCCCGATCGTTGCGATCCTCATGATCGCTTCCAACGTCGACGCCGGCGCACGGAAGCTCACCGGGACGCCAGCCGTGCGAACGACTTTGCCGGACGAGCATGCGTACCAGAAGTCGCTGCGAAAATACCTGGGCACGCTGACGGAGCAGGACTTCGCGCACGGCATCAAGGGCGGTTTGAAGACCGTCCCACCAGGCGACGACTTCGAGTACAACTACCGCGCTCATCTGCTGACACTGATGCCGCAACCGCTCGTCGGGACCAAACGCGGCGCCCCGGCGGTGAACGCGCCGGCCTCGTTGTTCCTGCTTGCCAGCATCGAAAAGCCGGAAGGCGTGATGATCCCGCCGGTCTTTCCCGAACCACTTGCCACGTTCACTAACTGGCAGTACGCCGGAAACGTCTACCACGCCAATCGCGCTCTTAAATTGCGTGCTTTCGTGACGAGCACGATCCACATGATGATGATGGACGATCAACTCGATCATCATCCCGAGCGAGGCGGGGCGCGGGCGGACTGGTTCTCCAATCAGTTGATCATCGCCGCGCAGCCGTATCTGGGCTTCAAGGATGCGTTGCCGATCGACGTGCAAAAGGCCTACGAAACCGGGCTTCAGCGAATGGGGCAGCGTGTGCTCGATTGGGGGCCGGTTGGCGAGGAGCCGAATCTGGACATGATCGCCGCCGTCGGGTTGTGGCACGTGAGCAAGGCGATCAACGATGCGAAATTCACGAAGGACGCCGAGGTCTACGCCCGCCGGTTGTTTACCGATCCCCGGCATTTTCACCCGGCGGGCTTCTGGATTGACAACCGTGGTATCGACATGGGCTACCAGGGAACGACGAACTTCTTCGCCGTCTGGGCCGCCCTCGCCAGCGATTGGCCTTTCGCCAAGGAAGCGGTCGCAAAAAGCTATCGGCTCCGCGCTCACCTGTGCCTGCCGGAGCCCGGCGGGAAGTGGTTCGTCGGACCGAGCCATTTCAATTCGCGCACGTCGAGCGATGCCTGGGGTGATCAATGGGAGTGGGGCGGCGCCCGCGATCAAATCGCCTCGCTCGTGACCGATGAGGCGATCTATCTCGCCGCGCTGCCCACGAAGGACGATCTCAAGAACGCCCCGGCGAAGCGTGCCGTCGCGTTCAACGGACAGATCGCCGAGAACCCGCTCACGGGTAAGGGCGGCTTCCTCAAGAACGAAGACATCCGCTCGCAGCCGTGGAAATGGCGGCTTTGGCAGAGCTTCAACTTCCCGCCGACCGTCAACGCCGGATACGAATATTACCCTATCGGCAGCTACGCGCGCCACGCCAAGTTGCAGCAGGAAAACTCGCCGTGGCTGAAGTCGCCGTTCCAGCGTGATGAGAGCTTCGTGCGCGATTTCGCCAAGGCATTCATCGTCGCCAAATTTCCCAAGCAGGCAGCGATCGTGCACTCCGGTCCCGTCGGGATTCCAGGGCAGGAGGACGGGACGTTTCGATTCACCGGACCGCTCGGATTTGGCGGCGGGCAGCTCTCCGCTTATTGGACTCCCGAGACGGGGTCCGTCATCCTCGGCCGACGCGCGGGCAATACCTGGAGCAAAACGTTTGACAATCTCGAAGAATGGCGCACCTGGCCGATCCACGCCGTCAGCGGCTGTAACCTCGATGGCAAGGTCTTCACTTCCGCACGTATCCTCCAACCGGACGTCGTCTCCGATTTGAAGAACGATCAGGGAACGGTTCAGGTCAACGGCCACATTCCGATCGAGCAACTCGGCCAAGGCAAGGTCTTGCAAGGTCGGATCGCATATCAACGCACGTTTCAAATCGATGCAGGCAAAGTTCGTATCGAAACGCGCATCAAGGCCAATGGTCAGGATAAGGTTGCCGAGTGCTACGAAACGATACCGATCTATTTGCACGATGCCCAACGACAAGCGAAGTCCACGCCGACGGCCATTGCGTTTCGGGTGGACGATAAATGGCTGCCCGCGACAAGCGAGTATCGCGACAAGGTTACCGCCGTCAAGCTGACGCGTTTCCAGGGCGAGGTGCGGATCGTGTTCGATCAACCCCAGCGCGTGAAGCTTTCGCCCGCCGACTGGACCGACACATTTCTTTCGCGGGCTCGATGCCGAAACCTGATGATCGACTTATTGGAAGGCGCAGGCCCGGCGGTGTTGAAGGGCGAGAAGGTCGTGGCGTATCGGATCAGTTCTTGATCTGAATGGCGACGCGGAAGCCGAGGTTGCTGTGCCCGAAATGCGGCGGGTCGGCGTTGCGGCTGGTACAGCGAACGTCGGCGGCGATGTTGCTCCAACCGCCGCCGCGTACCGCAAAGCCGCGTTTCATATCAAGATCGCCGGGGTCGATAGCGTGTTCCTTGGGATACGGACCGTAGCGAGTGCTGCAAAATTCCCAGACGTTGCCAAGCATGTCGTGTAGGCCGAAGGCGTTCGCGGAATAGCTGCCGACAGGAGCGAGAAATGCGTGGCCGTCATCCATCGGCATGATCGTGCGTGGCCAGGCGGGCTGCGCTTTTTTCAAGCTTCGATCCCCGACATTGGCGACATTGCCCGTCGCATCTTCGTCGGCTCCCCACCAAAATCGCGTCGCGCTGCCCGCGCGACAGGCCCATTCCCACTGCGCTTCCGTCGGTAGGCCATGCTGGTGCTCTGCCCGCTTCGATTGCTTCTGTAGCCAGGCGCAGAACGCCAAGCTGTCGGTATGACTCACATGTACAACGGGATGATTGTCCTTCAAATCGAACGGTCCAGCGAAACCGGGCTTCAGCCAGGTCGTGCCGGGGCGATGCTTCCAGACCGCCTTGGCGTCGTGCGCGTTGCCGCCGCCGGTTTTCTCGATGTCGGTCACATAATTCGTCGCCTGCACAAATCGGCGAAATTGGCCGACGATCGTTTCATGCTTGCTCAGGTAAAACGGCTGCGTCAGCGTGACGGTGCTCGGCGTCTCATCGTAACCGCTGAGGTTTCGGCCCGGCTCATCGGCAGGCGAGCCGATGCGAAAGGTGCCTGGCGGGATCAGAACGAAGGTCATGCCGAGGTCGTTCTCCCATAGCAATGGAAGTCCGAGCGAATCAGCGTAGGCCTTTTGATAAGAGCGAGCCGAAGTCGGCGTGAAGGGAAACGCGGGCGCCTTGGGAGGAAGCTTGGGTGCGTCTTGGGCATCAACGCCGTGGTTCGTTGCGACTATCCCGATCAGAATGAGAATCCAGCGAGCCATGATGAATTGCCTTTCCATAATTAGGAACGCCGCTCGCGCCTGCGGGGCGCGAGCGGCGTTGACGTAACAACGAACGTGCGGTAGCACGCGATAGCTCCATACGAAGCACGGTTTCCACCAAGCAGCGCTGGTCGGCGGTCAGATGCAGGCCTGCTCCATACCATACTCTCCTGGGAAGCCTATTTCCATCACAAAAGGGAATATATGATGCGACTCAAGAGTTTGATTTCGGCAGCGTTGGTCGGCGTGCTTGCGCTATTCACCAGCTCCGCCCATGCCACACCGCCGGAGACCGTGCCCGTCGCCGGCCCAGGCAACAAAGCGGACAGCACCGGCTTCGGCGCGGTGGCCTACGCGTACAAGATCGGCAAGTACGAAGTGACCAATGCCGAGTTCGCGGCGTTCCTCAACGCCGTCAACAAAGAAAACATCCACAAGCTGTACGATGGCAGAATGGCCGGCGAATACGGCGGCATCACACGCAACGGCGACGCGGGCGCCTACACCTACGCCGTCAAGGACGGTTGGAGCAAGAAGCCGGTGAACTACGTCACCTGGGAAACCGCCATCCGCTACACCAATTGGCTCACCAATAACGATGCCAAAGGCAAGGGCGACACGGAAACCGGCAGCTACACCATCAAGGACGGCAAGGTAACCGCGCTGGACCACGCTATACTCGCTGCCGGCAAGGAAACCAAATGGGTGTTGCCCAGCGAGGACGAATGGTACAAGGCCGCCTATTACGACCCCAACAAAACAGGCGGCGCCGGTTACTGGAAGTGTCCTGCGAAGAGTGACGATGCTCCGTCGGCCAACATCAACACCAACTCCCCGTCCGACGTCGGCTTCCACGCCAAAGCCGTCAGCCCGTATGGCACCTACGACCAGGGCGGCAACATGTGGGAATACAACGAATCGCGCAAGGCCGGCAAAGTCGGCCTACGCGGCGGCTCGTTCTACATCAACGACAACGACAGCTACCTGCGTGCAGGCACCCGCTACGACGTCCTCAGCGCCAAATGGCCCAACTACGGCTTCCGCGTGGTGACGCTGGGCGGGGCGGCGGCGAAGTAGGCTTGCGATGGCCGGATTTTGGTGCGATAATGGATGGGTATGCCAAACTATCGAGGTCGTTGCTGTGACCGAGTCGCTCTTACGACGTGAGATCGAGAAGGCCATTGACACCCTGCCGGTTGAACGGCTTTCGTCCGTAGCCGATTACATCGCGTTCTTGAACCGCCCGACCCTTGGACAGCGGATCGAGGAGGCCGAGCGCGATCTGAAGGCGAACAAGGGCGTCGATTGGCGCAAGGTCAGGGATGATGTTTGATGTCGTCCTGTCGCCGTCAGCGGCGGAGTTTTATGCAGCGGCAGATCGGCCATTGGCATTGAAGCTGGCACGCTGCTTCCGCCGACTCGAGGCGGAGCCGTGTCGCGGCAGCAACGTCAAACGCCTGAAAGGCGATTGGTCAGGCAAACCTTCGATACCGAATTGGTGACTGGCGTGTGATCTATCGCATCGATGACGAGGTGAACCGCGTTGACGTGGTTGTGATTGCGCACCGCCGCGAGGTGTACGAATAGTCGGACATGCCAAATGGCCCCAACTACGGCTTCCGCGCCGCGGCTCTGGGCGGGACGGCGAAGTAGCGTCGCTTGGTTGATAGGCGGTATGCATGCAACGAATCATCGGCCCAAAAGCCCATGGTGGATAATAAGTTACGCTGATTCGTCGCGCACACAGACACACACCCTCTGCATGCAACGAATGTGCCAGGACGGGTGAGTTTTCGTCTGCCGCTCGGTTGATGGCCCAACTACGGCTTCCGCGTCGCGGCTCTGGGTGGGGCGGCGGCGAAGTAGACTCGATCCAGCATACTTCCAAGTTTGGCGGCAAGAATGGCGAAAATCACGATTGAAGACTTTGACGCGACCCGCCACGGCAACCCGATGTGGTACATCGACGACGCACAACGGGAGCGACATCTTCGCGCCCCAACGATCGTATCTTACAAAGTATGCCTTGTGAGAGTTTACGGTTTTACCTTTGTGTTTCACAGCTTGCCGCAGTTAAGGCTCTGTCTTGAGTATTATTCGAAAGAACATCATCCGTCGAGCAGGCTTCCCGTATACGATAAAAACCTAGGTGGTGACCATTGGGAGGCGCAGCGTTGGTTTGAGAAGTTGCCCCAGTACCTGCTCGAAAAGCCCAAGCGGTCCAAGGTGGTTGCGGCGTTGACGAAAGCACTTCATGAATATTCACAAGTGGCTGAGGCTGAAACCGGCACTCCGAAAAAACCGCTCCACGAGTGGTAAGATTCGGCCTGTCAAGAAACGAAGGTGGGAGCCAATCGATGAATGCAGTACAAGACATGCTAAAGTTCTCCGCTATTTGCATAGTAGCCGTGGCCGTCCTGGCATTCGCGCCGCTGGCGGCCCACGCAAAAACCTACTACCTCAGCCAGTCCTCCGGCAACGACAGTTGGAGCGGAGAGGCTGCCACGTCAGACGGAAAAGCCGGCCCTTGGAAAACGCTCGCGAAAGCGTCCATCGAGTACAAACCTGGCGATCGTATCCTCCTGAAATGCGGCGATACCTGGGACGAAGAACTGCGCCCCAAGGGCAACGGCACGCCGGACAATCCCATCGTCATCTCGTCCTACGGCGAGGGCAAACGGCCTGTCATCGATCGCCAGGACTTCAAGCAGGACCT
>SIAQ01000088.1 GCA_009697105.1 Gemmataceae bacterium | reverse complement strand
GCAATCGGACGTGATACTGGACGGCGTCTCCGTGCCCATGTGGGCGAGCGTTCCCGGGTTTATCCTGTATGGGGGCCTCGCAGTTCTGCTTTTTCGTGAAACACGACATTGAGGTGATCGCAGGACTCGCCGCTTATTTTGGGCTGGCGTTGCAAACGATCAAAAGCGAAGAAAAAGGGTAGCTGACATGGGAACCGTTTTCAAAAAGACCGTGACGAAGCCGAAGCCCGAAAACGCCGAAATGTTCACGCTCAAAGGCGAACGCTGGGTGAGATGGAAGGACGCCAAGGACAAGGCGCGCAAGGCGAAGCTGACGACCGGCGAGCAAGGGCAAGAGCGGATTGTCTTTGAATCGCGGACGTACTACGCCAAGTATCGCGACGGGGCCGGCATCGTTCGCACCGTGGCGACGGGATGCCGCGACGAATCCGCCGCCCGTTCGATACTCGGCGACTTGGAACGCCGCGCCGAACTGGTCAAGGCCGGGGTGATGACGGCGAGCGAGGACGCCGCCGCCGATCATCTTCGCACGCCGATCAAGGGACACCGCGACGCTTACCTGACACACCTGAAGGCGAAGGGCGTTTGCGAAGATCATCACGATAACGTCGAACGCCAACTGAAACGCCTGATGGATGAATGCAAGATCGGCACGCTGGCAGACCTCGACGCCGGGGCTGTCGAGCGCTGGCTGACGACACAAGCGAAAACCGCCATGTCAGGCCGGACGCGGAATACCTACCTATCGGCACTCTTGGCGTTCGCGAACTGGTGCATCGACGAAGGGCGTTTGATTGTCAATCCGTTCACTCGAATACCGAAGGCCGATGAAAAGGCCGACGTTCGCCGGAAACGCCGAGCGATGCCCGAAGCCGAACTGGTGCAACTGCTCGACGCTGCCCGCCGCCGTCCGCTGCTCGACGCGATGACGATCCGACGCGGGGAACGCAAAGGGCAAGCCGTCGCCAACGTCAGCGACGCGGAACGGGATCGGCTCGACTGGCTCGGCAGGGAACGCGCCCTGACCTACAAGACGCTGGTTCTGACGGGGCTTCGCCGGGGGGAACTGGAATCGCTCACCGTGGCACATTTGCACCTGGATGATGCCATACCTTACGCTCGGCTCGACGCTGCCGACGAAAAGAACCGCGAAGGGGCCGACATCGTGCTACGCGACGACCTGGCGAACGACCTACGCCAATGGCTCGCCGACAAGCTGCAACGCCTGCAAACCGAAGCCCGAAGCCGTGGAGAGGCAATCCCGATGCGATTGCCCGGCGACGAACCGCTATTCACCGTGCCCGTCGAGCTGGTCAAGATTCTTAACCGTGACCTGAAACTCGCCGGCATCGCCAAAGTCGATGAACGGGGCCGCAAGCTCGACGTTCATGCCCTTCGGCACACGTTCGGCACACTGTTGAGTAAAGGGGGCGTTGCGCCGCGAACCGCTCAAGAGGCAATGAGGCATTCCGACATCGATTTGACGATGAACGTCTACACCGACCCGAAGCTCTTGGACGTGCGCGGGGCGCTCGACGCCTTGCCGATGCTGCCATTAGGCAATGGACAAGCGGACATGGCACAAGCCGTAAGAGCAACGGGGACCGACGATTTAGGGCTTCGCCAGTTTGCACCAAAGTTTGCACCAACTACCGGCAAACAGGGGCAAAAGCCGTCGTTCGCTGACAAAATGGCAGACGTGTTGGCGTTCGATTGTGGACAAGGGGGATTTGACGTAACTTCAATCGTGGACAAGAAAAAAGAACCGCTGACAATCACTGTCAGCGATTCTTTGAGAGCGGGCGAGGAGATTCGAACTCCCGACGTCCAGCTTGGGAAGCTAGCATTCTACCACTGAATTACGCCCGCAATTACTTGAATAAACGAGCTAAAGCTTCACCCAAGCGTTCCTTCCAGGTTGTTACACCTTGAGTTTGGCTCTAGTCCGATTGCAATTCCAAAAACTATCTTAACCTCATTTTTCTCTTCTACAAGAGGGATTTCTCGATTCATCAGTAGTACGACAGCGCTAGATCGAGAATTTGGCCCGCATTGTAGCCGAATTCGTGAGAATTCGGACGACTTGGGCAAACGAGGGAAGGCCGAATTCTCACGAATTCAGCTACAGGATACGATGTAGCGCTGTCGTAGTAGTAATCAGGAAGCAATTACGAAATATTGCTGACTTCTGATTGGGGCTGAATAATTTTGTGGAGACGATGGTCCGACCGCAAGTCGTGGCGCGAACGGAATCCATGGCGTTACGCTCTTGCCTTTTGCTTTGCCTTCACGATCGCGGCGCGAAGCTGGAACTTCAGGATCACGCCGCCAAGCTGGATTCGGTCGCCATCCGAAAGCTCGCATTGGTTGGCAACCGGTTTGTCATTGACAAGCGTGCATTCGGGCGGTGCGCCGTTGTTCACGAGTAGGTACTTTTCGCCGCCCATATGCTTGATCGTGCAGTGCTTCTTCTCGACCTTCATGTCGCGGAATAGTGCGATATCCGCATGCTCGTCCCGGCCAAGGAGGTTTGCGGTCTTGTCGAGCGGATATTCACGGCCTTCCTGCCAACCGCGCAGCACTTTCACATTCGCCGGTAGAAACACCGTTTGCACAAGTGCCGAAAGCGAACCGATGCACGCGCCGAGAATAACGAGGCCGAGCGCGCTCCAGAGGTAGGTGGTGGTTAGCGATCGGCTGGCGAAGAAATAAAAGAGCTGGAAGAGCACGCCGCCAATGAATCCACCAAGGGCGCCTCCCATCATGCCATAGGTGAATTTTCCGAGCGACCGCGCGGCGATGCCTTCGCTGGCACCGATGCTCACGCCGAGCAAACTCCAGCCCAACCCACGTGCGATCATGGCGAGCAGGAGATAAAACAGGCCCTGGGTGTCGAGCGTCAACCCAGCGGCGCGGCAGAGTGCAAGAATTCCGGTATTGATGAGGTCGCCGGCGTACATGCCAAGAGCCCCGCCAATCGTTGCGAGAATGACGCCATAGGATGCGAGCCGAGCGAAGCGGATAAGCGATTGGTCGCGGATCGCTTCGACGCTGACGACGAAGTATCCGATCGCCCCGCCGATGATGCCGCCGCCTAGTAGTAGATTGAAGTCGAGAGCGGTAAAGAAGAGGAAGACGCGTTCTTGATCGTTGGGATTCTTTTCGCCTAGTACGCCGAAGAGCATCCAGCCGAGCAATCCGCCGAGGGCGCCGAAGACAGCGTTGAAGTAAATCTTGGTCAAAATCGACATGGCGCGCTCCGGTGCATGCTTCCTCTTAGTTTCTAACGATCCGGGTACGCATTTGCAATGGTTGGCGCGGTGAATAGGATAAAAACAGAAATCTCAGCCGCATTTTACCGCTTGTGGCTTGGCGCTTGGAATATCCCACGTGAGCGCTAAGCCGCAAGCGGCATACACCGAGTGCTTCCGCGATGTTTGGAAATCTTGATCGTAACGCCAAACGCTTCGGAGAAATCCTCGCCATCTTGGGACGTTACGGCCTGGCTGGTTGGCTGAGCGGCCTTAACTACGACTGGATTCATGGCCGGCTCGTTAGTTTCGACGGCGAACGGCTCGGCCGGCTCACGCAGGAAGCACGCATCCGCCTCGCGCTTACCGAACTTGGCACGACGTTCATCAAACTCGGGCAGATGCTGAGCACGCGTGCAGACCTCGTCGGGCCAAGTCTCGCTGCCGAACTGGCCCTGCTGCGTTCGCACACCCCGCCCGATTCGCTCGAAAAAATCAAAGACAGTATCAAAGCCGAGCTTGGCAAGGGCGTCGACGAACTCTATGCCCAATTCGATGACAATCCGCTCGCCTCGGCTTCGATTGGCCAGGCGCATCGCGCCCAGCTACATTCCGGCGAACAGGTCGTTGTCAAAGTTCAGCATGCGGGCATCGAAGAAAAGATTCTCGGGGATCTCGATATCATGGGCGTACTCGGCGATCTGGCCCAGAAGCATGTGTCCTATGTCCGCGCGTATCAACCGGTGGCGACGCTGCGCGAATTTCGCCGGACCCTTCTCAACGAACTTGATTTCACCGCCGAACGCCGCAATCTGGACGAGTTCACCGCGAATTTCAAGAAAGACCGCAATGTTCATTTTCCGAAAGTATTTCCCGAACTTTGCTCCCGCCGTGTGCTGACCATGGAACTGCTGGTCGGCATCTCCGGTGAGGATGTGCAAGGGCTGCGAGATGCTGGAGTGAATCTCAATGAGTTCGCCCAACGCGGCGCGAACATGTACCTCGATATGATTTTTCGCGACGGCTTCTACCACGCTGACCCGCATCCTGGAAATCTGATGATGTTGCCCGGCGGGGTCGTCGGTGTTCTCGACTGCGGCATGGTCGGCAGACTCGACGACATCATGCGCCAGGAGGTCGAGTCGCTGCTGCTTTCCATTATCAACAAGGATGCGATCGAACTGTGCGACAGCGTGATGCGGCTTGGCTCCGTGCCGCCCGATTTGGATCGTGATGCGTTGCGCTCGGAAATCAGCAACTTCGTCAGCGAATATGGCAGCCGATCACTCAGTGACTTTAATCTCTCAGCCGCGCTGAAGCAGATGACCGACATTATCCGCCGGTATCAGATTCTGTTACCCAGCACGCTGGCGATGATGCTGAAGATGCTGGTGATGCTCGAGGGGACCTCGCGCCAGCTCAATCCGAATTTTAACCTTGCCGCGCTGATTGAACCTTACCAGGTCAAGGTACTGCGTCATCGGCTCTCGTTCGCGAGGCTTCTCCGGAAACTGTATCGTGCGTATCGCGATTGGGATCGCCTGATCGAGATGCTCCCTCGCGATCTGGCGGAAATTCTCCGTCGGGTTCGCAACGGTACCTTCGAAATGAAGCACGAGCATCACAAGCTCGAATCCACGGTCAATCGGCTTGTCTTGGGCATTTTGTCCTCGGCGATCTTCGTCGGTTCGTCGATGCTGTACAGCAGCGGCGCTCCGCCAGCGGTTGGCGGCGTATCGTTGCTCGGTGCCTCAGGCTACGTTCTCTCGCTGATAATGACGTGGCGAGTGGTGCGAACCATCGGCAAGATGGATAATCAGGACAAGAAGAAATGATGATACGCCCGAGAAAAATACAAACCCGAAGCGTAAGCGAGGGATGTATCCAGTCCGTCGCTGACGCTTCCGGATCGTAAAGCGACGTTCGTCCCTAATACAAGCGACAACGGGACCGACGCAGCGGTATCGCGACGTAGTTACGCAGCTTAGTCAAAATACTCATCCTCCGGATTCAGTGCGGGCGTGCCGACGACGATCGTGCGAACGCCTTTTTCGCTCCAAAGCCGATGCTTGGTGTACGGTTCGATGTACACGATGACGTTCGGCGAAATGTCGATCACGTCGCCGTTCAATTCCATCTTGCCTTCGCCCTCCAATATGTAGTACACCTCAGTGCATTCTTTGTGATAGTGGAGCACCGAGTCGCGGATCGATGTCACATGGAGGTTGCACGTCGGCGTGTCGGCACGCGTCAAGGGACGTGTGCTCTCGCCGCAAGGGCAGGGCACCGTCGGTGCGTCAGCGAGTCGGCGGACGAGGTAGCCATTGGAAGTCGCGGTTGTCATTGGGTAGGATCCCTAGGACGCGATGAAGTGCGAGATCACGATAGTATTACCAACACCCTCTCATTGTATTCCCAGAGTTGACCCGAAGGAACGGTACAACGATGTCGCATTTACGCATACTATTCTTCGGCTTCGCGTGGTTACTTGCCATTGCGGGGTGCGCCACGGAAACGCTTGACAACACGCCGCCCGTTCCGACGCCTAGTACATCGCAGATGGGAGCGAATTTCGATTCCAAGTCGGTGACGACGATACATGGCAGAGCGATCTGGCATGGTGATGTCCCAAAGGCCGAGGAACAGGTGACACGCCGTATCGCGTTCAATCACAAAATGCACCTGCACCCGGCACGCTGGACAACACGGCATGTGCCCAAGGTTGACGCCGCGTCGAACGGGATCGAGAACGCCGTGGTTTATCTGCGTACCATCGATTCACGGCGTGCAAGGACCTGGGATCACGAGCCGGTGCGCATCGAGATCGACGATCATCGGCTCGCGATCCATCAAGGGAGGCGCAAATCTGGAGTCGGATTCGTGCGATTGGGCGAAACGGTGGACATTGTCAACATCGACACGAAGTACCACAACCTGAAAGCTGGTGGGGCGGCGTTCTTCGGTCTACCGATGTTCAAGTCGAACGTTGTCCATCAGAAGACATTCACGCAAGCGGGACTCGTAGATCTTCGCTGTGCCGCTGGTTATTACTGGCTGCATGCGCATCTTTTCGTGGTCGAGCATCCGTATTACGTGCAGACGGATAGCACGGGCCGATTTGAACTCAGCAAAGTTCCGCCCGGTGAATATGATGCTGTTTGTTGGTTGCCGAGTTGGCACGTGGACCGGGAGGAGCGCTGCCCTGCGACCGGCAACATTGCGAGGATCGCCTGGAAGCCACCGGTTGAACATGTGCAGAGGATTCGTGTGGCGGCGGGTGAATCGGTCACTGTGGATTTTCGGTGGGATGGCGTACAATTCGGGAAATGAGGGCCTTTGCATATTCCGCTTGCGGCTTGGCGCTCGGAGCACGCCACGAGAGCGCTAAGCCGTAAGCGGAAGATTCAGCGTCACTTCTTCGCCTGCGTCAATTCCATCATCGAACTCAGGTGCTGGCGGCTGCCGATGGCGACCAGCGTATCACCGGCGGCGAGCACCGTCTCCGGTGATGGGTTGAACAGCATGTGGCCGCCGTGCTTCTTGATGGCGACAATGATGATCGAATGATCCGCCCGCAGTCGGCTGTCCTTGAGCGTCAAGCCGATGAGGGCGCTGTTTGCGTCGATTCGCGCTTCTTCTAATTGAAGCTCGATGTGCTCGGTGCGAGTGGTCAACTCGATGAAGTCGAGCACGGTCGGCTTGAGCACAGCCTGAGCCACGCGCATGCCGCCGATTTGGTACGGCGAGACAACGCGGTTGGCCCCTGCACGTAACAGCTTTTGCTCCGAATGCGCCGCTTCCACTTTGGCCACGATCACCAACTTCGCATTTAGAAGGCGTGCACTCATTGTCGCGAACAAATTGTCGGCGTCGGAGGCCATTACGGTCACCAGGCTATGCGCCTGCTCGACGCCCGCTCGACGTAGCACGTCGTCATTTGTTGCATCTCCCGCCAGCGCGATTCCGTGCGGCAGGTCGAACCCCTCCAATAATTCCGCGTCCGCGTCGATGACGACGAATGGCTTGCCCATCCTGGAAAATTCCTTGCAAGCAAGGTTTCCCATACGGCCGAAGCCGCACACGATGATGTGATCATTGAGCTTGGAGAGTGCGTTTTCCATATGCCGTTTTCCCAAGATTTCCGCGATTTCACCGCTGACGACCGTGCGAACGATTTCGGTGGCCGAAAACGCGAAGCTAAACACGCCGCCGAGGATGAGGAAGATCGTGAAGACCCGCCCCGGGGGGCTGAGTTCGTGCGTCTCGCCATAGCCGATCGTGGAGAGTGTGATGATCGTCATGTACAGGGCGTCGAACGTTGAATACGTTTTCGATTCGATCACGCGATAACCGAGCGTGCCAATGCCGACCAGCGCGATCGGCACAAACATCAAGAACCAGAGGCGGCGGGGCAGATGCGTCATCGCTTCGCCTCGAAAGTGAACGGGAACAATCGCTTGGCGGCGTCAGTGTCAAGCAGGGCGCCGTACTCGCATGGTTCGAACGCCTCGGCATACTCGACAGCTTGGCCGCACGTCTCGCCGTAGCATTGCACGAGTTGCGGGCGAAATCGCTCCGCTTGCTTGCGCAGGCGAGCTTTGACCTGCTCGCCCAGCCAGGCCTTTCGTGCTGTCGGCGTCGTCGGAACCTCGTGCAGCGTCAACGTGTTCGCCGGCAGCCATTCGTAAAATTGCGACACATGGCAATCGAGCATCGCGATAATCTTGTCAATCACCGGCCCGACATCTACCGCGACGGTCGGTGCGAACGGATACGGCTTCTGAAACTCGTCCGGAAGATACGCGATCACCGGGTTCCGCGCCAGGTGCGGTGTACCCGGCACAACCGCAGGCACGGTAATCATGTAGGCCGCGTCTTGTACGAGTTGGCTGGTGTAACGATGATCGGGATGATAGTCGTTGGGCCGATGCGTCAGGATCAGATCGGGCTTGTAGGTTCGAATGAGATGGATCACCTTCCAGCGATTTTCGAGCGTTGGCTGCAGTTCGCCATCGTGGATGTCGAAGAGATGATACTCCGCGCCGATCACTGCTCCCGCCGCGGTCGCTTCGCCCAATCGGCGTCGGGCAAGGCCGGGGCCAGGCGCGGCGTGATGCCCCGCGTTGCCGTTGGTCAGGCTGACCATGCGCACGTCGTGTCCCGCCGTGCGGTAGAGGGCAGCGGTCCCGCCCGCAGCGTAGTCGGCGTCGTCGGGGTGAGCGCCGATGATGAGTAAACGTAATTTTGAGGTTGCCATAATTGCTTGTTTTATGAAATTGGCAAGTGTTTACGTTTAGCGATCGCGCAATGCCATGCCAAGTCATCGCGATTGCGAGCCTATTTCGAGACCGTTTATTACTCGGTTCGTCGTTTCGATGTAGAATATTAACAGTGTTTCAGATATTGGAGAAACGGAGGCGGATATGAAAGGTGTCAAGTACTATTTCGATGAGAAGGGCGAGCCGACCGCTGTGCTGATTGACGTCAAAAAGAATCTCGAACTGTGGGAAGACATCGTCTGATATACTCGAATGCCGAAAACGGGCAACCGAGAAGCCGATCCCGCTGGAAAAGGTCAAGGCGGATCTGGAGAAAAAACGGAAGGTCGCGCGATGAGGTACGAGGTATCGGTTTCGCCGAGCGCCAAGAAGGAACTGGATCGCATGCCGAAAGCGGTACAGGATATTATCATCCGTGCATTTGACGGTCTCGCCGAGAATCCTCGGCCGCATGGATGCTTGAAGCTCGAGGGTAGGGCAAATCAATACCGAATCCGTGTCGGCGACTATCGCATCGTTTATTCAATCGACGACGACGCGGTTCATGTGCTCGAAATTCGCGTCCGTCACCGCAAGGATGCGTATCGCCGCTAATCCCTAGGCGCGATCACGCCCTTCATTTTTCATCACTCAGCAAGGTCTCACCGTGGGAAAAAACGACGACCGAAACGCCGATTCAATTGCCGATCTGAAGCGCCGCCTGATGTTGGCCAATGTAATCCTGGTTGGCTCAATCGCCATGGTTCCGTTGGGATTTTTTTGTCCGTGCGGCATTGCGATGGCATGTGCGGAAGCCGCTCCCGGCGTTTCTACGGTTCTCGCCATCTCGTCGCTTCTTCTTCCAGTCGTCGGCCTTGGCGCGATGTTGTTGATGGGGGGTGATCGCCCCAAATACAAACGCGGTATGGCCCTCGCCGAGATCAGCCAACTCACGGCGGTGTCGGTACACGTACGAACCGAAGAGAAAACAGCATCAATTTCTGGGTTCATTCCGACTGCTCGCCGATCCGGACCACGAACTCGCTAGTCACCTCATGAAAGGCAAACTGGATGGGTTCCCCATGACAGCGCTGGATTATTCCCATGCGTACGGTCACGGGGCGGCTGCCACTGTCTACCACGCCACTGTTGTTGTCCTAACGGAAGGATTTGACGCGGTTCCATCGTTTGTGCTTTATCCGCGCGACTGGCTTGACAAATTAACGGACTTGATCGCGGGCCGTCCGCTCAAGTTCTCGCCTTCAAAAGCGTTCAACAAAACCTTCGCCGTGGTCGGCGATGATGTTGCCCGGATCGACGAGCTTTTCTCTAGTCAATTGGTCAAGTATTGTCTCCGGGAGCCGAATTTGACAATCGAGGTTCGGCACGGCAAGTTGCTCGTGTATTGCTATGAAACAATCATCGGCACGCCGGGATATGAAGAGTTTCTGGACCTGGTATCCGACCTCACCGAACTGTTAAGGAAGCATATCGATGATGATGATGATGATGATGATGATGATGACGATGTGTGATCGCGAGCGGCAAACGTAAACGTCATAGCTGCGATAGAATGGAACCAAGGTGGCGTACATTGACAGCCACTACTTCACACGGTTGGATTTGTCGCAATAGTGGCACAGACATTCTTGTCTGTGTAAACCGCAAACACAGACAAGAATGTCTGTGCCACCATTCAATGGGTCGGACAAATCTAGCCGTTCAAAGTATATTCGGCAGGAAAGAACTAAAGCGCGATGGTGCCCGCCTTACCTGGCTGTGCGGCGGCTTCGACATTTGAGGCGACACAGCGTTTAATCTCGGAGACCGTCGCGCTGTATGTCCAATCGTTGTGAGATCAATATCTGCGAATTCCGGTTTCGAAAACGCGAGTCCAATTGACTGCGGCCGACGGCGAGGACTGTGCATAGATCGATGTTGCTGTGGTCCCAGCAATCGGGCGCATAGCGAAAAGGAAATCGCTTGTTGGCCGTCGGTGAAATTCGCAGGCGGACGAACCGACGGCCACTGATAATACACGCAATGCCAAATCCTATCGTTTTTTTTCGAGGGCCGACGTGCAACGCTCAGAACGAGGTTTGGGTGCGATTCCATGGCTTGCGATTGCCACGCTGACACTTGTCGGTTTTGGCAGCAGTGTCCTTTCGCCGATCGCGCTAAAGTTACTATTGCCGCGATTGGCGTTTCCATTCGGGTCAGCCATTGCGTCGATCGCATTCGATATTACGCTTTTCTCGGCGTTGGGGTTTGGGATTGCTTTGGTTCTGACGACCAGGTCTGCTCTCCGAGCGTCCGGTTTCGCATTCTCCTTTACGATAGCGGCCTGCTCGTTGGGGTATTGCCTTAACAGTTTGGCAAACGATGGCGAGAATGCCTGGCTCGTGCTGGCCCTCACGATGGCCACGATTACATTGTCGGCAACCTGCGCGTTGTTGCTGGCACGCAGTTTCGCCGATACCGATCGCGGCGTGAGTCCGTTCGTTCTGTTCGCGTACTACTTTCTGGGCAGATTGGTCGGCACGTTAAGCTATCCATTTTTCATAGAGCCGATGTTTGCGTTGCAATCTCAAGTCTACGGCATCGTGGCGACCTTGCTCGTGACAGTGGTTGCTTTTCTTGGACTATCGGCTTGGCAAACCGTGCCTGGACCGATGGAAGCGAAGCAGAATATCTCGAACGCGTGGCTGCGCTATGCTCGCTGGTTCGTCTTGGGCGGTCTGCCCGTGTGCGTGGCATCCGGCGCGACCGATTACATTGCCACGGAGATCTCGCCGATCCCGGTCATGTGGCTCGTGCCGTTATCGCTTTATGTGGCGTCGTTCGTTGTGGCATTTTCGCGCATGGCGAGACCAGCCAGCGCTTTGCATATGGCGATCCCGCAATTCCTGGTAGCGATAGCCCTGCTGGCTCCTGCTTGCTGGTTGTTGTGGTCGTTGTCCGAGCGTCTCATCGATAGCGAACTTGCAGTAATGTCCGCGGTTGTCGGACTGGCCATCGCGGGTGTATTGATGCCGCACCGGGCCACGCTGGTGGTACAATGCCTGCTGGTTGCCATCATCGTGATGCAAATCTACGGTGGTCAACCGATTCACGCAGGTAGTTCGTTTGGCGTGATGTGGCACCTTGCGACGCATGTCCTCTGTAGTGCTGTCATTTCCTGGGGTTGTATCGGCGATGCGGTTGGCGAAGCCCAGGACGGCGATCGGCTCGCTGAATTTCTTGTATGCATTCACGCCGGCGCCGTTGTTTATGGATTCGCTTACCAGAAAATCCTGCCCATACTGATTCCACCGGACTGGGGATTGGTCGAATATCCCGTCGTGCTTGTTGGCTCATTGGCGGTGCGTGCGTGGGTACTGTACGGTCGAGCCAACTTGGTTGGTAATTCATGACTGGAACGATAGGATAGCTTCTGTAAATGGGCTCATTCTAAAACGACGATGCAGAGACAACGCCTACCTCGAAAAACACCTTTTTCACCGGAGTAACCCACCTATGCTACACATCCCGATTTCTCGTTGGGGCGAACCTTACGAGAGCCTGGAGAAAGACAAAGTCGTCCACTTCGCCACCGGCGAAGTGCTGGCTGAAGTGAGCCGAGCCAATGGCGGACTCGTCGAGCGCGACATGAAACATGCCCCGCGTGCGCGCAAAGTACTGCAAGAGATTCCGATCAAGAAGCTGCTCGAACTCGCCAAAAAGGCCGGCGAGCTTTACGCCACCGCCACGCTGCCTCTGGGCAACGGCACGCAGACTCCCGACGAATTCGCCCGCATGCAGTCGGCCACGACCGGTCTGCCTGAGCACATGTGCAAGTTCAACATGGAAAAGAACCAGTTTGTCCTCGCGAACATGGACAAAATCCTCGACTCGCTGACCCGCGGTCTCGACCTCGACATCCTCTCGCGCGGCTATGGCGTCGAATCGCGCGGCGTTCCTGTCAGCTATCAATGCCAATCGCCGGTGCTCGGCATGGTGCTACCGTCGAACTCGCCGGGCGTGCATACGCTGTGGTTGCCGATCATCCCGATGCAGTGCGGCCTGGTGCTCAAGCCCGGCCCGCAGGAACCGTGGACGCCGTACCGCATGGCGAGTGCGTTCATTCAGGCAGGCATCCCGAAGGAAGCGATCGCGATCTACCCCGGTCTCGGCGATGTCGGGGCTGCTGTGTTGCAGCACTGCCCGCGCAGCCTGATCTTCGGCGGCACGGCGACGGTCGAACAGTACAAGGGCAACCCGCGCGTGCAAGCGCATGGCCCGGGATTCAGCAAGATCATCATCGGCGACGACAAGATTGATCAGTGGGAAAAGTACGTCGATCTCATCTGCGACAGCGTGTTCATCAACAGCGGTCGCGGGTGCATCAACTGCTCCGGTGTGTGGGTATCGCGGCATGGCAAGAAGATCGCCGAGGCCGTCGCCGCCAAGATCGGCCCCGTCCAACCTCTGCCGCCGGACGACCCGAAATCGGCCATCGCGGCCTTCACCGTCAAGGGGCAAGCTGACGCCATCAACGCCCAGATCGATGCCGACGTGAAGGAAGCGGGCGTTATCGACTTCACCGCCAAGTACGGCAGCCGACTCATGAAGAAAGATCACTGTGACTACATGAGGCCGACGGTCATTTACTGCGAGAACCATGAGAAGACGATTGCGAAGAAGGAATTCATGTTCCCATTCGTGACCGTCGTCGAGTGCCCGCAAGACAAGATGCTCGAACGCATGGGCCCCACGCTCGTCTGCAGCGCGATCACCGAGGACGCGAAATTCCAGCGCGCCTTGGCCGACGCGACGTTCATCGACCGCCTGAACATCGGCGCGATGAAGACGATCGCCCTTAACTGGCTGCAACCGCACGAAGGCAGCATCGTCGACTTCCTATTCCGCCAACGGGCGTTCCAGTTTGAGAAGGACTTTGTCAAGATCTGATTGCTCTTCGTTTAGCGCCCGCGTGTCTCCGCGCGGGTGCTAAACGAGATTCCTTTTTTTGATTTACATCATCGACTGGTTCGTTCGCAACGATCAGGACTATCAACGCATCGACAAGGGCCAGGGCATCTATCGCAGCCAAATCTTTCCAGGCCTTTGGCTCGACGCCGACGCCATGCTCGCTGGCGAAATGCAACGTGTGCTCGCCGTTTTGCAGCAAGGCATCCAATCACCCGAACATGTAGCATTTTGCGAACAATTTCGGTCGCGAAACGTGTCAGAGCCACGCACGAAGTAAGTGATTGGAATGGACCGCTTACTGAGTTCGCGGCTCTGGCACGTGCGCCAACCGCTTACCACGTGCTCGGTCCTGACTTATTTAGTAGTTTATTGCTGCGGACCGCCGTTGACCGGCGCGTTCGGTGGGGTGAGCGGTTCGATGCGGATGTCGTCGAAGTAGACCGTGCCGATGCCGGTCATGGCCAGTGTGACGTTGATTGTGCCCGTTGCAGGCACGCGGCGATAGACGGTGAATTTCTTCCACAATGTTGCGTCGCTCATGCGAATCGCCAGCGGTTCGCCGCCGGCGCTGTCGTACATCAAGGCGCCATCTGCCGACGCAGTGATCGGCTCGGGGACATTGACCCAACCGCTGATCTGCACCAGCGTGCCCGGCGGCAGCTTCACGGCGGAACTCGTCAGAGCGAGCATCGTCCGTTCAAGTCCCGGCGGGGCCCTCTTGCCTGGCCGTGGCGTGATCTTCAGCATCAAGCACTGTTGGCCTTCGACGGGCCGCTTGTCGCCCTTCGAATTCGGTTTCTTAACATCGCTGAGTTCGCCAATGCGTTCGGCCGACATGTCCATGTCATCCATAGTCGGGCGGTCGAGTTTCCAGGTGTCTTGAATGCGTTCTGGAGCGATCTCGAAATCGCCGCCGCGGAGAAGGTTTGCTCCGGCCGTGGATCGTTTGGCCAAATCGATGAACTGCCAATGCTTGGGCAGAGTGTAAAACGAAACCGCGAACGGGCTGGCGACAGGCGTATCCAGGCCGCGCACCGCTTTTTCCCAGTGAGCACGCATCAGGATACGCACGGGACGTAACGCTCGATTCGCTTCGTGATACGCCTCGGCGAAACTGCTACGGTCGTACAGTTCCTTCGATTTTTGCAATCGCCGCCGAGCGTCTTCGAGCAGTGAATTCGCATCGGGCAGTGATACGTTGAGCTGCTCCAACTGTGTCTGCACTTTGACGACCTTCTCGTATTCGTACAGCGCCATGTCGTGCGACCACTGTGCTGCCTGCTGACGGCGAGCGCGAGCCAAATCTTGAAATCGGCCCATAAGTTGGACATCCGAGGTGAAGACGAGGATCGACGTCAGGCCGAACTCAGGCAAGGTGACGAGCAGGCCTTTGTCAGCTCGCTCGGTTTTCAGACCACGCACTTCGCCGGGCGAAACTTCCCAGGCTTGCGAGGTCACGGGAACCTGCGGAATCATCAGCGTTAGCTTGGCGACTGCCGCTTGGCCCGGCACGAATTGCGAGAACTTGCCTTGCCAGATTGGCAGGACGACGACGCCTTGGCGACATCGAAGGACAGCTGCCTTGATGTCCGGCACCGAAGTATCGATCCATTGCGGTGGATCCTCAATCGTGACGAGCAGCGAATCGATCATGTCGATTTCTTGGTTCAGCAGGGCGCATTCGAGCAAACGATCGCGGCCTTGATGGCTGTCGGCAAGGAAACGATCCGACCAGAAGCCGATGCCGCGTGCGCCGGACGCCAGGGCGGTATAGGTGAGTAGGCGAATCTGTTCAGGTTGCGGGCCGACTGGTTCCTTGAACTCCGCCTGTGCCGGCTGGTTGTAGAGCAATTCGCTATACCAATCGGGCAGGTGCGTCTGAATCCAGGTCCAGGTGAACGAGTCCGGCAAGGCAAGCTTTCGGCGTGTCTCCAGCCATTCGCGGTACTTCGGCAATTCGAGTGTCGTCATCAGCGGAAAGCGATGCGTGCCAATCAGGTTGACCGAGCGTGAGTAAGGCGCGAGGCCATCCCAGACGTCGGCGGCGATCAGTCGGCCCGGGTCGGCGCCGCGCGCGGCCTGCACTGCCTTCGACACCAGCAATGTCTGTTCAAGCGAGAGAACGCCGCCGATACGCGAAAAGAGCACCGCGTCATTGTCGGCGAAGGGGCGGACCTGCTTGACGATGTCGTCCGGCGAAACTGGCGTGCCATCGTCATTCATTACGCGGAATTCAGGGACGATCCACAGGCCCATGTCGGCCGCTTCGGTGAGCAAGGCGGGGGTGACGTTGCGATCAAAGCAAATCGTGTTGAAGCCGGCACTGCGTAAGACGGGCAGCATGGTGTCGGTGTAGCGGACGGCGCGGAAGAGGACTCGCTTCTTACCGACGATGATGCGGTTGCTGTCGAACTTCACGGCGGCGCCGTGCTCGGCGCCGCTAGGCCGAGACGTGCTGGCAATTTTGGCGGGGAAATTATTGTCCACGCGATCCGCAGTCTGGAACGCTCCGCCGGGCATTACTGGGCCGACTTCGAGATCATCGATCCAGAGCTTCGTCACGCCGGGACCTCCGTAAACGTTGAGAACGAGCGTGTCAATGTAGGCGCCACTAAAGTCGAAATTCCGCTTGAACGCGGCGTTCATGAGGTGCTGCTGTTGCTTGGCGAGCGTCACTGGCCGACCGATTTCGAGAAGCTGCCAGCGACCGGTTTGCTGATAGGTATCGCCGCGAATGTAGGTCGTCAGGCGATAGTCGAGATTTTTTGGATCGCGCTCGTTGGGCAGGACGACGCGGGCAATGAATTGAAGGCCAGGTCGATTCGCCTTGACCCAGACGGCGGCGCGGAATTCATCGGCGATGGGCGCCTTGCCAATCGGGTAGGCGTAATGAATGAAGCTTCCCGGTTTAGCGTCGAGTTCGATTAACTCGGCTCCTTGGCCGGTGCGAGGCTCGCGATCGTCGATGCGATGAGTGATTTCATCAAAGCCGGCGTCGGCGCCGCCTTTGGTCCAGCCAATGCGTGTCTCGAAGCTGTTGCGGTGCATCGCCGTCTGCGCCAGGGCGAGCCCCGCGAGCGCAAAAAGGCCGCACGACAAGCCCAGAGCCGAGACGACCACTCCTTTGGAGAACCGCGAGCGTGTCATGGTAATATCCTGCGATAGCGCGAAAACCCCGATCGCCCCGCGCGCAAACGCGGGAACTCGATTCGCAACCAGCGCGGCTTGTAGCACAACTACTGTTAACATGAAAGACCAGTTTTGTTGCCATTTGTTTACAGTAGGTAAGCCAAGCATTTCATGGGATCGCGGAAAATTGGCCTAAATGCCGCGAATTTTCCAACAATACCAAGAGTCGCAGAAATCGGCACATGAGTTGCTCAATTGGGAAATAATCAGGAAATGCCGAGCGTAACAAACGAATGTCAATCCATGGGATTTTCGCAGACAGGATGAAGTTATGGCACAGGTTCAATCCGAGTGGCGCAAGGATCAGATTCCCTCTGCGTTGATGGAACTGAAGAAGCACGTCGAGCAACTGCCATTGCACTTAAGGCAGATGCTGCTGCCGCTTTGCGATCGGTTGTATCACTACACGAGACTGCACAGTCGGTTACTCAAGATCACTCAGGAAGCGGTGGATCAGTTGCAACTCGATCTGAAGTATTCGCAGTTCGACATTGAAGCGACCCGGCGTGAACGCGACGACGCCCTTCGCGATCTCCGCAGTTGCGATGAGGATATTTGATTCGTTCAGTCACACGCCTTTGGCGTGCGCGGACCCGAGCCAGCGAATGCCGACGCCCACGCCCACGCCCGCCAAAGGCGTGCGGCTAAACTTCCTGCCAGCGATTACGAATCTGCGTCGGCGTCGCTGTTCCGGTGACGCCGATTTGCTTGATGGTGATCGACGCGACCAAATTCCCGAACGCCGCCGCCTCGATGAGTGTCGCACCCGAGGCCAACGCGCACGCCATCGCCGCGCTGCTGCTATCGCCAGCGCCGACGATGTCGATCGGCGGTGCGACGGAATACGCGGGCACATCGATGAATACTGCTGATCCCGATTCGGCGATGCGCATGCCGTGCTCACCGCGAGTGCAGATGACCGGTCGGCGTGTTTCAGTCGCCAGGCAGCGCAAGCCTTCCGATGCATCCAATCTTTCACCGCTTGCTCTCACACACTCTCGTTCATTGGGTTTGAGCATCACTTCGCGAAACAAACGGATACGCTCTCTGCTATCGGCGATCACGAACTTGCTTGGATCGTGTTCCGCTTGTCGGCGAATGGCGTCGCGCATTGCCGATGTAACGACGCCGCACTCCGGTTCGCTGACCTGATCGAGCACAAGGATTGCGTCACACGCTTGCCACAAATCGGCGAGATGCGCGATTAGGCCGGTCTCGATCTCGTGGGGCAATGGGAGTCGATTCTTGATGTCGAGACGATTCAGTTCCCGGCCCATGTTGTCGCCGTGGGCGAGCATCGGTTTGGTGTAAGTTGGCGTGCGGCGCGTCGTAGTCGTGATGATTCGCGACAGATCGACGCCTGCCAGCCGAGCCAATGCTTGACGCAACTCGAAACCTTCGCCGTCCTCGCCAATCATGCTGATCGGCACGATGCGTCTCGCGCCAATGGCCGCAAGGTTATTAATCACGGTCCCAGCGGCGCCGGGATACGACCGCACGCGAGTAACCTGGTACGCGTCCAGTCCGGTTTCGAGCGAGGGTTCGGTCAGCGTTTCATCGCAGTCGAGGTAACGATCAAGAAACAGGTCGCCGACAATGCCGATGGTACGCGTCGGGATGATGCTCAGGAATCGCTCGATGGCTTCGGTACTTAGCATCGCTTGCCCCGTTTTTCGATTTTGTTTAGCCGCTCGCTTATAGCGAGCGCGGCCAGGTAACACGCGAGACACAGGCCGCTCTCGCCAAAAGCGAGCGGCGAAACCAGCGCATCCCACGCGGCAGGCAGCGGCGCCGTCAACGTCATCGGCTCGTAGCTCAGCGGATGTAGGAACGTCAACGCTCGAGCATGCAAGGCGATGATTCGATCTCGTGGCAATTCCGCATCGGGGCCGAATGGCGTCGTCGCGCTGTAGGCCACATCACCAATAATCGGATGGCCGTGCAGCGATGCCTGCAAGCGAATCTGGTGCATGCGTCCAGTGATCGGCACGAATTCGACCAACGTGCCAGCGGTGCACGGTTGTAGCACGCGCCATTCCAACACGGCTAATTTGGCACCGGGTTCGTTCGCTTCCGCGCGGACGGCGTGGGCCTCGTCCTGCACCTTTCGCATCCAATCGGTCCAGCGTCCCTGGGCTCCATCTGGAGTGCCTTCAACGGCTCCCCAATACACCTTGGTAACTTCTCGTTCGCGAAATTGTTCGGCAAGCCGAGCCGCCGACTTGCTGTTCCGAGCGAACAGCACGATGCCGGACACCGGTCGATCCAGACGGTGAGGCACACCGAGGTAGACGTTGCCAGGTTTCGCGTGTTTGGTTTTTATGTGCAGCTTGACCATTGCTTCGAGCGATGGCACATTCGGCGGCGCCTGCGTGAGCAATCCCGCCGGCTTGGCAACCGCGATGCAGTGATTGTCTTCAAAGAGTATGTCCATCGGTTGGTCCATGCGGCTTCACAAGCATTCCTATTCTCTGCGGGTGAGTTTGACGTTTTTCCGAGCCGCGACCGTCAGGGAGCGGCCGACTGCGTGCCGTGCGCATTTTGTCGGCCGCTCCCTGACGGTCGCGGCTCGGAAAAGTATTGCTCTATTCGGAAATTCGAAATCTCCCACCGTGCAAAGTATCGTTTAGCGTTCGTGCCATCCATCGGCGACTTCAATTATTTTCGGCCTCGAAACGCAAATGCTAAACGAAGACGCCGATTACGCAACACGGCAAATAACACACTTCAGGTAGCTCGTCTCCGGGCAATGCGCGGAAACCGGGTGGTCCGGCGAGGCACCGCGGCTTTCGAGAATCTGCAGCGCTCGCCGGGCCTGGGCCGACACTTCGGCGATCAGGTCATGGATCCCCTGGCGTTCGATCAGGCCGGAGCAGCAACACATGACGAGGATGCCGTCCGGTTCCAGAAGCTTGATCGCTTGCACGATCAATCGGCGGTAGCCGCGAAGCGCCTCGTCCACTGCGGAACCGCTGCGTGCAAACTTCGGCGGATCGAGCACGATGACGCCAAATTTTTCACGATCGGCGACGAGTCGGTCGAGGCGGTCGAAGACATCGGATTTCTCAAAGGCGACGTTGGTCAAGCCGTTCAACTCGGCGTTAGCGCGGGCCAGGGTCAGCGCCGCTTCGGACGAATCGATGCCGACCACCGCAGTGGCACCGGCACGGGCGGCGTGCAACGCGAAACCGCCGGAGTAGCAGAAGGCGTCGAGCATGCGTCGCCCGATGGCGAGGCGTGCGACAACTTGGCGGTTGTCGCGTTGGTCAAGGTAGTATCCCGTTTTTTGGCCTTCGGTCAGATGAACCTGAATGCGTAAACCGTTCTCCGTGATGGGGACTATCGCCGGCGTTTCGCCTCGCAGCGGGCCGTCGCGAAGTTCTAATCCTTCGAGTTGGCCCACGCCGCGTTCGGTTCGCAAGTAGATGCCGGCAGGTTGCAATAATTCCATGAGCAAATCGGCAATCGTGTCCTTGCGCTGTGCCATCGCCAGGCTTGTGAATTGTACGACGAGCCAGCGCTCGAACTGCTCAACCGTCAAACCCGATAGCCCGTCGGCTTCGCTGAAGACCAGTCGGCACGATTCCGTCAGACCGAGTATCTCGCGACGCAGGCGAATAGCGTTTTGCAACTTACGGCGAAAGAAGTCCGCGTCAAGTGTTTCGTCGGCGCTCCAAGTGCAGAGCCGAACGCGAATCTTGCTTTGGCTGTTGAAGAAGCCACGAGCGATGAAGTTGCCCGTGTCGGAGACGAGATCGACGACATCGCCATCGCGGGGTTCGCCCTCGACGCCGTCAATCGCGCCGGCGAAGACCCACGGATGCATGCCAAAAAACGGCCGAGCACGCTTGGCCTTCAGGATGACGCGAGGGACGGGATGCACGTTCTACCGATCTTTTCAGGACTGCGATTCTTGAGACTTGGTGGCATTCGCGAAGGCTTCACAAACTGCACGCCAACGTGCTTGCTCGGCCTTGATCTTCGCAACCCGATACTCCGGCATCGGTCGCACGGTGTGATCGCCCTCTTCATCGACCCAGACATCGATGCAGTCCTCCGAAGTGAATCGGCCTTCGTCCGAGTTGCTTGAAATTCGGTTGTTCATGAGGGTTTCCTTTTCTTGCGTAGCGTGAATTTTCGATGCGCAATCAGTTCGTGTTCTACTACCAATGATACCTGATATTGACCAAATACCGGGAAAATGCAATTTTGAATTTTCCCAATGAAGCGCATGCTCTCCAAGGGGTTCTGGAAATTCAGGCGCCGTTCCAAACGGAATATCTCCTCATAGATATCAAGTCGATCAACAGTCAATTCGGCCACCATCTCGCCCAGCCCATCCGCCAACCAAGCAACCACGAGAAATGACGATGCATTCGGAGCTTCCTGTAATTCACGAACACTGAAGCAATTCACGGGAGTGACATTCTTTGTGCCTTACTCGACAATGATTTGTTCGCAAAGCACCAAGCCGATTGCGATCGGATAATGTTTCATTTCTTACCTCGGCATAATATTTCCGTCATTCGCGTTCGGGAATTTCATTCACGCCGCCGATTGCACTCCTTCCACATAGGCCAACGTTTGGTCGAGAGGGTCGGCGAATTGGCTACTGGCCAGCGCGGCCTTGATTCGCAGCAGCAACTCGGTCTTGTTGATCGGCTTGGTCAGGAAGTCGTTGGTCCCGACTTCGACCGCGCGATCGATGTCGTGGTGCTGATCGAGTGCGGTGATCATCAGGATGATGACGCCCTTCGTCTCGCCGTTGGCACGCAAGCGTTTGCACACCTCGAACCCGCTGATCTTCGGCATCATCACGTCGAGCAGGATGAGATCGGGTCGGAACGACTGTACTTTCTTCAGCGTATCGTCGCCATCGTGTGCGATCTGAATGACGTAATCGGTCGTCGAGAGGTAGGCTTCGATCAACTCGGCGCCTTCGGGATTATCTTCAGCGATCAGTATTTTCGCGGCGGACATGAATTAACCCAAGCCCAGGGGTGAGGTACTCCGAACCCCTGGGATGATTTGAGGAAGTATTTCAGGGGTTCGGAGTATCTCACCCCTGGGCGAGCAGACGTTTTGAATTACGCAAATCGCGTTACGCCGGGCCGCGAAACCGTCGGAATCTCCGGGGCACGGTCCCAGCGATAACCATCGCGCGGCGACAAATCTTCCGTCGAGTTCCACGCCTGGTCCCACGTCAGCATTTGGCCGGTGTAGCAAGTCATGCGACCCAGGATCGCGAGCATGGTGCTCTTGGCGCCCCATTCGATGTCATTGATCGGCGTGCTGTTGCGGATGCTGGCGAAGAGTTCGTTGTGCTCCTGGTGATACATGCCGGTCGCGGCACGGACCTGGGCGGCGCTCAGTCGCCAATTGGTCGCACCACTGATCGAATACGGCGGCCAATCGCGCCCCGCCTGGCTGACGCCAAGGAGGTTCGCCCGGCCACGCGTACCGATGATCTGATCGGTCACCTCGCCATGAGTCCCGGCCTGTTGCCGACAGAATGCGTAGCAGCGGACGTTGTTGGCGAATTCGTAGACGACGGCCATGTGGTCGAAGATATGCCCGAACCGCGCGTCGGTGCGGGTCTGCCTACCGCCGACGCCATAGGCACGCAGCGGTGGTGTGTTGCGCATCACCCACATCATTTTGTCGAGGCTATGGCAATGCTGCTCGACGTTGTAATCGCCCGACAGCCAGGTGAAGTAGGGCCAATTGCGCATCTGCCATTCCATGTCAGACCAGCCTGGCTGACGTGGCTTGTCCCAGAGTGCGCCGGTGAGGTAATTGGTGTGCAGCGTCTGAATGTCGCCGATCGCACCATCGTGGATGCGGCGAACGGTCTCACGCATCGGGTCGTAATAGCGCCAGCAGAACCCGGCGACAACCGACAGCCGACGCTGCCGAGCGACATCCGCCAACGCCGCGACGCGGCGAACACCAGGTGCGTCCACGGCGAACGGCTTCTCGCAGAAGACGTGTTTGTTGGCGCGGACGGCGGCTTCGAGATGCATCGGCCGGAAGTGCGGCGAGGTGCACAGCAGGACGACATCGACGCCGCTGTTGATGACTTGTGTGTAGGCATCGAAGCCGACGAATTGGCGCTCACGCGGAACATCGAGTTTCGGCGCGACCGCCTGTCGGCCCCGGAGGCTCTGCAGGCACGTGTCGATCTGGTCCTGGAACGCATCGCCGACGGCCCAGAGTTTGACATCGCGGTCCGCCAGCAGCGCCTGTTCCGCCGCGCCGGTCCCGCGACCGCCGCAACCGATCAGGCCGACTTTAAGCGTTTGATTGTTTTGTTGAGCGTGGGCGAACATTGGCACAGAGGCCAGCGCCGACGCCGCCGCACTGGTCTTAATGAAGGTCCGCCGATTGGAGGTCGTCACGGTCAGTTCTCCAGGAAAAAGGATGCGGGAGGTACTACGATATGTTACCAGGTTGCCGGCGTCGGACAACGTGAATTTCGGAGTGGTTCGTGGCCAGTGGCGCGTGATGAACTCCGTCCACACGGTTGGCCAACAGATACCCCAGTTGGCCATCGGCCAATGGCCGAACGCTCTTTAAGGAAATAACTTTCCGTTTTGCCGCTTGCGGCTTAGCGCTCGCGTGGTGCCTTGCGAGCGCTAAGCCGCAAGCGGCAAAACGGGAAATTATTATTCGGATTTCCTACGCGAGGCTCGTGATGGTCCCAGTGCGTTGCAGTACGACATCGTTGCCATCGCCGCCGACGTAGCTGATCGAATAGGTGGACGCAGCGAGGGTGATGACCGTCCCCTCGGCGAGATTGTTGAAATTGCCAACGATAGGTGAAGGGCCGAGGTTGTCGATGAGCGTATATGTGTTATTTCCTATTTCGGTGAGGACGAATAGATCGAGCATTCCGACGAGCGTGACGGCCCCTGAAACGATCAAGAGATCGGACGTTGACGCGAAGCCCAGATCGATGTGCAGTTGCCCGTAGCTCGTCTGGGTGTAATTCACGAGGTTGAGATTCCCGGCCAACCCGCTGCCGCCTATAACGAGTTCGCCCGCCATCGACGCATCGCCAGCGACGGTGAGATTCTCAAGGCCGACGAACGTGACCTGGTTGGTGGGAATCACGCCATGCTGGATGACGGCGGAGTCATTGCCGAGACCGGCGTCGATTTGGATGCTGGCGTCAACAACGCTCGCCAGGAACTCGAGTTCGACCGTGTCATCGCCGTCGCCCGTCTCAACTGCGAGCACGTCACTGGGAAGCAGCGCGCTATTTGACGCGATCTGAACTTGATTCCCTGGCAAGCCGTTCATCATCTGCGGACCGCGAACACGTGTTGTCGTGAAGCGGTCAAAGTTCACCAAGGTTCGCCAAATATTTGGCGCTGTCTGCATGTCGATCGTGCCGAAAAATCCGGCGGCGGGGCGGACCACGAACTGTTGTGCGTTCGGATGCATCGATGCATCCAATTCCACCGTATTCTGGCTTAGGCCAACCACTGCTCGTACGTAAACTTGACTATTGGCATTATTCGCCACTTGCCCATTCCCTGGTGTCCTTCTGCTATTGCACAAGTCGAAAATGACGAAAATTCGTCCCTTTTTCGACAATCTTCGGCACCTTTCGTCACACTTTGGGGGAAATCGGCAAAACAGGTACGCGAATTATGTCCCGTGCAATGGCGCTCGCCCACCAGGGCCCATTCTGAACGATGGTGATATTGTCGGTGCCGCCCGTGTTGATGATCGTTACGGGTGGTCCAAGTATATTAATACGACAGCGCTACTTGCATTGCAGCTGTCAGTTATGGTACACTGTAACTCCTTAAACCGCGGACGTTTGCAAGGAGTTACGGATGACCCTCGATCAAATACTTTCGCTTGGTCCTCAACTCGCCGATTATCTCGGCGAATTTG
>SIAQ01000087.1 GCA_009697105.1 Gemmataceae bacterium | reverse complement strand
CTGCGCCAGCCAGAAACGCTAGAATGAGTTCCATGGGAATCCCTCGAAATAATGGTAGCCTTGTAACTTCCATTATCCGAAGTGGATTCCCTATTGTTAACCCACTTATTTGCGGCTTGCCGCGCTAGGCCTTTGCGCCTTTGCGTGAGATTTTTCTGGTTCCCGATGTGCCAGGCCCGGTCCGAATTCACTACTTCGCCGTTTCGGTGTCTCGCAGGAAGCCGCGGATCGTGTTGTCGCGCACGGTGATGTCGCGTGTCTGCTTGCTCATACGCACGGCGACGCGCTGGGCTGAGCCACGGGTTTCCGTGATCTCGTTGCCGATGATCGTGATCGATTCCGTGCCGCCTTGGATGTCGATGGCAGCGGCGTCGTCGGCGGCCCCGTTGTCGATGAGCTTGTTCTGCTCAATGCGATTGCGATGCCCGGCGAACTCTTTGCCTCGCTCCGGACGAAAAAGGATGCCGACCGTTTTGCTCTGATTGATCGTGTTCCTCTGCACGAGGTTATCGGTATCGTGATGCCCGATCGAGACGCCGACGCGATTGCCGGTAATCGTGTTTTTCTCCGCCAGGCCATGGCGAATGCCCCAGCAGAAGAACAAGCCGATATCGTTGTTCTTGAGCATGTTGTTGCGAATGATGGGCCGTTGCGAGCCAGACCCGGGATGAAGGCCGAGTTGGGCGTTGTTCTCGGCGGTGCAATTTTCGACGAGTACATCGTGGCATATCTGCCAGCTGATGCCGTCGCCGTTGTAGTTGTTGGCGTGAACGCCGCGGATGGTGATGCGGTTACAATCCTGAAAAAAGATGCACCCGCCATAGTTGCCGTTGAGGTTCTCGTTGTTCGCGCGATTGCCGTCGAGGGCGAGATTCTCGATGGTAAGGTCGCTGATGTACTCGCCAGTGATAAGCGGAAAGACCGACATGACGACGGCATCGCCGCGCCGCCAGAAATTGTCGCGCAGAGGCCGATCGAGCTTGAAGCGATTGCCGATGCGAGCGATGAGCGTGCGTTTGACGTAGTGCTCATACGATTTGCCGTCGCCTTTGGCGCGGAGCGTCACGCCGTCGCCGATTTGGAAGCCTTTATCGTTGGCGAGGGTAATTTCCTGATCGAACCAGTCGCTATCGTCGGCGAGCTTTGTCGTGATGGACGGCTCCTTGAAAAGAATCGTGTCCGGCCCCGAGCCAAGCAAACGGACCTTGGATGACATGGTGACCGAATTACGCAGGCGATACGTCCCGGGCAACAGCTTGACGGTCCCGCCGCCAAACCGCGCGACGTAATCGACGCCTGCCTGGATTGCTTTGTCGGTCGTCCCGACGATATCCGCATCTTTCGGGCCGACGGTGATGCTAAACCTTTGCGTCCAGTCAGGTTCGACGATGGCGTCGCCCGACGTGGCGCGCGGCTTCGTGATCGGCGGTTGCGCGGACGCCATAATGGGGATGACAGCCAACAACGTGATGCACAATAATGGTCGCATGGTTGATCCTCCAAATATTCAATCGATCGCGCGGCTTCCTCCGAGCGCTAAGCCGCAAGCGGTAATCACAATACCCGTATCAGTTCGCGTCCAACAACGTCGCCACCACATTATCCTGTGGGTAGCTGTGGCCCAGGTGCTGACGAAAGCCTTCCGCGAACGCCACGCCCATTTCGCCGCCACGCTTGGTGCCGAGTTCGCGCATGGAATGCACATAATGATCCATGCCGTGGTGCTTCATCAGCCAATCGCGTTGGCTGGCGTGATCGGCGAGCATCAACGCTTTCTCCTCGATCACGCCGGTGATGTCCACGCGAAAGCCCGGCACGACATCGCGGCCTAGCGGGTCCTTGCCTTCGATCGCGTCGCAATAATACAGATGCGGAATGCGGGGCAACACCGAGCCGATACGGCGATCGGCGAGGAAGTTCGGGATCGGCGCCGCGAACGCAGCAGCCCGCGCCAGTGTGCTCGTCATCTCATGATCGAGAATGTAGTCGCTCGGGCTGTGCGTCAACACAATGCTCGGCTGCACGTGGCGGAATAGGCGTGTAACTTTTTCCAGCGTGTGTTCGTTGTAACAGACGAGGAGGTCGCGTTCTTCGACGCAGTGATACGACGCACCGATCCGCCTGGCCGCTCGCGCACCCTCTTCACGGCGAATGCGGCTGATCTCCTGCGGCGAATATTCGACCGACCCGCAATCGCCCGGCGTCATCGACGCGATGTGCACAGTGCACCCATACTCGCGGATGAGCCGAATCAAGGTGCCGGCGCACAAAAACTCGGCGTCATCGGGATGGGCGAGAATGGCAAGAATGGTATTTGACATCGTTCCCTCACAAATGCACTCTGAGAGCCGCAATAAACCGATAGGCTGCGAAGGCTTCCGCGTGCCGAAACGCCGGATCGACGGATCGCTCGATATTGTAGCTATCGCCGGCGAATCGCGGGGCTTGTCACGGTCGTTATTCTACTGCATTGAATTCTCGACGCGGACAAGCCGCGCCGCTCGCCTTCAATTCGCACGGTGCTTGGCCACCAGGGGCAAACTTGCCGATTGTAAACTCGCCCGCGATCTGGTATCTTTTCTTTATTGGATAATACCGTTTTTCCGCATCGTGAGGTGACGATGATCCGTCATGTTTTGACCTTGGCTGTCCTTCATCTCCTGGCTTTTTCTGCAGATGGATTAGGACAAGAACCGGCTCTCGAAAAGCAGGCGCGGGCGATTCTGCGAGAGCATTGCTTCAAATGTCACAGTCACGAGGCAGGCAAAGCCAAGGGCGATTTGATGCTCGACACGCGGGCGTTTATGCTCAAGGGCGGTTTCGTGGGGCCATCGCTTGTGCCAGGCGATGTGAGCAAGAGTTTGTTGATCAAGTCGGTGACGCACGTAGACGCCGAAATGAAGATGCCGCGAAATGCCCCGAAACTGTCGGCGGACGACATCGCCGCATTGACGGCATGGGTCAAGGCCGGGGCGCCGTGGGCCGACGCCGCCGTCAAATCCGGACTGCGTGCGCCGGGCAAGATCACCGATGAAGATCGCCGTTATTGGGCGTTTCAGCCGGTGAAAGCTGTCGCGCCGCCGATCGTCGAGGGCGTCGAGCATCCGATCGATCGCTTCATCCTGACACGCTTGCAGAAGGAAGGCATTCGCCCCGCACCGACGGCGGACGCTCGCACGCTGATTCGCCGGATCACATTCGACCTGATCGGTCTGCCGCCAACCGCCGAGGAGATCGATGATTTCAGCAAATCCGTAATCACCAATCATCAATCATCAATCGACGTCGCGGTCGAGCGCCTCTTGGCGTCGCCTCATTACGGCGAACGCTGGGCGCGGCATTGGCTTGACGTCGTGCGTTTCGCGGAGTCGGACGGCTATCGGCTCGATTCGTTTCGGCCCTATGCGTATCGTTACCGCGATTACGTCATCAAAGCGTTCAACGACGACAAACCTTACGACCGCTTCATCCGCGAGCAGATCGCCGGCGATGAGCTTTATCCCGATGATCCGAATGGCCAGGTCGCGATTGGCTTCTTGACGCATGGCATTTACGAGTTCAACCAACGCAATGTCCGCGGGCAGTGGTTCGAGATGCAAAGCGAAGCGGTGGACATCACCAGTGAGGCTGTGCTGGGTTTGAGCATGGGCTGTGCGAAGTGCCATGACCACAAGTTCGATCCGATTTTGCAGAAGGACTACTTCTCGCTGAAGGCGTTCTTCGACGGCCTGATGCCAAGCGAAGAATTGGCCTATGCGATGCCGAGCGAGCAGTCGACTTATGCGAAAAAGTTGGCGGCGTGGGAAGCGAAGACGGCGGCCATTCGCAAGCAGATCGCCACCATCGAGGACCCCGTGCGTGCGAAAGACACAGCTTATGCGACCTCGAAGTTCCCGCCCGAAATTCAAGTCATGCTGCGAAAACCCTATCACCAACGCAATCCCGAGGAGCAGCAGCTAGCGACGCTGGCCTATCGGCAGATCGTGTTCGAGTACGTCAAGCTCGACACCAAGATCAAGGGAGCGGAGAAGGATCGGCTCCTGGAATTGCGTAAACAGCTCGCGAAGTCCGATGGCGAAAAGCCGACGGCCTTGCCAATGTGCCAATCGGTCCGCGAAGTCGGCGTCGTGCCGCCGAAGACATCGATTCCGAAAAAGATCGACGACGTTCCGCCGGCGTTCCTGACGGTGCTCGGCGATGCCGCCCCGACGATCGCACCGGCGAAGACATCGTCCGGTCGGCGGGCGGTGTTGGCCAATTGGCTGACGCGCCCTGAGCATCCGCTGACGGCGCGCGTCATCGTCAATCGCGTTTGGCAGCAGCATTTCGGCCGCGGGCTGGTTGGCACGGCAAGCGACTTCGGCAACCTGGGAGACAAGCCAAGCCATCCGGAGTTGCTCGACTTCCTCACCGATCGTTTCGTCAAGGACGGTTGGAGCCTGAAGAAATTGCATCGCCTCATCCTCACCTCGCGGACCTATCAGCAATCGTCCGTCGCCGGGCTGGATCCGCTGGGCGTGCAGAAAGATTCCGAGAACCGCTTTCTTTGGCGCATGACGCCGCGACGCCTCGATGCCGAGCAAATTCGCGACGCACTGTTGGTATCAACCGGAAAGCTCGACCGCAGCGTCGGCGGGCCGAGCGTCGAGTTCAAGGAACCGCGGCGAAGCGTGTACCTCAAATGGTTCCGAAACACGAAGGAACCGTTGCTCGAAATCTTCGACCTGCCCGATGGCTTCACGAGCACGGCACTGCGCAACGTCAGCACAAACTCGACGCAAGCTCTGTTCATGATTAACTCGCCGTTCATGACGCAGCAAGGCAGCCTGTTCGCTGACCGCGTTTACAAAGACAACGCGGGCACGGAGGAACAGAAAATCGAACGAGCGTTTCGGTTGGCGTTCGGGCGGAGTCCGACGAGCAAGGAGATCGGCATCGCCCGCTCATTCCTGGTCGAGCAGCAGAAGCGCGTCGTGGCGCCGAAGAGCAAGGGGCCGACCTACGAGTCGGCGAAGATTCCGTTCCACGAAGGCAAAGCCGCGATGATTACGCCGGGTAGCACGCAAGCCCGCTTCCAACTACCCGACAGCGCAAAACTGCCGACCGATCAGTTCACGCTCGAGGCGTACGTCTACCTCCGAAGCGTCTTCGAGGACGGCCAAGTTCGCACCGTCGCCGCCCACTGGAATGGCGACATGAAGGGTACCGGCTGGGCCTTCGGCGTGACCGGTAAGAAATCGTCGTACAAACCGCAAACGCTCGTGTTGCAACTGTGGGGCCAGGATGCAAGTAATAAGGTCGCTTATGAAGCGATCTTCTCGGGTTTACAACTTCAGCTCAATCGGCCCTACTATGTCGCGGTCAGCGTCAATGTGAAGGATGCCACGGATAAGGGCGTCACGTTCTATCTCAAGGATCTCGCCAATGACGAGGAACCGCTCGGCGTCTATGCCACAACGCACAAGGTCGTCAGACTGCCCACGGGCGGCGTCACGTTCACCATCGGCGGGACGGTTGGCAAGCTCGAGCGTTCCTGGGACGGCATGCTCGACGACGTTCGTTTGTCGAACACTGCGTTGCCGATGAAGCAACTGCTAATCAACACAAATGCCATGACCAAGAACACCGTCGGCTACTGGCGTTTCGAGCCGACGCCCGGCATGCTCAGCGACTCATCGCCAAGCGGGTTGACACTGCAACGCCTCGGCAGCGCCGGCGCGTCGGGGCCGGTGACGATCGACGCCCGCCGAGCCGCGTGGATCGACTTCTGCCAAGTGCTGCTGAATGCGAATGAGTTTGTGTATGTGGATTAAAAAGCCCAGCGGGTGAGGTACTCCGAACCCCTGGGATTTGCCCTTGCGAGCGTTCATCCCAGGGGTTCGGAGTACCTCATCCACTGGCATGTCGATTGGCGTGGGCATTCCTCCGATTTTGCTTGGCGCGAGCTTGGTGATCGGGTAGTATAGGATTTGAAGTTTGCCGGTGTTGAGCGACTCTCGCGAGATGGAGGCCTCATGGCGCAGCGCATACCTACCTGGGTACTTGGATTTCTTTGCGGGATCATCCTGGTGAGTTCCGGTTGCGGTAGTCGCGTATTGGAGGTTGAGGGTTCCGTCGAATTCGATGGGGTGGCCGTGGCTTCCGGGTCGATCTCTTTTGAACCTGCCGACGGCTCAAGCGGCGAGTTCGGCGGCATTATCACCGACGGGAAGTACAAGATCACGAGCCCTCCCGGCGTCGAGCCTGGAGCCAGAAAGGTTCGCATCCGAGCGGCGCGGAAGACCGGTCGGCAGATTCCCGCCGGCTCGCCTTCTCCGCCGGGGACCATGGTCGATGAACTGGTAGTGGTCCCCGCGAAATACAACGACAGCAGCAAACTCACCGCCCACCTCGAAGCCGGCGTCGCCAACCGCTTCGACTTCAAACTTGTGTCGGGCGGGCCTATCCCGTAATGAATCCTGGCGCGACGCTGCTGTACTGTTTCAAACTCTTCGTATTGGAATCCGTCGATGCGAAAAAAATTACTCCGAAGGCAATCCAGTGGGCCAGTACCGCGATTTGCGAGCCAGCCCGGCTTTACGCTGATCGAACTGCTGGTCGTCATCGCGATTATCGCGATCCTGATCGCCCTGCTCGTCCCCGCTGTTCAGAAGGTACGTGAATCAGCGGCTCGCATGCAATGCACGAACAATCTCAAACAAATCGGCATTGGCACGCACGGTTACCACGATGCCAACAAACGCCTGATGCCAGGATACAACTACAACGCAACCACCGACATCAGCGAAGCCACCTGGTTGTATTTCTTGTTGCCCTATGTCGATCAGATGCAGATCTTCGCCACGGCGAACCTGAGTCAAAACTTCGGCTCGTTGCCGAACGCGAACAGTACACTCAACGGCTTTCTGCCAGCCGTTTATTCCTGCCCTTCGGACAGCATGGTCGCGAAAACGTGCTGGAATTTCTACATCAAGGGAAGCTATGTCGGCAACGACGGCATCGGCCCGATGGTTTCTCCCGCGGGCGGCTGGACCGGTCCGGGGGTGACCACCATCGGGGTTTTCATGATGAACACCAAAATTACAATGACGGACATCACCGACGGCACGAGCAATACGGCCCTCGCCTCGGAAATCATCAAAGTCACCGGCGCCACCGACGACCTACGCGGCGTCATGTATTACCCCGAAGGCCCGCTCTATCAGCATAACACCGGCCCCAATAGCACCACGCCTGACAATCTGCGCCAAGACGCCTGTATGAACGTGCCCGAGGCTCCCTGCATCGGCACGACCTACACGGCTTACAACAATCGCTCGCTTATCATGGCCGCGCGCAGTCGGCATTCCGGCGGCGTCAATCTCGCGCTCGCCGACGGCACCGTCCGCTTCGTCTCAAATACCGTGGCGCTTACGACCTGGCAGGCGCTCGCGACCATCCGCCAGGCCGATATGCCAGCTGATTTCTGACGCCATCGAAAAAAAGCCTGTGGCGATTCATGCGAATTTTGATACAAGCCCAGCGGGTGAGGTACTCCGAACCCCTGGAATAGGCTTTCGTAAGCGTTCATCCCAGGGGTTCGGAGTACCTCACCCGCTGGGCTTGCGTTTCTGGAAGGAATCCGACTCGTGCTAATAGGCTATGTCAGCGATGAACGTTTCGTCGCGTTAGGCGATGTGCTTGTCGAGTTCACCAACGCCGTCGGCGAATCGTGGGAGGCGCGCTCGCGGGCCAGCGGCGCGATTCACGCCGACCTGCCGCCGGGCGAAGTGCTCGTCACGCTGGCCAAGCCCGGCTTCGGCTCGAATTGCGTGCGCATGACGCCTCAGCATGCCGATCCGTTTCAGTTCCGATTGCTCGCCGATTCGCTGCTGGGCTATGCCTGGCCGAAATGCGTGCGCTCGGGCGAGGTCTCCGAGTTTCGCGTTCATTCCGTGGAAGAGTATAAGATCGAACTCTGGCGCTACGGCTGGGAGAAGGAATTCATTCGCGGCCTGGGTTGGCATGACGAGCACGGCCCTCGTGCGACTATGCAAATCACGCCCGATGGCGACTATTCGCAGACCGGCGTCGCCTGGAACAAGATCGGCTACCTCAGCCCGCACCACCTTCAGCGCGTCGCCGCCCCGGAGCGCTCGGGCCTCTACTATTTCCACACCCGCACTAAATCGGGCGCAACCTTCACGTTCCCATGGATTGTCGCGCCTGCCAAACCAACGGCGTCGATTGCCGTGCTGGCGTCGAATATCACCTGGAACGCCTACAACAATTTCGGCGGACGCAGCAACTACGTACACGCCGACGAATTTCCAGCGACGCCCACGATCAACGCTCGGCAAGAACTCAAACGCTACCAGGACGTCAATCACCAGACCTGGGGCTGCGATGCCTACGCACCGCTTTCGTTCGAGCGGCCGGAGCCGATCAATCACATCGACCCCGCCACGAAGGTCACCGACCCGATCACGGGCCGCGCGGGCAACCACATCGCTCCGGCCGAATGGCGGCTGATGGGCTGGCTGGAGCGCGAAGGTTTCGCCTACGATCTCTATAGCGAAACCCAGCTGCATGCGGGCGTGCTCGATCTCTCGAAGTATCAGGTTCTGATACTCGGCCCGCATCCCGAATATTGGACGAAGTCGATGTACGACGCCGTCAAAACCTGGGTCTTCGCGGGCAAGGGCAGGCTCGTTTATCTCGGCGGCAACGGGCTGAACTGCGATGTCGAGATGCTCGACGGCGACCGCATGATCTGCCAAAACACCAAGATCACCAGCCTCGTTCCCGCTGGGATGGGCGGCTGCGAGAGCCGATTCGCGCGTCGCCATGAGTCCGAGGCGAACCTGCTCGGCGTCGTGTTTGACCCGCGCGGCATCATGACGGCGGCGCCGTACCGCGTCATCGACAGCAAGCACTGGGTCTTCGCAGGCACAGGACTTCGCGTCGGCGATTCGTTCGGCGAACATTCGCTACACGAGCGCTGTCCCGGCGGCGCGTCAGGCCACGAGACCGATAAGATTTCGCCGAGTTCGCCGAAGAATGTACACCTGCTCGCCAAGGGCCTGAACCCCGACAACGGCGGCGCGGAGATGATCGTTTTCGATACGCCTTCGGGCGGCGCGGTCTTCTCCGCCGGATCGATTTGCTGGCCAAGCTGCCTGCCCGTGGACGCACACGTGTCGAGAATCACCGCGAACGTCTTGCGCAAGTTCCTGGATTGACGGCGTTCGTTTATTTTCCGCTTGCGGCTTAGCGCTCAGGGCGCCGCAAACGAGCGCTAAGCCGCAAGCGGAAGGCCAGCCCCGGAGGCGATATCATGCGCTGCATCGGCATTCTGCTTACACTGGTAGCTCTGTTCCCCTTGTCCGCGCTCACCGGCGAAAAAGAGACGAAACCGGACTATAAGGAATTCTCCCGTCTCGTCCATTCCATCGTCCTCGCCAAGATGCCCAAGGAAATCGTTGACGCATCCGGCTGGGGCGGCACAATCCCCGCACCGCCGAACTTGCCGTTCCCGCAACTGCGCAAGTACATCAAGGTCGGAGATAAAGTCGAAGTCCCCCACGGCACCTGGCGGCGATTCACGGGCAAGATCGAGAGTCCCGACAAGAACCTCATCATCAATCTCACCGACTTCAAGCCCCTCAACGCCAAAACCCACCGCATCGCCTTCGATGTCGACGCGACGATGGCCTGGAACATCGAGCTTCAGCAATGGCAGAAGGGCCTACTCCTACTACCCATTGCGACTGTCGCCGATGCACGCTTCACCGCGGCAATCGTCTGCGATGTCGGCGTCGAGCTTGATTTGACGACATTTCCGCCAGCCCTGAAGATCGAGCCGAAAGTCGCAGACCTTGGCCTAAATCTCGTTGACGTGAAGCTGCGCAGCGGCCCGCTCCTCACCGGCGAAAAAGGCGAACAGATGGCGAAAGACATCAAGGATGTGTTGCGTCTTGCCGTCAAAGCGAGTGAACCGTTGGTCAAGGCCGAGGTCAATCGCGTCATCGAGGAAAGCCTGAAGCAAGGCAAAGGCACAATCGGCGTCGGCGCGATGATGAAGGCGTTGCCAAAGGCGAAGTAGTGGTCAGTGGTCAGTGGACAGCTATCACCTCGAAATTTGCGGGGGATTAGTATAACCCTGAGGTCTGCGCGCCAAGCCTTTTTCGGTAAGCTATTTTTACGCGGCACTCAGCATTAAATATTGCATGGCTGATAACTAATAACTGATAACTGATAGCCGAACAGGGGACCCGCATGGCTGACGCCACATTGAATAAGTTGATCCACATCGCCGGCGATGGTGCGACGAAAGAATTGCGCTATGCCGCGTTGAAGATGCTGGCGGCAGTCGGCACGCGCGATGCCAAGCTCGTCAAGACGCTGCTGGCCGTGCTTGATGATCCCGATAAGGACCTGCGTGCTGCTAGTATTGAAACGCTCGGCGCGCTCGGCGCTGACGAAGCATTGAAGCGGTTGGAGGAATTCGTTCGCGCCGGCGGGACGGAGCTCGAATCCGCAGTGCGAGCAGCGAGTCAATTCGGCGCCCGCGGCGCCAAGGCGATGGGCAAGATCATGGACGATGTCAGCCCCACGATTCGCGCGCGTGTCGCCGGCGTCCTGGCGAAATCGAATACCAGCAATGCTCTGCTTGTCACCGCTCAGGGCTTGCTCGACGCCGACCCAAGGATCGTCGATGGCACGGCTCGCAGCCTGGCGATGGAGATCCCCGGATTCTCGGGGCCGCAGCGAACCGCCCTTGCGAAGTGCCTCATCGAAGCACTCGGCGACAAGAAAATCTCTGCCAAATCGGAAGCCGGGATGCTGCGTGTACTCACAGGACTGCATGAAGCCAAGGCTGAGGACATCTACTGGTCGCGCATCTTGCCGCCCAAGTCGGCTGAGGTCCGGGCGGAGGCGCTGCATGGCCTTTGCAATGCGATCCCGACGACCGACAAGCGGTTGCAAGCCTTGCTAACCTGCGCATCTGAACGAGAATTTCAGATCGTGGCCAGCGCGCTGATGATTCTGAAGAAGCTGCCGATCAATGCCAAGACGTCGAAGCATTGGGTGCAGTTGCTGGAGGCGCCGGACGTGGCGACTCGCCGATTAGCCGTCGAAAGGCTGCAAGGCGTTGAAAGCGCCGAAGTCGCCCGCGCCATGGTTGTGCAGCTTCGCCATCCCGATCGCAATCTGCGCGATGAAGCACTCAAGGCGCTACGGGCCTATCCCGCCGGGCGGGACGCCTTGCTCGATGAGATGCTGACCTCAGGCGACGCGGATCGCGCCTGGTCCTTGGCCCGCGCGATCGGCGAAGTCGGGAAGAAACTGACAGCGGCACAGCGGGCCAAGGTTTTTGCCGAGGCCTGCAAGCTGCACGACAAGGATGACAAGCGAGCCGCCGCGCTCCTCTTCTTTCTGCGCGAAGCCGATCACGCCTGGCTTCGCGATCAACTCGAAGCACACGGGCTTGAACTACGCAAGAAAAAGAAATACGCTGAAGCGGTCGGCTATTACCGTATCCTCGCCCAAGACCCGGCTTGCAGTGAAGAGACACGGTTTGAACTGGCGACCACGGGGCTGAAGCTCTCCACGCACGACCTTGAGCTCGACAATCGCAGCAACGATCCCGCGCTGCATCAATTCACGCGCCTGCTGCAAAACGCCTCGTTCGATCTGATCGGCCATATCACGAAAGCCAAATGGCTCGATGTCGAAGGCCTCTTCTACGTCGGCTTCCATTTCGCCGAACAAACGCATCGCGCTCAGGAGTTCGGCAAACAAGTGCTTGAAACGGTCGTCGAGCGCTCGCCGAAAACTGAGGTCGGCAAACAAGCGAAGCGCAAATTGAAGAGTGCGGGGTTGGTGTGACGGATGTGGATTCGTCCGTTTAGCCGCTCGCCTTTGGCGAGCGCAACCCGCCTGATGCTCGGTACCAGTTCGCGCTCGCCAAAGGCGAGCGGCTAAACGCAAAGTCCATCACACCTTCACGATCACCAGATAGTTATTCTTCTTGCCACGTTGCAATACGAGCACTTCGCCGTCCAGGAAGTCGGTGGCGCTGACGGTTGGGTTGTCGCCGGCCGCGGGCGGTTTGCCGTTGATCTTTACGCCCTTTTGGGCGATCTGTCGGCGAGCGTCGCCTTTGGAAGCGCACGCGCCGGCGCGAACGAGCAAGTCGATGACCGACATCGGCGAGCCGGCCAACTCCTGCGGCGTGAGCGTGATCGACGGCACATCGGCGGCGAGCTGCTTCAACAGTGAAACCTCCAGCGAGGCGATGTCGCCCGAGAACAGCGCCGCCGAGGCTTTCTTGGCGTTCTCCGTCTCGGCCTGGCCGTGCACGAGCGTGGTGATTTCCTGTGCCAATGCTTTCTGCGCAACGCGCTCGCCGGTGCCGACATGCTGATCGAGTTCCTTGATCGTTGCCTCGTCGAGCAGCGTGAACCAGCGCAGAAAGCGTGACACGTCGGCATCGGCCATGTTGATCCAGAACTGGTAGAAGGCGTATGGCGAGGTCTGCTTCGGGTCGAGCCAAATCGCGCCTTTCTCGCTCTTGCCCATCTTCTTGCCTTCGGAATTCGTCAACAGCGGCATCGTGATGCCAAACGCCTCGCCGCGGTCGATGCGGCGAACCAGGGCGATGCCTTCGCAGATGTTGCCCCATTGGTCCGAGGCGCCACACTGGATTCGGCAACCGTGCCGACGGTATAGCTCCAGGAAGTCGGTCGCCTGCAAGAGCATATAGGTAAATTCCGTATAGGAAATTCCCGTATCTTCCTTCTCGAAGCGTTTCTTGACGGAATCCTTGTGGATCATTTCGTTGACGGAGAAATGCTTGCCGATGTCGCGCAGGAACTCGAGCAAACGAAGCTCGCCAAGCCAATCGATGTTGTTGACAAAGATCGGCGCCGGTCCGTCGCCCTGACTGAGGAAGCCTTCGATTTGCCGGCGCATCGCCTCGCCGCGCAGCCGCACGGTGTCGATGGTTTCGAGCACGCGCTCCGCCGACTTGCCGGACGGATCGCCGATGAGCCCCGTGGCGCCGCCGATCAGCACGATGATCTGATGTCCCGCTCGACGGAAGTGGCGCAGCGCCATCAGCGGAATAAGGCTGCCTGCGTGCAGGCTCGTCGCGGTCGGGTCGAAACCGATGTACATCGGATACTTGTTCGTCTCAAGTACGCTCACCAGGTTGTCCGCCGTCATCTGATGGATGAGCCCACGCCATTGCAATTCGCTGGTTACGTTCATGCCGAGTCCTTAATTATTTCGCCAGTCGATTCGTGATGAGGAAAGCCTAGCGCTTTTCAGGAGGCCGGACAAGATGGGCTGGTTCGCTTTTCGCGGAATCGGATTGACACGATTTTCCCATCGACGGTATCATGCGACATTGGTTGAGGAAAATCGAAATAATAACCTCCCGATTCCGCCGCTTGCAGCTTAGCGCGGGCAAGGCACCGCTTGAGCGCTAAGCCGCAAGCGGAAAATGCAAATCGCGAAGTTGTTTTGAATTTCACTTAGGAGTAGACGTGGCCACCAATCCCGGTCGAACGATACCGTTATCGCTGAATCGGCGTGTCATCTGTGATTTGATGGATGCGTCGATGAATGTGCCTCTCGTGCGGATCCAGAAAACTATCAATGTTCAGGAACTTATCACGGCTCGCAAGGAAGCCCAGCCGCGTCCCAGCTGGTGCAGCATCTTTACGAAGGCCTACGGCAAAGTGGTGGCCTCGCAGCCGGAGCTTCGCCGTGCTTATCTCGGCTTTCCTTGGGCCAGGCTTTTTGAATTCGAAAAGAACGTCGCCGATATCGCCGTCGAAGCACGTGTACTGAACGAAACGGCTGTCATCATGGTTCCGGTGAATCGGCCGGAGACGCGAACGTTGCTCGGCATCGACCAGAAAATCGCCGAAGGCCGCGACAATCCGCTGGAAAACGTGCCTCGCTGCGGGCGCGCTCTGGCTGTCGCTCGTTTCCCGCGCTTCATGCGGCGATGGATTTGGTGGCTGACGCTCAACATGTCCGGCAATAGCCGCTCGAAGGTATTTGGAACGTTCGGCGTGACGTCGGTCGGCAATCTCGGCGTCGATTCGTTGTCGCCGCTGACGCCGACGACGACTTTGCTGCACTATGGCGCTATCGATCCGAACGGCGACATTGTACTTCGCCTGACGTTCGATCATCGCGTCATGGACGGTACAACGCCATCGCTTGCCTTGTGCGAAATGGAAAGATTATTGAAAACGGAGATTCTGGAAGAATTGAGATCGCTCCGCCCGGCCGACACCTGCGTGCGGCCGACACTCCTGGCGGCGTGACTCTTCGCGTGCGCAAGACGTATATCCTTCGAGCGGATGAAATTGTCTGGTCAGAGCCTGAGCGCCAGCGAAGGGCACCACGCGGCCCTTCGCTGGCGCTCAGGCTCTGAAAATGCGACAATCTCAACCTCCCGCAGTATATATCCTTCGGTTGACAATACGGCAAACGAAGCGTAGCTTGAGGAATGGGAGATTCTTTCAGGAATTGGCCAATGTTTCGCGTTATCCTAGGTGTTGTGTTGATGTTGCTAGTATCGTTGCCCAACGGTATGTGCTTCTGCCACGCCTTTGATGATGTGCATGCCGATGTTGATCCGCACGAATTGCCCGACGACGAGCACGACTGCCCGTGCTGCGAATTAAAGCCTGCGCTCGCTTGCGATGCAAGCCAAGTGACGCTAGAACGTGATGGAAAAAGCGAGCCGACTCTTGAGCGTATGCCGCTTATTCAGACTAGTGTTTTCGCCATGCAGGGTAGCTACTATGCATCGAGATTGCGGACCTCAATTCCATTGCCGTTGCTCCATTGCGCGCTGAGCATCTGACACCTCCGCTCTGAAAATCGACAGTCACAATTATCTCGGCGAGCCAAGCTCCAATGTAGTACGACGTTCCGCGTCGTAGAGTCAGTGACGCGGAACGTCGTACTATATCGGACCAAGCAATCACGTTCACTGACGAGGAGATACTCATGCACATGTCCAAACTGTTGCAATCGATTATCGGTCCGGTGTGTGTCATCGCATTTCTCTTCCTCGGATGGATTACGCAGGCAACCTGGAAGCCGTGGCTGATCCCCGCGAAGGGCAATCCCGACGAAGTGAAGAAGGATGCCCCGCCGGACGGCGCCGAAGTCATCAAGCTGAGCGCCCACGCCTACGCAAATCTCAAGTTGATTGTCAAGGAAATCGAGCCGACGACCTATTGGCGGAAGCTATCGATCCCCGGTTCCGTCGTCGATAGGCCGGGGTATAGCGATCGCGCGATCACGGCGCCGATCGCGGGCGTTGTCACTCACGTCACGGCGGTGCCTGGCAAGGTGTTCCGGGCGGGTGAGGAACTCTTCCGCCTGCGCTTGGCGAGCGACTCGTTTCAGGCTAGCCAGATGGAACTTTTCAAGAGCGTGCGCGAATTCGATATCACTCGCCGGGAGCGCAAGCGACTCGAGACCATCCCGGCAGGAAGCGTACCGGTGACGCGCTTCCTCGAACTGCAATATCAGGAGGAACGCCTGAGTGTGTTGCTGCAGGCCCATCGCCAGGACCTGCGCACACGCCAACTTACCGAAGAGCAAATCGCCGGCATCGAGCAAAAGGCCCAGTTCGTGACGGAGGTTGTAATCCGCATGCCAGAGCGTTCGAATAAATTACAACATAACGGCAAGGAGCACGGCTCGCCTCAAACGCCAACAATGAGCGTTGTGTACGACGTGCAAGAACTTAAAGTAAAGCTGGACGACTTCGTGCAAGCGGGCCAAACACTCGCATATCTGGCCGACCATCAGCACCTCTATATCGAAGGCCGCGCGCTCAAACATGAGACGAAATGGATCGCCGAGGCAGCTCAGCTCGGTCACCCGGTGGAGGTGATTTTTGGTGAGGACAACGATGGCACGCCCGTCGATTTTCTGAACGGCCTGTCGATTGAATTTATGGGCACAACGATGGACGCCGGCAGGCTGACGTTGCCGGTCTACATTCCGTTCGCCAATCCGATGAAGGCGCACGAACGGCAAGGAAAAAGCTACCGCACGGGGCTGTATCGGCCTGGGCAGAAGGCCATGGTGCGGATTGGCGTGGAGAAACATGACGGCGTGTTCGTGCTACCCATTGCCGCTGTCGCGCGGGAAGGACCTGACGCCTACGTTTTCAAACAGAACGGGAACACGTTTGTCCGCAAAGCCGCGACGATCCTGCACGAGGATTCGGAATCGCTGGTGATCGCCAACAACGGCGCGATCCTGGCCGGGCAGTTTGTCGCGCACAACGCCGGTGCCGCGTTAAATCGAGCGCTAAAGGCCGCGCAGAGCGGTGGCGGCGGGCACCATCACCATGATTGACGACAGCGACGATGGTCCGATTGCTTACGAATATCTTTAGCTGGTTGCCGTGCCACCGCAGCATCCCGCGTGCGGTAAACGTAAACAGCGTGCCGTCCATTACGGAAAAGTATCCCCCACCGAGAACGTTGAACCCATGCTAAACGCCGTTATCCGATTCTCACTGCGCTACCGCATGCTGGTCGTAATCATCAGCCTAGCCGCGCTCTTGTACGGCGGCTACATCACGGCGACGCTGCCGATCGATGTGTTCCCCGATCTCGATAGGCCGCGCGTCGTCATTCTTACAGAGGCGCTGAATCTCGCGCCGGAGGAGATCGAGACGCTGATCACGTTCCCGATCGAATCGTCGGTCCTTGGCGCGACGGGCGTGCAAGCGGTGCGCAGCCAATCGACGATGGGGCAATCCGTCGTCAACGTCGAGTTCGACTGGAGCATTCCGATCTTCACGGCTCGCCAAATCGTGCAGGAACGGCTGACGTCGCTGGAGGGTACATTCCCGCCGGGCATCCGTCCGCAGATGGGGCCGATCAGTTCGTTGATGGGTCAGATCATGATCGTCGGCGTCGCACACCAATTCGGCCCAAATGACGGCGAGTTGGCGCCCGTAGGTAAAACCAAGTACCTCGCCGAACTGACGCACGATCCAAAAGCGGGCATACTTGTAGTTCGATTCTGGAACCCCCTCGGGCCGGGTGATCTGCTTCTACGCGATTCGCACGAATGGAAAGCTCTCGAAACTCAGGGCAAATTCGTGACGCTCACCTGCCAGCATCTGCGACGAAACCCGCATGCGGTTCCCGACGACAAATCTCGCGACAAGACAGTCCGCCTGACACGATTGCATGATGACGTTGGCCGCTTCGCTTCGAACGAAGCGATTCCGAGCATGGGTGCAGCCGACTTTCGCGAGCTTGAGCGCACCCTGAATATTACGCTCGACGGCGCCACGCACTCCGTCGTGTTCCCGCCCACATCACGGCAGCAACTCGACCTACGCACCACGGCCGACTGGGTCATCCGCCCGCGCATCATGAAGATCGCCGGCATCGCCCAGGTCCTCACAATCGGCGGCGGGCGCAAGCAGTACCAGGTTCTCGTCGATCCCAACGCTCTCACTCGCTTCGATGTCTCGTTGCATCAAGTCGAAGAAGCCCTGCGAAAGAACAACCTCAACGCCAGCGGCGGTTACGCCGAGCGCGGCGACAAAGAGAAGCCAATTCGCGTGCTCGCCCGGCTCGGCCCCGATCGCGCGAAGGTAATCAGCGATGTCGAGCAGATCGTCGTCAAGGCGATGCCGCTGCGAAACGTGCTTGTCAAAGATGTCGCGCGCGTCACGGAAGGCGCTCAGCTCAAACGCGGCGACGCCGGCGTCAATGGCTTCCCCGGCGTGCTGATGAGCGTGCGCAAGCAACCGCACAAGGACACTCGCGCCGTGACGATGGAAGTCGCGGCAGCGCTGCGAGAAATCGAATCCACACTGCCGGCGGACATCGTCATCAACTCCGACAACTTCCGCATGCAAGGTTTCATCGATCGGGCGGTCTACAACGTCGGCGAAGCACTGGCGATCGGCGCGTTCCTCGTGCTCATCGTACTGTTCCTGTTTCTCCTCAACTACCGCACCACGTTGATCTCGCTGGTGGCGATTCCGCTATCGCTCGTCGTGACCAGCATGGTCTTTCGCATGTCAGGCTGGTTGACCGGCGTCGAACTGACAATCAACGTGATGACCCTCGGCGGCATCGCCGTCGCGCTCGGCGAACTCGTCGATGACGCGATTGTCGATGTCGAAAACATCTTCCGCCGACTCAAGGAGAACCACGTGCTGCCGTCGCCACGCCCGGCCCTGAAAGTCGTCTACGAAGCAAGCATCGAGGTGCGCGGCGCAATCGTGTTCGGGACGGCGATGGTAATCCTCGTGTTTCTCCCGCTGTTCGCGTTGACGGGCATGGAAGGCCGACTGTTTACGCCGTTGGGCATCGCGTATATCGTGTCGATCCTGGCGTCGTTGCTTGTCTCGCTGACGGTCACGCCCGTGCTAAGCTATTACCTGCTGCCCCAGGCACCGGCGACACACGAACCGGGCGATAGCCCGCTCTTGCGAATGCTCAAATGGCTGGCGACGCCCGTGATCCACTTCAGCATGAGATTCGCCAGCACCCTGCTGCTGACAACCTGGATATTAGTCGGCCTCGGTGCCTGGTTGCTCACACAGATCGGTTCCGATTTCTTGCCGACGTTTGACGAAGGTAGCGTGCAAGTCAACCTCACGCTGCCCTCGGGTTCGTCACTTCAAGCGACCAACCAGTCGGCCGAGATCGCGGATGCATTCTTCCGCTCGATGCAGAAATCGGCAAAGAATCCGGACGGCGAGATCATGCAATTCTGCCGCCGCGTCGGCCGAGCGGAGAACGATGAAGAAAGCGATCCCGTAAACGTTGCGGAATACATTCTCACCGTCAACGCCAACGCGGGAAAGGCACGTGCCGACACGCTAAAGTACATCCTCGACGAATTGGGCGACAAGCTCCCGCCTGGCGTTGAGGTCGAGGTGGAGCAGCCTCTTCAGCACCTCATCGGGCATATGATGACGGGTGTCAAAGCGCAGATCGCGATCAAGGTATTCGGCGACGATTTGAACGTCCTTCACAGAATCGCTGAGCGCGTCAAGCACAGCATTAAAGACATCCCCGGGATGACGCCGCCCGTCGTCGAAACACAAGAGATGATTGACGAACTGCACATCACCGCACGCCCGGACAAGCTGGCGTTTCACGGCGTCGATCGCGCATTCGTCGCCGACTTCGTTAGCACCGCGCTCAAAGGCCAGGAGGTTTCGCAGGTCATCGACGGGCAGCGCCGATTCGACGTCATCGTGCGGCTCGACGAACGCTTTCGCACCGATCTCGCGAACCTCGGCAATCTGCGCATCGAGCTGCCCGACAAACGCGGAACCGTGGCATTGAGCGAACTGGTGAAGATCAACGAGCACGGCATCGGCGCCAACCAGATCAGTCGTGAGAACGCACGCCGGCGCATCATCGTCCGTTGCAACACCCAGGGACGCGATCTCGGCAGCATCGTCGAGGACATCAAGCAGGCCGTTGAACGCGACGTCATCCGCCCGCCGGGTTATTTCATCGAATATGGCGGCCTGTTCGAGAACCAGGCGGCGGCCACGCGCCTTATCTCGATCCTCGCCGCCGTCTCGATCGTCGGCATGTTCGTCGTGTTGTATATGCTGTTCCCGTCCACGCGCGTCGTATTGCAAGTGCTCAACGCTCTGCCAACGGCATTCATCGGCGGGGTGCTGGCCTTGCTCCTCACGCGCCAATCGCTTACCGTCGCCAGCATGGTTGGCTTCATCTCGCTCGGCGGGATCGCGGCACGCAACGGCATCTTGCTCGTTACCCATTACTTCCACCTCATGAAGTACGAAGGCGAGGCCTTCAGCGAAAAAATGATCCTCCGCGGCAGCCTCGAACGCCTTTCGCCCGTGCTCATGACGGCGGTCACCGCGGGCATCGGCCTGATCCCGCTCGTCTACGGCGGACAGGAACCGGGCCGCGAGATACTTTATCCCGTCGCCACGGTCATCCTCGGCGGCTTGATAACGTCCACGCTGTGCGAGTTCCTGATCCATCCCGGGCTGTTTTGGAAATTCAGCGGCAAGGACGCCGGTCGGCTCGTCGAGGAGATGGATCGAGAGGATGTTTGAGGCCATCGCAAGCCCGCAGGCGACGAAGGAGCCTGCGGGCTTGGCATACCTATTTTCCCGCGTGAAGTTGTACCACCCTCGTTCCACAACAAGGAGTTTCGTAATGTTTCATCGCATGCATTTCAGCCTGGCCATGTTCATCGCTTTGACGGCAATGATCGGATTGCTGGGTTGTAAAGACACCCATTCCCACGCCAAAAAGACCGACGATCCCGCGAAAACGAAGACCACTGCCGCCCACGATCACCCCGAAGCAGGCCCGCACGGCGGCAAACTGATCGAGTGGGGCGGGGACGTTTTCCACGTCGAATTCACCATTGACACGGTCGCGAAGACCGTGACTCTCTACATTCTCGACGACAAAGCGAATCCGTCGCCCAAGATCGATGCCGCCAAGATCAGCAAAGTAAAAGTGCACATCCTCAGCACGAAACCATCCGTCACGGTAGACATGAAGCACGACTCGAAGAAGAGCGGCGACAAGGACGGCGTCGCCTTCGTCGGCACGCACGACCTCTTCGGAACAACCGGCGAGATTCTGTTGACGGTCGATGGCGTGGTCGAAGGCCATCCGGCATTCTCCGGCGACCACAAACATCAGCCCACGAAAAAGAAGTGACTCTTCGTTTAGCCGCTCGCCTTTGGCGAGCGCGAATATTACGCATATTGTTCGCGCTCGCCAAAAGCGGGCGGCTAAACCAAATCAATCCGTCGTCAAGCGCCGAATCAACTCGACATGATCGGGATACCGCGCGAGCAATTCCGCGCGATCGCCATGCTCGTAGTCGGCATAGTCGAACCCGGGCGCGACGGTGCATCCCAACAGCGCGAATCGTCCACCGGGTTCCAGCATGCTACCTTGCCAAATGTCCCGTGGCACGATCACTTGCAATTCTTGACCGTTAACAATGTCGTTGCCCAGCACAATCGACCGCTCCGTGCCGTCTGGTGCGAGTTGCAACATGCGTACCGGATCGCCGAGATAAAAGTGGAAGACTTCATCCGTCCGCAGGCGATGCAGGGCCGAGAATGTCGTCGGCGTAAGTAAATAGTAGATCGCTGTGGAGGCGGAACGGTCGGCGGGATAGCGCCCGGGCAGACTGGATTGCGCGAGTGTTTCCGCAGCGCGATATGTCTCGCGGAACCAGCCGCCTTCCTTCGGATGCGGTTGCAGGTCCAGTCGGCGGATCAGTTCCTCAGCGGTGAGCATGGCGTCCTTTCAGATCAACGGCCGTTTTCGCGTGGGTCTCATTGAGCGCTAAGCCGCAAGCGGCAGTATCAACGCTCGGCGACGAAGATGATGTAGCCGCGATTCTCGAACATTTCCGGTTCGGGAAAGAATTCGCGCATCATCTCGATGGCGAGATCGACCTGCTTGGTCACCAAATAAAATCTACCGCCGGGTTTCAGTAACGCATAGGAGCGCTCGACAAAATGATGCGTGATCGTGCCCTGGGCATAGTACGGCGGATTGGCGAGCACGACGTCGAACGAGCGGTCAGGCCACGCGTCGAGCGTGCAGGTCGCGCTGAACTCGGCCTTCGCCACGCCCATCGCTTTGGCGTTCAGTTCGGCGAGCGCGATCGCCCGGACATTGCTGTCGGCAAATGCGACGGATCCATTGGACCCGATCTGGCGGGCCGCGATGATGCCGTTGGTCCCGACGCCGCAACCGAGGTCCAATACGCGCTGGCCTGGTGAAAGCTCCATGACCTCCGTAAGCGCGCGGCCGCCTTCGTCGAAGAAACCGTAGCCGAACACGCCGGGGCGCGAGGTGAAGGCGTACGACGTGGCTTCGTCAACGCGAACGTGGTAGGTCATCTCATGGCGTCGACGCGGGCGGTCGCCGTTGCGCTGGCACCAGAAGATGGCGTTGTCGCCTTCCATCGGCAGGTGCACTTTGCCGAATATCTTCTTGAGCGCTGGTGCGAAGAAATGATCGTGATCGTACGGCGTGAACAGGACCAGCGAGCCCTGCGGCTTGAGGGCATGAAACGCCTGCTCGATGACATCGAGCTTCAATGCGCGCTCGCCGCCGAACGCCACGGGATAGAGCAGCGTTTGGAAGGCGCCGTCGAGATCCCACAGGTCTGGCGTGACGGCGATCTTCGCATCGCGGCCACGCAACCGCAGCGCCTCGCTGAGACGGTCGGCCTGGAACTGGTCCAGCTGCCAGCAGGTCGTCTCGCCTTCGGGCAGGCAGTGGGCAAGTTCCGCGGCATCGCCGGGCGAACCCAGCGCGATGCCAAACGGCGGTCGCAATCTGCTCTCGATGGTTGGCACCAATCGCGCAAACGACAGCGGTTTCTTTCGTGTGGACTTCTTGGTCGGCAACGGGGGACTCCTTTTTCGCTTGCGCCGTAGCGCTCGGGATGAAACACGCGAGCGCTAAGCCGCAAGCGGAATATCTAAATATTCGCCAGGTGCATTTCAACAACGCCTGTCCAACGCTCGCCTGGCATCAGCACGCGCAGGCCTGCATCGACCTTCTGCTGTTGCAGGTTGATCGCATCGGTGATGCAGGTATACGGCTCCAGGCAGATCGCCTCGCGGTGCGGCGGCGTAAAGCCGATCAACTCACGAAATCCTTCACTCACCCAGAGCGTCAGCATCTTCTCGCCCGAGGGATGCTGCATAACGGCGATCATGCCGAGCCGATCTTCCTGATCGTAGGTAAAGTCGTAAAGATTAGTATAGAGGTCATCGAGATTGAGATTCGCGAAGAACTGCCCGTGACGCAATTCACGCGCGTAGTCCACGTCAAGGATTTGGCCCGTCGGCAGGTTCTCACGCAGCTCCCAATATTTGGCGGCGGCGGCCGTCACGACTGCCGCCGGGCCGCCAAACGGCGCAACCATGAAATACGGATGATACCCGATTCCCCAGGGCAACGGCTGCGTGCCGGGATTGTCCACCTCCGCTTCGACACGCAACACGCGATCGAGCAGTCGATACGTGATGCGCAGGCGATAATCGCTCGGCCACAACGCCAGCGTTTCGGGTGCATCTTGCGAGCCGTGGAACTCCGCCGTGATCCACGCGCCGCCCGGCTTGGCGCCATGATCGAGCACGCGCCACGGGCGGTTGAAGGCGAAGCCGTGGATGGCGTTCTTTTTCGCGGGATCGCCGATCGGTAACTCATACGCCTTGCCATCCCAGGTGAATTTGCCATCGCGAATGCGGTTCGGAAACGGAAACAGGATCGGGAATCCGCTGCGCATCGGTAGCTTTTCGGTAAAGAAATTGGGATTGCGATAAAGCAACTCCAGATTCGCCGACTGCCAGCGATAGGCGTTGAAGCCCAGCGCAGGCCAAACCTCGAGTCGATTGCCCTCGCCATTCAATACGGCGACCCGGCCATCGACCCCGAACGAGTTCGCGCGATTTTCCCAGGCAAACTCAAAGGACACGGTTTGGTACCTTCAATAAATTGGTCCGTAGCTATGCATTTGCCGCTTGCGGCTTAGCGCTCAGATCGTACCATCTGAGCGCTAAGCCGCAAGCGGCAAATGCAACAATCGACTATCTTCTTACCAAGGATCGACGACCGTGCCAACCTATAGCGCTGAGAAACTGACGTCATTTGCGGATTCGCTGTTCCGGGCCGCGGGGGTGCCTGTTGAGGAAGCGAAGCGAGTTGCCGAGAGCCTGGTGCTGGCGAACCTGTGCGGACATGATTCCCACGGCATGATTCGCGTGATCCAGTACGTTGACGCGATCAAGGATGGCCGACTGAAACCGGGAGCGGCGTTTCACGTCGTCAAAGAGACCGCAGGCGTGCTGGTCGTCGACGGCGGCTGGGGCTTGGGGCAAGTGCAAGCGCATCGCCTGCTCGATCGCCTGATCCCGCGCGCGGAAGCGCTCGGCCTGGCCGCGGGCACGCTGCGTAACTGCGGACACATCGGAAGATTGGGTGAATACGCCGAGGCCGCCGCCGCTCGTAAAATGGCGTTTCTCGCCAGCGTCAATAATCACGGCTTCGGTCGCGGCGTCGCCCCGCCCGGCGGCAAGGAACCACGCATCGGCACGAATCCGCTTTGCGTCGGCGCTCCCACGAATAGCGATCCCGTCGTGCTCGACATTGGCACGAGCGTGGTCGCCGAGGGCAAGGTCCGCGTCGCCTTCAACAAAGGTCAACAGGTTCCCGAAGGCTGGTTGCTCGATCCCGATGGCAAACCGACGACCGACCCCGGCGTGCTCTACAAGGAGCCGCGCGGCTCGATCCTTCCGCTCGGCGGTGCGCAAGCCTACAAAGGTTTCGGCATCGGCCTGCTGATGGACATGTTCGTCGGCGGTTTCTCGGGCGCGCCATGCAGCACGCCGGGTTTGCCAAACATGTCGGCGAATGCGGTGTTCTTTGTGGTGCTCGACATCAACGCGTTCGCCGGCGCGGAGCATTTTTTGAAGGAAACGACGGGGTTAGTGGGCAACGTGAAGAGCTGCCCGAAGGCGGACGGCGCCGGCGACATCCTCGTGCCTGGCGAACCCGAACGCCGATCCGCCGCCCAACGCCGTCAAGCCGGCATCACGCTCGACGACGGCACGTGGAAGCAGCTCACCGCCCTCGCCGAAAAGCTCAAAGTCGCGGTTCCGGCGTAATGTAGTACTGCATTTGGGAAAATCGAGATAATTAATTCCTGATTTGCCGCTTGCGGCTTAGCGCTCGCACGGTG
>SIAQ01000086.1 GCA_009697105.1 Gemmataceae bacterium | reverse complement strand
TGCCGGACTTGGCAGAAGAATCGGCGCCAGACAACAGAAGTAAGATTCACGGCTGAGGTCATCGAATATCACCAGCAGCGTAATCGCGCCGCTCGAATCTCTCGCCAAAAACAGCGAACGCCGCTGCTAATGTAGCGCTGTAGTGTTAAGAATCCCTCTCGGCACATTCACCGCCAAATCGTCGGGGGCGGGAATATCATCGTTTACAACGATAGGAAAGGCGACGCCAAATTTGGCCCTCAGATCTCATAGAACCCTGCATTTGGGTTGGCGCGGGCTTCGGGACTTTTGATGCGCAGCGAGGGTTTTTCGAGCGTCACGACGGTGTACGGTTCGACGCCGTGCGTTAACCACACGCTCGAGCCAATGACGGCGTGGTGGCCGACCGTGGTATCGCCGCCGAGGATGGTGGCGTTGGCGTAGACGACGACATCGTCTTCGAGAGTCGGATGACGCTTCATGCCCCGAATGATGTTGCCCGCTGCGTCGCGCGGGAAGCTGAGGGCGCCGAGCGTCACGCCTTGATAGAGCTTAACATTTCGGCCGATGTCGCAGGTTTCGCCGATGACGACGCCGGTGCCGTGGTCGATGAAAAAGCCCGGTCCGATTCGAGCACCGGGATGGATATCGATGCCCGTTTTGGAATGGGCAAACTCGGTCATCATGCGTGGGATAAGCGGCACGCCCAGTAGGAGAATTTCATGGGCGATGCGATATATTGTGACGGCTTCGAATCCGGGATAGCAGAAAACGATTTCGGTATGGTGCTTCGCCGCCGGGTCGCCGAGGAAGGCCGATTCGACATCGTTTTCGAGCAAGCCGCGCAGGTGTGGTAGACGTTTCAGCAGCTCGATGGCTTTCTGCTGAGCCAGGGCCTCGAAGTCGATGACAGGAGCGGGTTCGCTGCAATCGTGGCGCATGGCGCGGGCGATCTGCTGGGTCAGCTTGTCGTGCAGGCCATCGACGAGGTCGCCGACGTGGTATTCGACGTTGCCCATGTGCAGGTTCTGCCGTCGGCCAAAACCGGGGTAAAGGATCTCGAGGATGTCGGCGAGGATGTCGATGACAGCATCGCGGCTCGGCAGCGGCCGATGGCCGAGATGATTGATGTGACTGCATTCAACGTAGGTGCCGACGATCGCCTCAGTAATCTGGTGCAGGCCTTCTTTCAAACGCAAGTCGGTAGCCATGATGCTGCTCCTGTTCAAAATCGGCGAGCCGAGCTGCGTAAGCAGCTGGTTGAATCGCCCGTCAACGGGCCCCCTACGGGATACGGCTCGCCAATTCCTGACAGTGGATTGTTGTGGGAACGCGAACGGCGACTGCCAACCGGGATGCGCGATCCCGCGACGTAAGTCGGCAATCGCCTAGAGACAGGTACAGCAGTTCTGTGGGAGCATCATTTGCGTTTCCGTGGCTGAAGGCCGGCTGGGTTCAAATCCATTTTATACATCAAACCTGAGCTGAATACGCCTTTAGGTAAGATCGGCAAAATCGCGTGGACAGTTGAGGCGAGGCCGGAAGACTTACCTTGCCACGATTTCGGGCAGGCCGTGCTGAGTTATTTGGCGTAACCTGAGTCGTCGATACTCGGGGCTGGCACGTCGCTCAGCAAATTGCCAGTGACGTAACTTGAATTAAATAAAATAGATGCGCCAAAAAACACGGCACGATCCGCGTCAGGCTCACGATTGGCCCGCGTTTTGCTCAGGCAACAACTACCCGCCGTCGGGCTTGGTAGTCATGGGAGAGGTGACTGCTGGGTCGCGACGGCTTTTTTCATTTTCTTCACGGCCTTATTCTGCCGAACCATGTGGCCCTCCACCATTGACGTGGGAAAAGCATCTCCCGCATTCGTTAGCTAATGTCCTTGCGTGACGTCTCCGCCAGCATCAGGACGCAGGTCAGCGAGATCGCGGAATTGATCATGATGTATGCTGCCACCGGCCAATATTGATCCTTGTACACGTCGATCAACGTCGTCGCAATAAGCGGGGCGATGCCACCCGATATCGGCACGGCAAGTTGATAGCCGATCGACGCTCCCGTACAGCGCAGGCGAGTGCCGAACAGTTCCGGGATCAACGATGCTTGCACGCCGTAGAGCATCGCATGGCCGACGGAGACGCCGAGCACCGTGGCGAAAATGATCCAGCCGGTTTGGCCTGTGTTGAGCAGCGCATAGTACGGCAACGCAAAGAGAAACAGGAACAGGCAACCGGTGATGTAGATCGACCGGCGCGAAAAGCGATCCGATAGCATGCCGAACAGAGGGATCGTGAAAAACTCGCAGACCGCCGCCACGTTGACCGCGAGCATCATGACAGGCAGGCCGACGTGGAGTACGCGATTGTCGTAGGTGGCGATCCAGATCACGAATAGGTAAAAACTCGCATTCTCGGTAATGCGCATGCCGGCGATGAGGAGCAGGTCGCGCCAGTGCTGGCGGATCGTATCGGTGACGGGAGCCTCGGCGACCTCCTTCTTTTCCTGCACGGCCAGGAACAACGGCGTCTCGGTGATGCGCAGACGGATCAACAGGCCGACGACGATCAACAGGCCGCTCAGATAGAACGGAATCCGCCAGCCCCAGACGAGGAAATCGTCGCCCGTGAGATGTTGGCACAACGCCATCGCACCGTTGGCCGCCAGCAGACCGAGCGGCACACCCGCCTGGGGCCAACTGGCGACGAAACCGCGGCGTCCGGTGGGGCCATATTCGAGCGCCAACAGCACCGCCCCGCTCCATTCGCCGCCGACGCCCAGTCCTTGCAGAAAGCGCAGCAGGGTGAGCAGAATCGGCGCTGCGATCCCGATCTCCGCATACGTCGGAAGAAACCCGATCAGCACGGTGCTGATGCCCATCAGAAGCAGCGTCGTCACCAGCGCCGACTTTCGGCCCAGGCGATCACCCATGTACCCAAAGATGACGCCGCCGATCGGCCGAGCGAGAAAGCCTATGGTAAAGGTGCAGTATGCCAAAATCGTCGCCGCGCTACCTGCATGCGGAAAGTAGAGCTTACTGAAGACAATGTCCACGGCGATGCCATAGAGGAAAAAGTCATACCACTCGATGGTCGTACCAATGGTGCTAGCGATGACCGCTTCGATGAGCAGACGGCGCGGCGGCGGGGATTGGACGGGAGCGTTCGGCATGTGAATCTCGCCTAATGGGGGCGGGAGTCGATTTGGTTTGAAAAATCATCGACTCCCGACACCTTCTTTCAGTCCAACCAGATCAAGGGGCCGCCAGCATCGGGATCACGGCGTAGGTCAGGAACGTTCGACTGGCGACGCCGAGGTGGCCGGCGTGATAGCCGTGGTCGGAGAATGCGTCGCGCCAAGGATGCTGGCGGAGGTTGCGGTAGAGAAAGGCGTCTGCCGGGGAGGTAATGATCGGGACGAAACCGACCTCGGCGGCCGATCGAGTGCTCTGTCCGTCGTTGGTGCCAAAGACATCCACCACCATGGCCTGGAAGTCGTCGTGCCGGCTGTAGAAGTTGTCGATGCCGCGCCGAGACACCAGCAGGGCGCGGCGTAAATCGTGATGGGAGGAGACGCCTGGCGCCAGGAGGATGATACGCTCAATGCTGTTGGCGGGGAGCCAGCGTGTCGCCGCCAGGAGGACGGCTGTGCCACCGCTGTGCCCGACCAAGAACACTTTACGTCCTGGGCAGGCCTGGTGGTAGGCGATCACGCGCTGTGCCAGCCGCCAGCCGCCGCGCTGATGGTTGTCCTGATCGCGGATGTCTTCAATGAGGTCGCCGCTCGCCCAATCAGCCACGGCAACGCGCAGCGGGAGGCCCGCGCTGGCAACGGCACGCTCCGTGCTCGAGACGACCAGGCGGAAATCCCCGGAAGCAGGAACAACGAAGACAATCCCCTGATCGTGAACCCATAGCTGCTGGCCGCACGCAACCCTAGCGGGGAGACACCACAAGCCGAACAGGAGGAACACGCAGAATACGGAGCGAACGTTTGAAATGATCCTACCCTCAAAACGGATGACGCGGGGAGAGAAGTCTAAGAAAGGATAATCCCCGTTTCGGCAAGGAACTTCAGGCCTTTTCCGAAAACATGCAAAATTTGCCGGCAGCGGAACAGCACAGACGGCGCAATGTGCATAATCGGCACGGCGTGCCGTGCGGCATGGCCTGGTCTGGTCTGGTCTGGCGCACCCACCTCCTCGGCAGCAATCCCTGCGTCACGCCGCGTGCCGTTTGCCGTCCAAGCGTTGCGGGCTGCGGTCAACCATGGGAAACATCGGATCGCAAACGATCCGGTTCTTTACGAACGAATGATGCAGCAGATGGGTCGTCAGGATGGTACCGAGCAAGGCGTCGAGTTTGCGGCCCAGACCGCGTGGCAGCGGGAGCCAGTTCAAAGCGAGACGGGCGAGCGTGACCGCGAGTGGGCGGAAGACCCCGACTTCCCTCGTCGTCTGACCTGATAGGAACTCGCCGAACAAGTCTCGGCCGAGACGCGTCTTGCCGAAGCTCGACCAGGTCGGAGCCAAGAAGGGATGTTTGTGCTCCGTCTGGAAACTGGGTGGCAACAGGTCGGCCGTCGCTTCGCGCAACAGGTTCTTCTCGCGCAGGTTTTCGAGATCGATGAAGTACGCGGGTGGAATAATACCCATCAGCTCCATCAGGTCGCGGTCCAGGAACGGTGGCCGGCATTCGAGCGAATGCGCCATCTCCACGCGGTCCCCCAGCGACGGAATGACAATGTTGTAGAGTTGATTCAACGTCAGCAAGCGCGACGTATTGAAGGGGTCGAGACCCTGCAACCGCTCTTTCGGCATCGAGGTGCGTAGCAGGGCGTCGGGCATGTCGTCCGGAGTCAGGCCCAGGCGGCCGGTGTCGAAGAAGGCGCGGATGCAGCGGCCCGCATCGCGAGCTCGCAGGTTGAAGAAACTAGGATATCCGAACATGCTGGTCGCTCGTTTCCAGCGATCGCTGGCGTCCCACAGGAGCCCTTCGGAGCGAACCTCCATGGTGCGGAAGCGGCGGTGCAATTCGCGCCCCTTCGCGGCGTCGGCACCTCCCGCGGCCAGCAGCCGCCAGATCGCCTCAAGCTTGAAGTACGGATAGCCGCCGAAGAGTTCGTCCGAGCCTTCGCCCGTCAGGCACACCTTGACGCCACGGCTGCGGACGTACCTCGACAGCACCATCTTGGCAACGGCGTTGTAGTTGTTGAGCGGCATCTCGGTAGCGAAGACTGCGGCCGAGATGTTCTCGGCAATCAGCTGCGGCGTGCAAGGGACCGTCTCGAATTGCTGGCCGAAGTGGGCTGCGACGGCCCGTGCCTTGTGCGACTCATCGTATGGCGAATCGGGGAAGCCGACGTTGAAACAGGTGAAGCGCGTTCCAAATTGCGCCATGAGTCCGCAGATGATGGTCGAATCGAGGCCACCGCTAAGATAAGCGTGGACGGGCACGTCGGCCGCCAAACGCCGTTTGACTGCTTTGTTGAGCCGATCGCGGACCGCCGCCTTCGCCTCAGCGAAAGTCATATCCATACGAGGTTCATACGTCTGGCAGAAATGGCGGCACTCGCGCTGAGAACCGTCTGCCTCGATCACGAGGAAATGTCCCGGACGAACTGGGTGGACATTGGCGAACGGCGTCAATTCTTCGCGATAGATGCCGAGGGCTGGGCCGGTCAAGTAACGAGTGCAGAGGGCACGCTCGACACGGTTGAGTGCATAGATCGCCTTGACCTCCGAGGCGAACACAATTTCGCTGGGCGTGCTCGAATAATACAATGGCTTAATGCCGCACGGATCACGGCCGGCAATCAGGCGACGCTTGGAGGCGTCCCACAGCAAAAAGGCGAACTCGCCGTGAAGATGCTGAAAAAGCTCGGTACCATATTCTTCATAGAGATGGACGAGCAGTTCCGAATCGGACGACGTGCGGAATTGATGGCCGCGCTTGGATAGGTCGTTTCGCAGGTCCTGGTAGTCGTAGAGCTCGCCATTGCAAACCGCGGCGATGGAATAGTCTTCGTTGTAAAGGGGCTGGTCGCCGCTCGCCAGATCGACGATACTGAGGCGGACGTGTCCCAGACCGACGCGGCCCTTGTCGAGAAGGGCGTAGCCGGCGCCATCGGGGCCACGATGCGCGATAGCCGAGCACATCCTTGCCAAATCGCTCGGATCGACGGAATCTCCACCTCGGCGTACAATCGACGCAACTCCACACATCGTCCGAAACCTCCTTGTTTGGCGAGCGACGGTTCACCACGACGCAACTTACGCGGCCTCGCGGGCGCCCTGCACGAATTCCGCAAGGATCACGTCATGTAGAACTTCATCGAGGTTGGTCAGGCAACGGGCGACAAAGCTGCCGTCGAGCACGCGGTGGTCATAGACGAGTTTTACGTTCAGATCGCCGTTGGGCCGAATCGGACTCAAGGTCATGACGGTCGTCTGCGGCCCGATCGGATGCATGGCCTCGGCACCGAGCATTCCGTAATTGCTCATTCCAAAGGTGCCGAAATCCCTCACGCGTCGCGCACCCGAGATGTCGAGCCTGTGCCAAAGAATTAAGCGCTGGAGCCACGTCGGTAACGAACCAAACCGTAGCGAATCGCGAAATTCGCGGACCGACCACACATCTGCGCTCTGGAAATCACGGAGTTGCTTGTGGATCTCGATCAGGGTTGCCGACTCAGGCTCGCGAATCTGAGCCTTCAGCACCACTTTTTCGCCGCCCCAATCCCGTTCGACTGCCACCGTGCACTGGCTGTATGGATGTTCGTAAAGATACGGACGCGGCCACGATATCCACGACCGCCGGAGTTCGGGGAACCGCGAACTGACGATCCCATAGGCGCGAATGAAGATTGCCGTCCAAGAAATGGAATAAGCACTTCGATTCCGCGCCTGCACCAGGGCCGATAGGTTCAGCGCACGGCTCACGGGTATGGTGGGAATTTTCCGCGAGTACTCGAGGACCGCCACAAGCGCACGTCGAGCGTTGGAGAGAGGAATTGCCGTTCCCATTATGCACCTGAAATTAGGAAGTCACAATCGGTTATCGTCGCCGCGACACCGGTGACTTGAGCAAGCTTGGCAAGAAATCATCTCTGGGCACGCTAACCCATCGCTGCGCTCAATCGCTCGTCCAGGAACGTTTGGGCTAACAAAAAATCATCGATTCACCCCCTCTTTTACCCCGAACACGCGAACCGTCTTATCCCAACTTCCCACGGCGAGCCAATCTCCCTTGGGCGAGTACGCGATCGACAGAATCTCGCCCGGCACGCCGAGCGAGCCGCGTTCCTTCCAGGTGGTTGTGTCCCACAGCTTGACCTTCGATGCCTTCTTCCAATCGGTGTCGACAGCGGCGAGCGTCTTCCCATCGGGACTGAACGCGATCGACCAGACATCGCTCATGTGGCCGGTGAGCGTCTTGACTTCCTTACGCGAAGCGACGTCCCAGACTCGCACGGTGTGATAGCGATTGCCGGCGGCGAGCAGCTTGCCATCGGGGCTGAACGCGACGCAGCGGACTTCGCCGGCGCCGGCTTCGAGAAGTACAGGGTCGCCTTTCCGGTTGAAAAGAGCAACGGTGCCATCGGAGCTTCCACTCGCGTTTACGGTGTCATTACGGTCATGCGCCAAACTATTCGCCCAACTCTTATGTCCTCGGAACGAATCTCGGCCCAACGTTTCTATCGACCTTATAATAAGTGCTCCGTCAATGCCGCCCGTGATCAGCCGTGTCCCGCTCTTGCGAAAAACAATCGAAAAGACCGCACCCTCATGCTCAGTGAAAGTCTTTAGCGAAGCTCGTTTTTCCACATCCCAAAGTCTTGCGGTGCCGTCGAAGCTTCCCGTTGCCAGGCTCTTGCTGTCCGGCGAAAACGCTACTGCACACACGTAATCCGTATGCCCCTTCAGCACGCCCTTCGGCTTCCAGGTGCCGACCTCCCATAGCCGCACGACGTTGTCGGACCCAGCGGAGGCGAGCGTCTTGCCGTCCGGTGCAAACGCAACCGCGGCGACCCAGCCGTCGTGCTTGAGAACGACGGCTGGCTTTTCACCGGCGAATGTGATTGACGGAAACGCCAAGATCACCGTGCAAATGAATCGTATCATGCGATGTCCCCGTTTCGTTTAGCCGCGACGCGAAGCGGAGCGCGGACGCCAAGCCCGCGCTCCGCTTCGCGTCGCGGCTAAACAATGGCGATTGCGAATCGAATCGCTGAATGATATTCTCACATTATGAAAAAGTACACCATCCTTCTGGCGATGTTTCTGATTCCGCCCTTCGCGCGTCCGGCTAACGGAGGCGAAAAGGCCGACGATGTTTTGAAAGGCCTCAAAGCCTTCACGGAGAAGACCGCCCTACCCGACGGCTCGTTCCGGCCCGGCGTCGATCCTGCGTACAAGGGGATGTCCGACAGCGCCTACAGCAACTTCGCGCCGGTCACGTATGCCGTCGTCATCCATCGCACATTCGGCTGGAAGTTGCCGCAGGAGGACCGGACGCTGACATGGATCATCAATCGGCAACAAAAAGATGGCGCGTTCGTGCACACTGCGGGCACGGTCGATCCGAAGTCCGCGCAAGGCCGCGTCTATAACACGACGATGGCGCTGATGGCGCTCAAAGGTCTCGACTCGCGGCCTGCCTACGATCCGCTGCCGATCTTCGCCAAGGTGATGGAGAAGGACTACAAACAGCTCCCTGCTTATTCGAGCAGCTTCTTCCCGCTGGCGTATCGGCTCGTTGGCGCCAAGCTTCCCGCTGGGGCCGATCAAGCGATGCGCGGCACGATGGTCCAGGCCGAGGACGGCTATCTCAACGATCATGTGGCGGCAACCTTCCATGCCGTGCACTACGATAAACTTCTGAACGAGAAAACCCCGAAGGCCGACTTGATCCTTAAACGCTGTATGAGCGATCAAAAGCCGGACGGCAGCTGGATGCTGAACCCGCTGGCGCGCGATCGCCACGCTTGCTTCGATGCCGTCTTCATGCTCAAGCACCTGGGTGGCGATCGTGCGGATTGCAAGCAGGCGATGCAGCGTGCCGCCGACTGGGTGATGAAGTGCCGAAACCCCAATGGCGGGTTCGGCCATTATCCCGGCAGCCCGTCGGATTGGGACGCGGTCTACTTTCACGTCGGCACGCTGGTGATGGCCGGCCGATTGACACCGACCGACAAGCTGCCCAAGGATGCGCATCTGCTGGGCTGGGGGCATTTGATGCGATGACGAATAATTAGTCGGGAGTCGATTCGGATTGAACGCTGTCGTTGATCGTTCTCGCGCGGATCAAGTCACGCGCAAATCGCCAACGACCGTCGCACGCAGATGAAAATCACGCTTGGGGCCACTATCGAACAGGATTGCTTCGGCCGGTTCGCCGACAGCAAGCGAGCGAGGCGGCAGGCCGAGCAAGGCACGCGGGCCGTTCGACGCCAGGTCGATTGTTTCGCTTAACGAGGTCTCGCCGAGCTTCAGCATGTTCGCGACGCAGAGTTCCGTGAACGCCCAGGAACCGCCGAGGTAGCTCGTGCCCCGCACGACGATCTTGCCAATTGGCAGAATCTCGAAATCCTGATCCCACACCTTATGCATACCGGCAGGCAGCCCCGCAAGAGAACTGGCGTCGCATGTCAGAATCAGTCGGCTTGGCGTCTTCACGCGCAGAATGCACCGCATCACGCTCGCCGGCAGATGATGACCGTCGGCGATGATGCTCGCCCAGAGCCGATTGTCGGCGAGTTGCTCCCAGATATAGTTGTCATGGCGAGGCAACATCGCATGCGAGCCGTTGCCCAGATGTGTGCTGATACGAGCGCCGGCGGTGATGGCGTCACGGATGCAGGATCCCGACGCGCCGGTATGCCCCAGTGCGACGATGACGCCCGCCTGGGCCGCCTTTTCGATAAACGCGATCCCGCCTGGCGATTCCGGCGCGACGGTGACCATACGAATGCGGCCACGGGCGGCGTCCTGGAAGCGGCGGAACTCGTCCCAGTCCGCGGGCCGAACGTGCTGCTTGGGATGGGCGCCGCGTGGGCCGTCTTCCGGCGCGATGTAGGGCCCTTCGAGGTGGATGCCGACAATCGCGCGATTCAGTTCCGCGTCGGCATCGCAGGCATCGGCGAGCGTGCGGAAACCGTGCATCAGCGCTTCGTGCGAGGCCGTCACCAGCGTCGGACACAACTGGGCGATACCGTGCAATCGACAGACGTGAACGACCCGGCGAATCTGCTCGGCACTCAACGTCGGCGCGTTGAAGCTGATGCCTTCGCAGCCGTTAATCTGCACATCGCAAAACGCCGGCGCGATCCACTCGGCTTCAACGTCGGCGGCGATCATACTCACCGGCTCGGTGCGTGCGATGACGCCGCGCTCGCAGATGAAGTCGAGGCGTTGCCCGGTTCGGTAGTGGCGTGCGCGCAGTCGCATGTTTTTTCCTACCGCTTGCGGCTTAGCGCTCACGTCGGCTGTTCCGAGCGCTAAGCCGCAAGCGGTAGATCAGGTTATTTCGTCGGCGCCAGTCCGCGAATCTCGATCCCCTTGATCGCGGGGCCGGTCGGGTTGGCGCGCAGCACGACCTCCAACTCGCCTTCGGTAATCGCGACGACATGGCGGAACTGCCAGGGCTTCCCCTGCCCTTTCGCTTCGGTGAACACGTCCACTTTCTCGGCAACTTTTTTCTCGTTGATTTCGATATCGAACACCCGGCCGCCCTTGGTTGCGAAATCGGAATTGGTCTCAGCAAAGTGCAGCACGACTTCATAACGGCCTGGATCGACTTTGAAGGAATAGCCCAGGCCAACGCTGGCCCAGCGTTCAGTTTGATAGATGTCCTTCTTGGGGCTGTCGCCGTTGGTCCAGGTGCTTGTGCCGCCGTACTTGACGGTTTTATGTCCGTCGCCATTGTCGGCTTCCCAGGAGACGCCGTCGTCGCCGGCGATTTCGGGACCGCCGCAGTTGATCCGTTGTACAAAGCGTAAAGGCGACGCGGTGACGATCTTGCCCGGTTCCCCGACGACGCCTGTTGAGGTGCGGAAGCGAACGAAATAGCGGTAGTGGATGCCGAGCTTCGTGTCTTTGTCGATAAAGCGTGCTTGCTTGAGATCGCTGACTTCGCCGATCTTCTTGGTCGCGCCGTCTTTGCCTTCACCGCGATGAATTTCGACGACGGCCACGGTCGGCTCCAGCTCGCCGGTCCAGGCGACGAGAACCGCCTTGGACGCCGGCAGGGCCTGGATCTGAAGCACGTTGATCGGCAGCTTCGGATCGGGAACGTCGACGCGGAGATAGCGGACCTCGCCGTCGCGGCCGACGATATCGACTGCTTGCACGCCGTACCACACGGTCTGTTTGGCTGGCGGCGCGTTGTCGCTGAAACTGAGTTTGTCGGCGGGCAACTTCGCGAGCAGCGATTTCGGATCGAGCGGGAATCGATCCGCCGGCCCGCGATGTATGCGATACTCGACGACCTTGCGATCGTCAGTGGCTGGCTTCCACTCGATCGTCACGCGGAAGCTCTTCACGAATGTCGCCGTCAGTTCGGGCACAATAGTCGGCGGCGTCAAATCGGGCACGACGAACAACGGCGTCAGCGCGCCGCGCGTCGGCGCCCACGTCGGCTTTTGGCCTGCCTCGTCCACCTCCAGGTAATATTCAAACGGCGCCTTGGTTACGGCGGCTGGCAGCGTCACCTTGAAACGCTCTTTGTCGAGTCGCTCCAAAGGCACGTCGGCGAACTTGGCCTCGCCTTTGCGGCGCCAATAGAACTTGCCCGTCGCGTTTGCCTCGGCCTTCTCGGCGACGAAACGGATGTTGTCGAGGACCAGATCGGCCCCACCCTTGATCTCGGTGAGCGCGCCCATCCGCACACCCTTGTCGCCCAGAATCGGCTTGAGTTGTTGCTCGATCGACTTCGCCCGCTGAGCCATCGACTGTTTGATGCGATTGACTTGATTGGGCAGATCGCCGCCCGCCCCTTTGTTGATCGACGTCAACGCCGGTTGAACCACCGCCAGCACTTCGTCGAGTCGTTTATTTATCTTGTCGAGCTCGATCACGTCGCGGTTGATCTCGGCCATGCGTGCGTAGTAACGCTTGCGTCCTTCGGGCGAATTGATGACCGCCGCCGCCACCATGCCTTGAAAGCCCGGAATGAGCGGCCCGCCGGGGTTGCCGAACATTTGATCCATGCCCGAAGGGATGAAGACGAGCTTGTCTTTTTTCTTGTCGTGGTAGATGCGGTAGTTGTTGCGATTCATCGGGTAGCCGTCCCAGTCCCAGGTGATCGATTCGAGGACGAGGTAGCTGATGAACTTGTCCATGTCGAGAACTTTTTCGAGCTTCTCCATGCGCAATTGCGGATTTGGTTCGCGGGCGGCGGCGGCGAGCGTTTTCAGATCGGAGCGATCCTTGACGTCCGCTCGACTCGAGAGCAGTTGCAACGGCTGATCGATTTCACGCAGGAACCCGCCGTCGTAAAAGTTGCCGTCCGATTCCTTGAAATTGTAGCGTAGGAAATATTTATCGTAGCCTTCCTTGATGTAATAAAGTCCGCACTTACGGCCATTGATGGTTACGATTGCATGGCTGACGCGCGAGGCGGGAACGCCGGCGGCGCGGAATAATTCGCCACAGATGAGTTCGGAGAGGTAGCTGGGGTCTTGAAGCGAATTGGCGAGATGCCATTTATCCATGCCGAAGAAGAGGGCCTCTTCGTCGTACTTGTTCATGTTGATCGTCATGCCGGGCTTGTCGTCGATGCCGCGGAAGCTGCCGGCGGCGCCTTTGACATGAATGCCGATGTTCGGATAGACTTTGTCGCCGACTTTGAACGTGGCTTTCGCGTATTTCCGCGGCTCACGGCGGAGTGCGTCGAGGTTCTTCTTGTCGATCTCGATGGCGATTTCGATGACCCTGGGCGACTTGAAAAACGCTTCGCTCTCCGCCAGCACCTTCTTGGATTGGGCGGCTGCGGGGACGTTGAATGCGAGGAACAAACACAGCAGCGGAGCGAGAACGCGAATGAACATGATGCTCTCCTATTATCCCGGCGAGCCGTGCTCCGTAAGGAGCCGGTAGAATCCCGTGCCGCAAACCGGCCGCTCACGCGGCTCGGCTCGCCAGTCATTTCGCAAGGCGTTTACCGACTTCTTGGACCATCGACGTTTCATCGGGAAATTTGCCGGTGCTGAGCTTGGAGTAGATCAGCTCGCCATCGAGCGATAACTCGAAACACCCGCCACTGGACGGGATTAGCTTCAGGCCTTTGATGCGTTGCTTGTATTCGATCAGTAATTTGCTCGTCAAACTGACGGCTTTTGGCTCATAGCCTCACATCGAGCAGTATTTGAGTTCCAGGTGCATGTTGGTCTCTCTCATTCGTGTGGATTTTCAACCAAGCCCAGGGGTGAGGTACTCCGAACCCCTGGGATAAAGCCGCACGTTCGCCGATCCCAGGGGTTCGGAGTACCTCACCCCTGGGCTTGCCCACGGGATCATCACCCTTGCTTCTTCAGTTCAAGATTCTGCACGCCCTCGATGCGATTGAGTTCATTGAGCAATTGCATCGGCGTCACGCCGGGTTTGAGCCTCAGCTTGTAGACGACATCAAGGGCGGCGCCTTGCTTGGCGGTCGCGGTGCTCTCCAGGGTGAATCGCGTGCAATGCTGGGCGAGCATCACTTCCCAAGGCTGTTCGCCGTTCTTGGCGATGCCGACGCGCAAGAGCAGCAACCAGTCGGCCTCGACGTGAACGGGTTCGGTCATCTTGTTCACGAAGTACAACGCGATCGCTGTCAGTCCTACGAACGCCAACCCGATGAGCGCGACATCACGATTGCCAAGCCCACACGCCATGCCGAGGACGACGACGAAGATGACGAAGGCCGTATCGCGAGAGTCCTCGACGACGGTGCGAAAGCGAACGATCGAGAGCACGCCGACGAGGCTGAACGCCCGGGCGGCGCTTTCGCCGATGACGTTCGGAAGGATCGCGATCAACCCGCACAGCATGACGAGCGTCGAACCGAAGGTCGGCGCGCGCAGAGCTTCCTTGCGTTGCGTTGCCCGATAGATGACGGCAACGATTCCGCCAAGCACGAGCGCCAACACGATGCGTTTGATTAGCTCGTCGATCGCGAGATCAGTCGATGTCGGCGTTGCTTTTGGGAACAGGTCTTCAAACCCCATCGGACGATCCTCCGCCAATCGGCGCTCGGCCAAGAACCTCAAGCGCGTGGCGATACTTCGAGACAGTGCTGGGATTCAAGCCAAAATCCAACATCAACGAACGAAACAGCGCCGGCATATTTTTGCGATACTTCATCTCGAGCAAAACGGAGCCTGGCAACATCTGCATTCCAGCAATCACCGGTTCGACTTTGAGCTGCTGGGCAAGCTGCCCGCGCAAATCGCGATCCAACGTCAGACGCAATGGCCCCTCGGCGTTGTTTCCGAAAAAGGCCTGTCGGCGATAACTGATCAGGCAACTGGGAACGAGCTCACGCGCGGCGAGGCGACGATGGAACCAGTGCCCTTCCCATTGCGGATCGAGTTCGGCATGCAATCGTTCGAGGTCGGTCTCGGCAACAAGCACACGACGTTTGGCGACTTTGCCGTTCTTCTTGCGCTTCTGTTCGAGAAAGATCATGTCATTGTCGCCGTAGCGGCGCAGGCGATATTTCTTGCGTTTGTAGCGTGGCGAGCGTTGGTAGACGTCGAATGCCGGGGTGTCGAAATATAGCCCGTGGACGAAGTAGGCGTGACCGAGTTCGGGAAGGCTGTGCGGATCAGGTGTGAGGTGTTCGCGCGCCCATTCGCGGATCAATTCCGCCTTGGCGGGGTCGAGTTGGAACTTTAGTTCAAAGGCCGGTTCTTCGCGATTTTTCCACAGCGACGGCGAGAGTGCTTCCTCGGACTGTTGCCAGGTGTAGGCGCCGCCCGAAACTTCGATGATCGCCGGGCGAGGAGCGGATTCCATTGTCGCTAAGTCCCCGATTGCCGTGGGCGGCACGATTCCGTCGCTCATCTGTCCTGCTCCCGTTGATGTATTTGTGGATTTGACGTAAGCCCAGTGGTGAGGTACTCCGAACCTCTGGGATCCCAAGGGTTCGGAGTACCTCACCCTTGGGCTTGCATTTCCGTTTCCACAACCTTGACGAAGCTCCCAATTTATGGCAAATGCACTTCCCTCACACTCGGCGTGATGCCTACGGTAATCGCGGCGCATCTTTCTTCGGTTGGAATGGTCCTGGGCCGGGGCCAAATTGCGGTGGGGGCATGACCTGGTTGATCGCTTCCATTAGACGCCTCTCGTCGATCGTGCCGGTGTTGTCTTTGTCCCATTGTTTGAACAATTTCTCGGCGCCAGCAAGAAACTCGTCGCGCGAGACCTTTTGGCTCGGATCGCTGCCCAGCACTTTGAACATCGCCCCGACGATTCCTTTGGCAGGGCCGAAACCTTTGGGCGGAGGAGGCGGTTTGAACCCGCCGAAGCCCGGAGGAGGCGGCAGGATGCGCTCGAGCGTCTCGACGAGTTCCTTATGACTCACGGGCGTCTTCCCGTCGCCTCCAGCGGCTTTGAACAAGCGACCGGCAGCCAGGCGGAATTCATCGCGCGAGAGTTTGCCGTTCTTGTCGGTGTCGGCCTGCTCCATGACCGGTTTCGCCAGTTGCTGTCCTGGCCCGAATCCGAATGGACCCTTGCCGAACCCACCTGGCGGACCTTTGCCAAAGTTCATGCCGGCGAGTTCTTTGCCCTGCGATTTTCCGTCAAGCTGGGCGATGACTGAATCGGTGCGCTTGGCGATGAAGTTTCGCAAATCCTGTTTCCCCATGCCACCGGGCGGACCGAACCCGAAGCCTTTGCTGGGCGACGGCGGCTCCTTGGCAATCGCGTCTTTGACAACCGCTTCCAGCTTCTCGATCTTGTCCATCATGATCTTTGCATTAAACGCCTTTTCAGTCAAGGTCTTTAAGTAACCGCGATAGGCGTCCTTGTAGATTCCGATAGCTAATACCCGTTCCGTGAGCTTGTTGTTTCCGGTGTACGGCTTGGCGATACTCCAATCGATCTGATCCGGGCCAGCGAAGAAAAAACCGCCAAACGCGAGGTCCATGTCCCACGGAATGAAGTGGAATTGCTTCGTCTTTGGGTGCAGATAAAGGAAATAGTTATGCCCCAAGCCGAAGAAGCTGTCGATGTTGACGAGCAAACTATTGACGGCGGCGTAACGCAGGAAGCCATCGACATCGAGGTAGTCGCCGATCTTCGCTTTGAAGGTCGCATCGTCCGCGGTGTTGACGAGCTTGGCGAATTCGATGAAGCGCTTCTTCTGGGCGTCGGTCGGTTCGCGTTTCGGGTTGTACTTGTCGTTGTAAGCGGTCCAATTGTCGCCGAGATACATGATTCCTTGAACGCGTTCGGGTTTGAGCAACATGCCATTGTCGTTCTTGAAATGCTCGCGCAGGAACGGCTTATCGACCGGCTCGATGAGTGTGTACAGGCCGATGTAGGTGCGATCGTACTTATCGGGCACGGTGAGATGCACCTTCGCAAACGCCGTGCGCGGGGCGGGTAGCTTGACGGAGTGAAAGAGCGAATACGCCAGGGTTTCGCGCAGGCGCGTCTGGTCCATGATGTTGTTACCAAGGCTGAGCCCGGATAGGCCATGCAGTTTCTGTTCGCTGTGGAAGTGGTTGATATCGAGTTTGAGCGGACGTTTGGGATGATTCTCGGAAGATTTGTAAGTGGAGTTGCCCTTGTAGCGGATGCCGATTTCCTTCACGACAGCATCTTCAAATTCCAGATCGCCTTTCACCCAGGGGAACTCCATGCCGAAGGCCTTGCTCTTGTGCGTGTCGGCGTTGGCGTTCTTTTCGTCTTTCTTTGGCGGGACGTCGTCTTTCTTGGGAAACGGAAACCCGAACATGCCGCCTCCTTTGGGGTTCATCGCGGGATAGTCTTTGGCGCCGATGCGTAGATGGATCGACCAGATTTTGCCTGGCGTGAAGACATCGTCGCGTTTCAGCATCGGTGCGGCTTTGACTTCGGGTTTCGATTGCGCACGGGCGAAAGCCGGCGCGAACGTCGTCAGTAGCGTTGTTGCGAGTATTGCGGAGAAGAGACGTGTGATCACGAGTAGCCCCCCAGAATCGCGAGTGGAATTATCTCGCAATTTATATGTCGCCTCTGGTTAAGATTTCGTGAAGGCCGTTGGCAGGTAAACGAAATTCTAGTCACTCGGCGAGGAATTGGTATGGGAGACTTGGAGACGCTGGCGAGAAATATGTCGAAATAATCCGGTATTTTCGTTGACGCCGACCAATCGAGTCGGGTAGAATTTTCTCATCCCAACCCGCGCGGGAACAATCCGTCACAATCTATTTTCCGAGGTAATCCATGCTACGCCTGTCCGCTGTGTGCGCTTCGTTATTGCTCGCCCTTTCGCTGCTCGTCAGCACGGGCGAATCGCAGGACAAAGACAAGAAGGAAAAAGCCAAGGGATTTCTGCCTCCCGGGTTCAAGGATCTGAATCTGTCGGCTGAGCAAAAATCGAAAGTGTACGGCATCCAAGCCGACTTCAAGGCAAAGATCGTCGAACTCGAAAAGAAGGCCAAGGATCTGAAGAACCAAGAGCACAAGGACGTCTTCGCGGTGCTAACGGACGACCAACGTGCGAAGTATCTGAAGACAAAGGGCGTCGAGGTTCCGGCCAAGGACAAAACGGGCGACAAGAAGTAACACGTATCCCGTTTAGCCGCGACGCGCTAGCGGAGCGCGAAATCGAGCCCGCGCTCCGCTAGCGCGTCGCGGCTAAACAACTCGCATTTCAATCGCATTCGCTGGACAGATCAGCGCACACAGCGTGCAACTGACGCAATCGAGTGGCCGAGGCAGGCTCGGCAAATGGGCTTCCATCGCCAGGCATTGCGTCGGGCAGACCTCGACGCACCAACCGCAGCCCGTGCAACGCGTCTCCAGCACGGCCGGCATCTCCACGCCACGCCAATGCGTTTCGACCACACGCCGATTTTTGCCGGTCGTCATGGCGTCCGCTCCCGCAGCATGAAGTTCACGATTTCGTTCAGGCGTTCCACGGGCGTCGGCGGAAACAACGCATAGGTTGCGCCGAACTCCCACGCCAAGCCCGCCAGGCCGGCGCTATCCGTCTCGCCGATCACGACAATCGCAGCTCTCGGCACGCAATCGTGTGCGATTCCGACAAGCGCCAACTCGCGCTCCAAATCTCGGCCCAGCTGCACAATCAACAACGTCGGGGCCGACTGCAACAGATTTTGGCACGCGGCTGTCTGATTCGTTTCGCGCAACCAAATCCGCCGTGCCGTCGCCAATTCGCGCAATCGCTCGCTAGCGATGCCGGTCAGCCCATAGGTCAGGATTTGTGTTTGTTGCATGGTGGATTTTCGGATGCCGCTTTTTGTGATTGAGTACACTATATAGGGAGACTATTGTTGGTTGCCGCCAAATTTTTCGAGCCGTCGTAGCAATCGCGGACGCCAAATCTCCAGCAGCTCGGCGGCTCGCGTGTGGTTGTCTTGCGTCAGGCGCATCGCCAACGCAATCAGACGACGCTCCACTTGCTCCAACAACGTGTCGAGTGGCAAGCGTCTCTCCGCGGGCAGCTTGCCCTGCTTCAAATAGAACGGCAGATCGGCAAGCTCGATGCGGTCTGTCTGGGCGCGTTGGCAGGCGCCGGACACGACCTGCTGGAGTTCGCGAAGATTGCCAGGCCACGGATAACCGCGCAACGTGTTCAGCGCTTCCTTGGCCACTCCCGCCGCCGCATGCGGTTGCAATTCGCCGGCGTTCTGGATGAAAATCTCGATGAAGCGATCCAATTCATCCAATCGTTCGCGCAACGGCGGAACCTCAATCGTCAACGCACTGGCGGCGAAATGAAACTCCACGAGCAAGCGCCCGGCCTGTATCTCCGCCCGCGGTTCATGGTCGTGGCCCACGATAACGCGTGGGAACTCCGCGTTCTCTTTCGCACGCAATGCCTCCGCCAGCTGTTCTTGAATCTCTCTCGGCAAAGAACCTGGCGAACGCAAATAGACCGTTCCCAGTGCCAGCTGTCGGCTGCGTGAACCGAACAACACGTCGCCTAATAACTCAGCCGGAATCTTGTCGGCGTCGAAACACGCGAACGCATGGTGCCGACGCTCGCCGAGTTGATGGATCGCGCGCGCCAGCCATTCTTTGCCTGTGCCGGTTTCGCCTACGATGCTGATCGGTACGTCCATGTCGGCGGCGAGCCTGGCCTGGGCATGCATGCGCGCAACGGCCGGCGTGCATTCGGCGGTATCGATCAAGCGATAACGCGACACCAGGCGATCGCGTAGGGTGTTAAGTTTCGGCGGCAGGCTGAATGTCGGCGCCGTCGGAGCGGGCAGCACGCGGATGATGCCAAGGATGCCAAGCAGATGTTCCGGGCCGGCCAGTGGAATGAACTGAATCTCCCACCAGTCCAGACTGCCGGGCACGCGACGCCGACTTTGCCGCGTCTGCCCGTGCACCGCTTCGATTGGCGGGGCGCAGGCGGCGAGTATCGCTTCCGCGCGTTCGAGCTTGGTCGATCCGGCACGTCGTCGGCATGCGCTGCCGCGGACTTCCGCGAGCTTCAACCCGGTGCATGTTTCCCAGGCCCGATTCGCGAATAGGATTTGCCGACGCCGATTGAGCAGAAACACCGGTTGCCCAGCGTGCTGAAAAAATGCCTGCCAGCGGAAGGAATCGGTGTTGGAGTCGTTCATGGGATTGGAATTCGTTTAGCCGCTGTCATCGTCATGTAAGCCGAAAAAAACGAAACAATTGGAACTATTCAATGCCAAATGGGAGTTGTAATGCATTCACCGTGGGCGTAACGCGATTAATATTCTGGTTGTTTTTTTGAGCGGAGCAATTCGAGGAGTTCTCCGTCAAGAAAGCCATCAGATACTCCCCTCATGATGACGTATGGTTGGAGCAGTGGATTCAAGAAACGGAACCGAAATTTTCGGGCTGTCCCTGCTTTTTCGAGAACAGGCCCGCGAGTCGGATCGGAGGAGAATTTGTCAAGGTGCTGTGAGAATCCAGAAATATCATAATCGATTTTGATCGAATCGGTCGGATTCCGGCTGGAGACCGTTTTCATTATTCTTGTCAGTGGATTCCGAACTGCTGCCGAAATAAAGAAACCTTGGTCATCAACTTCGGCAAGAGCACAGGCAAGCAAGACGTGCTGGAATAAAGTTCCTTTTCTCTGTCCGCGCGTGGCGGCTTGGTAAGTGTCTAATAAAGTGCCCTTCGTATTTTGAACGGCGGTATTAACACCTGCCTTCACATCGTCTATTTTGGAATTCAATCTCTTGGCCTTGATCGCATTGCTCACAGACTCGCGGCCGATTAGATGCGTGTAATGAGGCAATCCTTGCGATATGGCAACGATCAATTCAAGTGCCTCTGCCTCGATCGTCGTGCCAAGTTCTTGCATGGCTTTCTGAATGATCTCTTTGAGTTCCTCATTGTTCATTCTCGGCATCGGGATCTGTACGACGCATCGATCTATCGAAGCATGTTCCTGAATAATTCCGCTCACATCATTTGCGACACCAACGAGAATCAGCGTGGAATTTACAGCGTGGTCCGAAAGGTCTTTTATTAGGTCCGCGAACATCTGTTGGACTTTTAGCCCATGCAGGCGATCAAATTCGTCGAAGATGAAAACCGTATCAGACTGCCTTCCAATCACCGAGAGGGCCTTTTTTACTTCACTCACCCCAGCGTCATCTCGTAGCGAATCCCCTGGACTTGAATAGATGTCTCTAGTCGCTCCGATCACACTTACTGTCTTTTGCTCGACAAAATGGATCTCATCAAGTGCATTTTTCCAGATCTTTGAAAAGCTGTCGTCTTTATGGCAATTGACCTTTACGACAATCTTTTTTTCTCCGCTCAACAGGATCTTCAAGATGTTCGCGAGAGAACTCTTTCCGACCCCTCGTTGACCGAAAATAATAGCGTGCTGCCCGATGGTATGCACCGCTTGACCCGTCCTGACGATTTGTTCCGTTCGACCAGAGAAAAGGTCACGGCTATCCAGAGGAGATGCGGGACGGAATACGCCTTGACAATTGAACAGTAGCGATTGCCATTGTTCGTCAGTCATTTTTTCTTCCAGTTCGATGTCGTCGGGTGTCGTTTTTGTTGCGCCGGGTGCGCTTCGGGTGTATCTTGTTCGTCCCTGGCTGTCCGTCGGCGTCGGTTTTTCGGTCCCAAGCTGTTCTTTGCCTGCTAGTTAGGGCTTCGCAATCCCTTCGATCGACCGATGAAGTGTATTGTCGCTCGCCCTCGTCGAGCACGATCGTGATTTCCCACTACCTCAAAAACAGCCACGTCACGCCGAACAGCACCACGCCGACGATGGCCATGAAGCCGAACATGCGGATGCCCCAGCGAAACGCCTCCACGAGGATGTCGTTCCAATCTTCATGGCGCGTCGCACTATAGACCAAGCTGATGACGAGCAGCATGAACGGCAGATGCCAATAGATCGACATGGCGAACAGGATCATGCCGCTCCCTCCGTCTTCGTTTGCGTCGTGGGACTCGGGTCCGTCTTACCGTCTGGCTTGCGCGTGATGGCGGGAAACATCGGCCCGGCGTAAGCGTCATAGATCACGAGCAAATTCAACATGCCCGCGATCACCGTGTACACCCAGCCAAGGTCCGGTGTTTTGTCGCTGTTCTGAAACAGTATGTTGACGTCGGCTTCCCGGGGCATCCGTTGAAAGTTGTTGATGAGCGGGTAGGTATCGCGGCCAGGAACCCAGACCTCGAAATGTTGCACCAGCGCCGGCCAAGCCGCGACGCCGATCCAGAACTGCCCGGCATAATGCCAGCGGTTCATCAGCGCCCCCGCCGTCTTTGGGCCACGGTTCGGGTCATTCGACTCGGCATAGACGTAGACGTTGCTCCAATCGCCCATCCCTTGGCCAAGCATGAACATGCCCAGCAGCGACGCCATGAATAGCGTGCCCTTACCATACCGCCCCTGCACGATTTGTCCCAAACCGGGAATCAGGTAGCTAAGAAAAGCGGCCCATGGTTCAGGCTCCCGTGGCGCGGACGATGGATTGGCAATCGGAGCCGAACTCATGATCTTGAAACTCCAAGTAACCGCATCTCAAGGCAACGACGAACTTATGCCAGGGTGTATTTCGTTCGCGAAAAAGGGATATTTGACGCCACCGCCAAAAGATGATTTCCGAGGCTGAAGCGTAAGCGAGGCGGCCTGAATGCCTCTTCAGCCTCCGACGGAAAATTGCCTTTTGTCGATCGCGTCATATTTGACGCCCCCCTCAAAAGATGATTTCCGAGGCTGAAGCGTAAGCGAGGCGGCCTGAATGGCTCGCTTACGCTTCAGCCTCCGACGGAAAATCGACTTTTGATGAACGCGTCATATTTGGCGCTCGGCGGCTTTTTCCTAAGTTCGCACCCACAGCCGCTCACCACTACCTTATGAACTCACACTACCAGTTCCAGCCCCTCCAATCGACCAGTGCCCAGCCGAGCGCAATGAGGAACAACGCGATTCCCGAAAATCCCAAGAACCGCCGCCCGCCGGCCATACGAATCCAGCCTGTGCCCCAAGCAATCGATGTCACGCCATCGAATAGCTCGTTCAACCACACCAGCGGAAGATAGAACCAACCGGTTACCTTCGGCATTGACAAATCGGGAAGCCCCGCAAGCAACGGTTCCATCCGCGCGAGTGCGCTCGGAGGCAGCACCGCATTTGTCAACGGTACAGGCTGGTCGCTCGGCTCAGGTGCCGTCAGCGATTCCTGACCGGCTTGTGTAAAGTGTGGAGGATTCAAAATCGGGTGGTCATGCCAACCCTGCGAATCCGTAGGCGGCGCCGTGACGGGCACGGTTGCCGGAGTCGGATTCGGCGCCGGCGACCGTTCCAACAGTGTCAGCGTGGCTGCCAATGTCGGACCTTTGACCACGGATTTCGGAAACGGCGCCACGGCGTCAGGTTGACTGACCGGGAGCGCTAGCATCCTCTCCATCAACGCATCCAGCTCGTCCAGCATCTGCTTGGTCGTTTGCTGAGAGCTGTCTTTTGTGTGCTTCGACATGTTGCCCCATCCCAACTTGCGAATCCATTCAGCAAAAGAAGGGACGATCTACTCTCGTCCTGGTAAGGTCCGATGTATAATCTACCATAGATGTCGGAAAGATTTTACGTCAGTTTGCCGTTAGCTCCCGGTTCGATGCATTTCGACGGCCCCGAGGCTCACCATCTTGCCACGGTATGCCGACTCCGCGCCGGCGACGCCGTCTACCTATTCAACGGCGACGGCCATGAATACCCCGCACGTGTCCTCTACGCCGACCGACGCGAGGTGACGCTCGAAATCATCGCCATCGAATCGCCGCAACGCGAACGCCAAACGCCAATCCACGTCGGCGTCGCCCTGCCCAAAGGCGATCGCGTGCAGTTCCTCGTCGAAAAGCTGACGGAACTCGGCGTCGCCAGTTTCACGCCGATCGAATGCAAACACTCGGCAAACTACCCGCGCGACGGCAAACGGGAGAAGCTGGAGCGTTACGTTATCGAAGCAAGCAAGCAATGCCGACGCAATGTGCTGATGTCGATCACCGACCCCATGCCCGTGGCCGCCTATGCCGAAAGTCGACAACCGACCGAAATCGGCCTGATCGCCCATCCCTACGACGCCCAACCCCAACCGCTGACGACAACCGCCAACGCGATCCGCCTCATCGTCGGCCCAGAGGGCGGCCTCACCAACGCCGAGGTAACGCACGCCATCGCTCATGGCTGGCAAGCCGTCAACCTTGGCCCACGCATCCTGCGCACCGAAACCGCCGCGATCACACTCGTCGCCAGGGTCGGTGCATAAACAACCGCTCGGCCAACAGCCGATGGCCAAGCGGTTTGGCACGTTTTCGGCCTTTTTTGCACTTTATATGGGATGTTGGCCACGAATCCCAGGGAGAAAGGGGGGTACGTGCATGCAGTTTGAATCCCCCGTTTATATTCCACGCGGCCTGATTTGGCACAAAGTCGGAACGGCTCAGGGCCGTCCTATCAAAATGTCATTTCTAACCGCTCAAGGTATATAGACAGCCAGTGGCCCGTGGGGCAGGCTTTCTAGCCTGCCGTGACTTGCCCAGGATCGTCAAAATACGGCAGGCTGGAAAGCCTGCCCCGCGGACTATACCTTCGGCGGATGGGATTGTCGTTTTTCCGAGCCGCGACCGTGAGGGAGCGGCCGACAGAAAACGCACGGCATCCTGTCGGCCGCTCCCTCACGGTCGCGGCTCAGAACCGATTCGATTCGTCCGAAAATGCGACATTTCCAACCGTGTGGAATATATTATGAAACAAAATCAACCGCTTGATCCAATCGACATACGCCGACTCGGTGCGCTTCGAGCTAGTGCAAAAGCCGTATCTTCCCCGCGACCTGATCGAGCAACTTCGGCGGCTGCGGCATCTCAGGTTTCGTGGTCGGATTCACGTTTTTCTCATTGCAATTGCCCCGCAAGATGGTTATAACCACACCAGTATGAAATCAGGTTCCGCTCACACTTCGACGATCCTGCAATTCTCGTATTAGACCGAATCGATCTTGGATTGGCAAGAATGACGCCACCGACAAAAGTCGGTTTACGAGACGGACTGGAGAAATCCGTCGCTTACGCTTCCGGCTCGTACTTTTGTCGGCGGCGTCAAGAATAATCGCCGAATTATACTTCGAGCGGATGAATTTGTCCAGTCAGAGCCTGAGCGCCAGCGAAGGGCCGTTGCGTGCCCTTCGCTGGCGCCTTAAGTTTTACCGCATCGTGACATCCGAATGCGGCGACGATCTAAGTGTCCCTGCTTGTAAGTTTGGTTTGTAACGTTTTCCACACCGTCGTCCTTACCTTTATAGACTGCGGCCCGGAGGTATTTTTTAC
>SIAQ01000085.1 GCA_009697105.1 Gemmataceae bacterium | reverse complement strand
TCAAGCTGAAGCAGTATCGGCGCGTCGCAACGCGATACGAAAAGACCGCACGCAACTTCATGGGATTCATCATGGTGGCGTCCATCATGGTGCTCTTGCGGTAAACAAGTTTGCGTCCGTTGCCCAATCGTTGTCCACACGACCTACGATCCCGCCAACCCCGTGGTGTGCATGGACGAGCAACCGGTGCAACTGATAGGCGAGACGCGCGTGCCGATCCCGGCAACCAAGGAGCATCCGGAGCGGGTCGATTACGAGTACGAACGGAAAGGTACGGCCAGCATCTTCATGTTCACCGAACCGCTCTCGGGCTTCCGCCAAGCGACGGCCCGGCCACGCCGCACCAAGTACGATTGGGCTCATGAAGTCGCCTATTTGCTAGATACGCGCTATGCCGACAACGATCGGATCACGTTGGTCTGCGATAACTTGAACGGGCACACCAAGGGGGCGTTCTACGAAGCCTTCCCGCCCGAGAAGGCCTGTGACTACGTACGGCGGATCGACTTAAGCACGGCAGTTGGCTCAACATCGCGGAATGCGAGTTGAGTTGCATGACCAGCCAATGCTTGAAGGACCGACGGATCGGCGACCTTGAAACGCTGCAGACCGAAATTGCTGCGTGGTCCGCCCGTGTCAATCAAAAGCAACGTGCCGTCGATTGGCAATTCACCATCGACAAGGCGAGGCTCAAATTGAAGCGGCTCTATCCCGAAAATTTAGTCTGGACATGGCACTAGGTCATTGTTGCAAAATAGGTTACGTTAAAAACAAAAAGCGTTAGCCGGACCGCAGTGTCGTGCGGTACCTGTTCGCGCTCGCCGAAAGCGAGCGGCTAAACGAGGGCCTCACGCGCCGACGCGCACCTGCAAATGCGCTACGGCGGTTTGGCCGAGCGAATCGGTGCGCTGGACCTGCACGACGTAATGGCCAGCGCGTTGAAAACGATGTACGGTGAGGGCATACCCATCCTTGGCGAGGGGCACGACGTTGCCATCACTTTGCACGATGACTTTCGGGCTGCCATCGCCAAAGTCCCAAGTTTCTTTGCCGTCGGTTGTGCGAAACGTACGGACCTTGAAGGTGACAGGGTCGCCGGCCTTGATGTCGAATGTCGGGTAGTAGACGGCATGGATCGACGGCGGCATTTTTGCCTTCGGATCTTTGGCATGGACGTGAACCACGGCGAAGTCGTAGTCGATCCGCCCTGCCCCGTCGCGGATTCTTAGTATTTCGCTATAGACGCCGGGCCTGGAGTAGCTTCGCTCGACCTGCTCGCCTCTGCCTTTCGTGCCGTCGGAACAGGTCCAGTCGAAGGCGTCGATCTTGCCCGCGGCAGCCCAGGAGCGTGAGCCGTCGAGCGTGACTTTTACGCCCACAGTCGCGAAATGGTGCGGCCTGGCGTGCGCGATGAGCGCTGGTTTGTATTGGCGGATGTAAGCGTCCCAGAGGAAGGCGTAACCGTCGATGATGCCCCATTTGCCTGAGGGTTGCTTTCCGGTGATGTCGAAGTGAAGGTGCGACCACCCGCCGCTGCCGCCTTCCTTACCAAGGATGCCGATGCGTTGGCCAATCTTGACCTTCGCACCGGGTTTGATCGACGGCATGATGGTATGCAGGTGGCTATAGCGAAAAAACCACCCCCGGCCATCGAGCAGGTAGACAACGTCATAGCGCGGCTTGACAGGCGATTTCTCGTACCCGGAAAGGATCGCCTTGCCCGACGAAATGACGGTGCCCTCAGTGGCTGCGACGACATCGACGAGTTTCTCGGCCCCGCCGATGTCCAGGCCGTAGTGGTAGTAGATTTTCTTGTTAAGCGGATTCTCGCCGCCGTCGACGAACACCGGCTCGTTGGCCATCTGGGTTTGGCTAGCGAACCAGCGTTGCTTGGCGGGATAGATGAACGTGCCCGGCGCGAGCAACGGTTCGTCGCCAGGCCAAACGCGAATGCGGGCGTCGGCGTCGAGCCCCCACGGATTTTCGCCGGCGACACCCTTCGTAGCATTGCCCGGATAGCCGGCGGTAATCGGACAATCGACAAGCAGGTCGCCAACCCGCGTCGGCAGCCGGTAGTTCGCCGACACGAGCGTCACCGGCGTATCATTCATCAGCACCTTGACCTCCGCCCGGCGGACGGCACCACGCAATTCGTCGCGGCTTTCCTTCAATTCGACCAGTTTTACCGATACCATGCGCTTGCCGCTTAGCGTGACAATTTGCATTTCGCCGACCTTGAGATCGGCGATGCGCATGCTAACGGGAATTGTCGGCTCGCCGGCGTGAAGGAGAGATACGCTAAGAAAGGTAATCGAGAGGATGGTTCGCATGGAAACTCCATTGTGGGTTTGCCGCTTGCCGCTTAACGCCTTTCGAGCAATAAGCCGCAACCGAGAAAGCACCTCGTGAGCGCTAAACACAAGCGGCACGTGTTGTCATGCCGTGCATGAACTGGTCGTAGATCCAATCGGCCATGTCGCTTGGCCAGGGCTGTGGTGTGAAGCGAAGCAAACCGCGGATGATGCCGACCAGCGCCAACGCGGCCCATTGCGGGCGTTCGGCCATCGGTTTGCCTATGGATTCAAGTTGTGAGACGAGCTCGGTAACGAGTTGAAACCACTGAGTACGGATGGCGTGGAGAGCGTTCGTTGACGCAGTCGATCCGGATGTTTCGATACGTTGGATCAGTTCGAGAAAATACGGTTGCTGTTCGTAGAATTTAACGATGTTGCGGATGAAGTCACGAACCTTATCACACGGATCACCAGGACCGATTGTTTTGCCGTGGGACTCGTCGAAGAGGCGCTGCATGCCGTGGACGGTGAGGGCGAGGTAGAGGTCTTCCTTGTCGTTGTAATAACGGTAGAGAGTGCCCTTGGCAACGCCTGCGTGGTCGGCGATGTCGTCCATGCGGACTTCGTGATAGTGGTGCATGGCGAACAGCTGAGCGGCAGCGTCGAGAATCTGTTGCCCACGTTTGGGATCATAAGTACGCATAACGTGAATCGATTCGATGGCAGGCTCGCGAACTTGCACGTTAGCTGCGATTCGCGTCCGACCGTAATGATAATATTTAGATGATAAGCCGAGACATGGAACGATACAAGAGTCAGGCGAAAACTACGCAAGGAATGTCACTGATTCAGAGCAGAAAGAGTTGACATCGAATGCGGGATTGCAGATAATTGAACTGACGAGTCAGTTTGGTTTCCTGCCGATTCCATACTTTATCTGTTGACGCTGTCTCGTGCTTGCTGTGTTTGTAAGGAAGAGATGATGAGCGCACTGCCAACGCTGGTTGTTCCGCTGCCGCGACTTGGCGCGAACCTGATGCTCGCGCTCGTATCGACGCTGGCGCTCGCCGGTTGCACGCGCCCCGAACCTAGCCTGGCGCCGCCGAAGCCTGTGGAAGTGATCGTCAGCGGAGCCGTGATCCGCGAGGTCGTCGATTTCGAGGATTTCACGGGTCGCATCGAATCGATGGAACGCATCGACATACGTGCCCGCGTCACGGGACATCTGCTGCACATCTACTTCAAGGATGGCGAGAAAGTCAAAAAAAACGCTCCCCTTTTCGACATTGATCCGTCGACATACAAGGCGGAATTCGATCGTGCCGAGGCAAGCGTTGGTCTTGCCACTCTCAAAGTCAAGCGACTCAAAGCCGACTACGAACGTGCAAAGGGTTTGTTCGCGAACAAAGCATTGGGACAGGAAGCGTTCGACAAAGCGTCCGGCGACTACCACGAAGCCGCGGGTTCGGAACAGGTCGCCCTGGCGACACGGAAGGTTGCCGAGGTTCAATTGAATTACACAAAGATCGTGTCGCCGATCGACGGTGTCGCGGGCGAGGCGATGATCGATCAGTTCAACCTCGTCAGGGCTGATGAAACCGTGCTAACGACGGTGATGTCGATGGATCCCGTCTATGCCTATTTCGACGTCGATGAACGCACGAGATTGCGACTCCAACGGCTGATGCAGGAGGGCAAAATACGCTCATCCACGGAAAATGAAGCAATCGTACTGCTTGCGCTTTCAGATGAGAGCGACTTCAAAGATCACGTAGGCAGAGTCAATTTTATCGACAATCATTTCAACCCGACGACGGGAACCATGCGCTTGCGTGCGTCATTTCCGAATCCGAATCGATTGCTGACGCCCGGCCTGTTCGTGCGAATTCGTCTGCCGATTGGCGACCCGCATGTGTCCGTAATGGTTCCCGAAATTGCGATCGGCTCGGATCAGGGGCAAAAGTACGTCTATGTCGTAAGCTCAGACAACGAGATCGCGCAGCGAAAGATTCAAATTGGCATGCAGGTGAAATCGCTGCGTGTCGTCAACGACGGTTTGAAGGAAGGCGAACGCGTCGTCATTAGCGGTTTGCAGCGAGTTCGGCCTCGTCTCAAGGTGAACGCCAAGGACGAACAGATTCCGTCAACAGCGGGGGCCTCAACCTTGGCGCCGCTACTACGTGCATTGCCTCGCAGTACCGCCGCCTCTCTGTCGAAAGCCGACGGCGGAATTCGCTAGGGATCATTCGTAATGATAACTTCCCGATGTCGTATTGCCGCTTGCGGCTTAGCGCTCGCGTGGCGCCTTGCGAACGCAAGGCCGCAAGCGGAGAACCCCTGACCCCCCCAACCACATTGTTCTCACGATATTTCATAGATCGGCCGATCTTTGCATCGGTCCTTTCGATTCTCATTACGCTGGCGGGAGGCATTGCCGTCTTCTCGCTGCCGCTGTCGATGTATCCGCGCATCACGCCGCCAACCGTGCAAGTCGATTGCAATTTTCCGGGCGCCAGCGCCGACGTCGTGCAACAGAGCATTGCCGTGCCGATCGAGCAACAAGTGAACGGCGTCGAGGGCATGCTTTACATGTCGTCGCAGTGCACGAACGACGGTTCGTACAACCTGTCCGTGACCTTCGATCCGAGCGTTGATCTCAATCTGGCCCAGGTACTGGTGCAAAATCGCGTAAACCTGGCGCTGCCGTCGCTGCCCGATTCCGTCAAGCAGACGGGCGTGATGACACGCAAGAAATCGCCCGACATCTTGATGACCGTCAACGTATTCTCACCCGATCTCAGGCATGACCAGCTTTATCTCAGCAACTACGCTTTACTACAAATCCGCGACGAAATCGCTCGCATCTCCGGCGTGGGCGACATCTCGGTGCTTGGTCAACGCGATTACAGCATGCGAATCTGGGTCGATCCCGAACGCCTCGCCTACCTTTCGATCACGGCAGGTGATGTCGCCGGGGCGATCCGCGATCAGAATCGCGAAGCCACGCCAGGCCAAATTGGGCAGGAGCCGATGGCGTTGGGCCAGGATTTCCAAGTCCCACTGAAGGCGCTGGGGCGTCTGTCAAGCATCGAGCAGTTCAAAGAAATCATCATCAAATCGACACCCGACGGGCGGATCGTGCGATTGAAAGACGTGGCTCGTATCACGCTATCGGCGAAGAACGAACAGATGTCCTGCAATGTCGACCGGCGGCCGTCGGTCGGCCTGGCGATCTTTCAACTTCCCGACGCCAACGCTCTCGACACGGCGGATCACATCATCGCGAAGATGAATGAACTCAAGAACAGTTTTCCCGAAGGTGTTGATTATCAGATTTCCTACGATACGACGCCGTTCACTCGCGAATCGATCCGTGAGGTCTTTAAGACACTCATCGACTCCGTGCTGCTCGTGGCGTTGGTCGTGATCCTTTTTCTGCAAAATTGGCGGTCGGCGATCATTCCGCTGGTGGCGGTCCCCGTCGCGATTGTCGGCACATTTGCCGTCATGGCGGTGCTAGGATTCAGCCTCAACACGCTGACGCTCTTCGGCCTGGTGCTGGCAATCGGCATCGTCGTCGATGACGCCATCGTCGTCGTCGAAGCGGTCGAGCATCATATCGAGCTTGGCCTGTCGCCACGGGAAGCGACGATTCGGGCAATGGAGCAAGTGTCCGGTCCGGTCATTGCGGTGGGTTTGGTTCTGAGCGCGGTGTTCGTACCGTGTGCGTTTATGAGCGGTCTCACGGGCCAGTTCTTCCGTCAATTCGCGTTGACGATTGCGGTATCAACCGTCATTTCCGCATTTAACTCGCTAACGTTAAGCCCCGCGCTCGCAGCTATTTTGCTCAAGCCAAGAGCGAAGGGCGCTTACGTGGGCCTGCCTGCCGTCGTCTTCACCGGACTTGGTGTCTGGGGCGCCACGCACCTTCGATTGCCGATTGCGTCTTGGTGTGAAGCCAACCTCGACATTGATTACCGTGACCTCCTGGCTTGGGGCATCCTGCCTATCGGCGCCGGCGTCGGTTGGCTGTTGGCGTCGCCATGCAATGCCGGGCTCGCCTGGTGGTTCGCAGGATTCAATCGAGCGTTCGCCTGGAGCACCAACGCTTACACGCACATCGTACGCTGGGCGTTGCGTGGCTGTGTGTTGATGTTACTGCTTTACGTCGGCTTGCTGGGGTTGACTTGGCATACCTTCAACGCTCTGCCGCGCGGCTTCATTCCAAATCAGGACATGGGCTACTTCATGGTCAACGTGCAACTTCCGGACGCCGCGGCCATGGAACGCACCCGCGCTGTGATGGATCGTGCCCAGAAGATTGTCCACGATGCGCCTGGCGTGACCCACTCGTCGGCACTCGCAGGATCATCGCTGCTGTTAAACGCCGTCGGTTCCAACTTCGGGTCATTGTTTGTGATGCTCGATGATTTCTCGAAACGGCAAGGAACTGAATTTTATAGTGAGACGATCATCGCGAACCTGCGTACTCGCTTCAACAAGGAGATCCCCGAGGCCCAGATCGCGGTCTTTGGGCCGCCGCCGATTCGCGGCGTGGGCCGGGCCGGTGGATTCAAGCTCATGATAAAAGACCTCGCCGATCAGCAACCGCGTGCCTTGCAAGGCCGGGCTGACAACATGGTGGAACTCGGCAATACGATGGTGCTCGACGACACGGGGCTGCCGATCGATCTCACGGGCAAACAGCGTGAGGCCGGCAGCCTATCGGGTCGCAGTGCCCTCACCGGCTTGATTAGTCCGTTCCGCGCCAATGTTCCAACATTCTTCGTGGACGTGAACCGCACTCAGGCGATGGCGATGGAAGTGCCGCTCAAGGACACATTTGAAACGATGCAAATATATCTTGGCTCGATGTATGTCAACGACTTCAATCTCTATGGCCGAACTTGGCAGGTGATCCTGCAAGCCGACGCCCCGTTTCGCGACAAGATCGACGATGTTCGCCGACTGCAAGTTCGCAACAACGCCGGCGAGATGGTCCCGCTCGGAGCGCTGTGTAGCATCAACGAAGTCAACGGGCCTTTGGTTCTGACGCGGCACAATCAAAAGCCGGCGGCGGCCATATCGGGCAACGCGGCTCGAGGCGTCAGCTCGCTTCAGGCCATTCGATACATGGAGAAATTAGCCAAGGACAATCTCCCCAATAACATGGACTATGAATGGACCGAACTCGCGTTCCTCGAAGTTCGCGCGGGCAACACCGGCATGATCATCTTTCTCTTCGCCGTCGTCATGGTCTTCCTTGTGCTCGCCGCTCAGTATGAAAGCTGGTCGCTGCCCTTGGCCGTCATTCTCGTCGTGCCGATGTGTATCCTGTGTGCGCTGGCGGGCGTGGCGATCGGCAAGCAGGACATCAACATTTTCACGCAGATCGGCTTCGTCGTGCTCGTCGGCCTGGCCAGCAAGAACGCCATTCTGATCGTCGAGTTCGCCAAGCATCTGCGCGAGTCCGGAAGTGACCGCATGAGCGCGACGATCGACGCCTGCCGGCTGCGCCTGCGCCCGATTGTCATGACGTCGATGGCGTTCATCTTGGGCGTCGTGCCGTTGCTGATTGCTCGCGGCGCCGGCGCGGAAATGCGTCGCACGCTCGGCACCGCGGTTTTTTCCGGCATGCTTGGCGTGACGCTTTTCGGCCTGCTCCTTACGCCGGTGTTTTTCTATGTCGTCGATAAGCTCGGAAGCAATCGTGCGTTCGCTTCGCCCGAAGCACGCACCACGCAGGCGATCCTGCTTTACTTCGCCGGTTTCCTGCTGCTGGTCGCCGGCATGTTCTTCGTTCATGCCATCGGTTTCGCCACGCTGGCATGCGTGTGGCTGGCGTGGGCCACGTACCGGCTGACACGATGGCGCGGTGTCTAAATGGAAAAATTACGCCCAGGGGTGAGGTACTCCGAACCCCTGGGATGGACGCAAAGGAGCCCAGGGATTCGGAGTACCTCACCCCTGGGCTTGCGTTTGGGATTTGTTTCGTATTTCGAGATTCAATTTTCGATATTTCGGGTGAAATGTGTTCTCGCGATTCTTCATCGATAGGCCGATCTTCGCGGCCGTGCTGTCGATCTTCATCATTCTGGCGGGCGGGATCGCGCTTGGGCGACTGCCGATCGCGCAATACCCGGAGATCACGCCACCAATCGTCGAAGTGTCGGCGTCATACCCTGGCGCCAACGCTGAGGTCGTCGCCAACACGGTTGCCTCGCCCATTGAGCAACAAGTCAACGGCGTCGAAGGCATGGCGTACATGTCGTCGCAATGCACCAACGACGGCAACTATACCTGCACGATCACCTTCAAACACGGCATCGACGTCAACATGGCCCAGGTGCTTGTGCAAAATAAAGTCGCGCTCGCTCAGCCGATCCTGCCCGACCTTGTTAAACGCAAGGGCGTCATGGTCACGAAGAAGTCGCCCAGCGTGCTCATGATTGTCAATCTCTACTCGCCCAACGACAAGATTGACAGCTTGTATCTCAGCAACTACGCCACAATTCAAATTCGCGACGAGTTGGCCCGTCTGCCAGGAGTCGGAGACATTACCTATCTCGGCCAGCGTGACTACAGCATGAGGATTTGGCTCGATCCGCAGAAAATGATGGCCCGCAAACTCTCCGCCAACGATGTCGTCAAGGCGATCGAGCAGCAAAACTCCCAAGTCGCCGCCGGTGCGATTGGTTCGCCGCCCATGGCCAAGGGGCAGGTCTTTCAGTTCACCATGACGACGCTCGGTCGGCTGGCGGAAGCATCGCAGTTCGAGAACATGATCCTCCGCACATCGGACGACCGCGTCGTGCATCTCGGCGATGTCGCCAACATCGAACTCGGTGCCCAAGGTTACGACCAGACCTGTACCATGGACAAAAAGCCGTCTGTCGCGCTGTCGATTTATCAGTTGCCAGGCTCTAACGCGCTCAAGACGGCAGCGCTGGTGCGCGAGAAGATGGCCGAGCTCAAGGAACGATTCCCGGACGGCCTCGACTACGCCATCGTCTACGACACCACACCCGTGATCCGCGAATCGATCGGCGAGGTTTTCAAGACTCTGCGCGATGCCATTATTCTCGTCGCCATTGTGGTACTGGTCTTCCTACAAAACTGGCGATCGGCCATCATCCCACTACTTGCCGTCCCGGTCGCCGTGGTTGGGACGTTTGCCGTCATGACGCTGATGGGGTTCAGCCTGAACAATCTCACGCTTTTCGGCCTGGTGCTCGCGATTGGCATCGTCGTCGATGACGCCATCGTCGTCGTCGAAGCGGTCGAACATCATATTGAGCTTGGCCTGTCGCCTCGGGCGGCGACCATCAAGGCGATGGAGCAGGTCTCAGGCCCCGTCATCGCCGTTGGCCTGGTGCTCGCGGCGGTATTTATTCCGTGCGCGTTTATTACGGGCATCACGGGGCAGTTCTTTCGCCAATTTGCCCTCACGATCGCAGTTTCCACGGTCATCTCGGCGTTCAATTCGCTCACGCTGAGTCCGGCCCTGGCTGCGATCCTGCTTCGGCCACGGCAGAAGGGCGTCTACGATGCACTTCCGAAGGCCGCCTTTGTCGCTGCCGGCGGTGGGCTGGCGTGGTACTTCTTGCCGAGCTTTATCCAGGACCGTATTTATCCGATGTCCTTCAACCTTAGTTGGCTGCGCAGCAGTTGGTTGATTCCGACCGTGTGCACAGTGTTCGGCAGCGTGGTGGGACGGCTTTCCAGTGGGCCGCTGAATGTCGTGCTCGGCTGGTCGTTTCACGGTTTCAATCGTGGGTTCGACTGGTTGACGCACCGCTATACCTGGTCGATCGGCTGGGCATTGCGGCTTTCGATCCTTGTGCTCATTGGTTATGCGGGCTTGATCGGCCTGACCGGATGGGCATTTCAACAAGCGCCGACTGGGTTCATCCCGCAGCAAGACAAAGGCTACCTGCTCGTCAACGTGCAACTGCCTGACTCGGCGTCCGTACAACGCACCACCGAGGTGATGAAACGTATCGAGGCGATAGCGCTAGGGACGCCAGGCGTGCAGCACACGATTGCGATTGCCGGGCAGTCGTTGCTCCTGAATGCAAAGGCGTCGAACTACGGCGCCATGTATGTGATGTTGGGTGACTTTCACGAGCGTGCCCAGATGGGCCACCTCACCGCCGACGCGATTGCACGGACACTGCAAGATGAGTTCGACCAGGAGATTCGCGAAGGCACGGTCAACGTATTTGGCGCGCCGCCCGTCGATGGTCTTGGCACTTCCGGTGGCGTCAAGCTAGTCATCGAGGATCGCAACAACCTTGGCAACCAGATGCTGCAAACCGTTGCCGACGGCGTCGTCGCTAACGGGCGTGATTCACAGGAGGTGCGAGGTTTGTACACGAGCTTCCGCGCAAATACGCCTTGGCTGTTGCTCGACATCGATCGCACCCAGGCCCGCGCCATGGGCGTGACGACAGGCGAAATCTTCAGCACGTTGCAGGTCTATCTCGGCTCGCTGTACATCAATGACTTTAACAAATTTGGCCGCACCTGGCAGGTTAACGTTCAGGCGGACGCCAACTTTCGTGACCAGATCGAAGACCTGAAGCAGCTGCCGTTGCGTGGCGATCACGGGCGGATGATCCCGTTGGCGACTATCGCTAGTGTCAAGACTGTGCAAGGGCCGAGTATGATAATGCGCTACAACCTTTACCCGTCGGTTGCGATCAACGCCAATGCGGCCCCGGGGTACAGTTCCGGCCAAAGCATCGCTAAAATGGAGGAGCTTGTGAAAGCCGACCTACCGGCGTCGATGCGTTACGAGTGGACTGAGCTCGCACTCATGCAGTTGCAGACCGGCAACAGCGCCTACTGGATATTCCTGCTTGCCGTGGTGCTCGTGTTCCTCGTGTTGGCGGCACAATACGAAAGCTGGTCGCTGCCGCTCGCAGTGATTCTGGTCGTGCCGATGTGTTTGCTCAGTTCGATTACAGGCGTCTTGATGGCACAGATGGACATCAACATCTTCACACAAGTCGGCTTCGTCGTACTCGTCGGCCTGGCAAGTAAGAATGCCATCCTCATCGTGGAGTTCGCCAAGTCACAGCGTGAATCGGGTGTATTGATCTACCAGGCGACGCTCGATGCCTGTGAATTGCGATTGAGGCCGATCATCATGACATCGCTGGCATTCATTCTGGGCGTCGTGCCTTTGGTTATCGCGGAGGGCGCGGGCGCCGAAATGCGCCGCACGCTAGGCACCGCAGTCTTCGCAGGAATGCTCGGTGTGACGCTATTCGGCATCTTCCTGACGCCGGTGTTTTATTTTGTGATCCAGTGGACCGTGGAACGCTTTCGCCCGGTGGCCCCGAGTGAGGTCAATGTCGCCCCGCCGGCGACGGCGACGGCGACGCGTGATTCGCACAATGGGTCTACAGCTATTTAGCCTTCGGTCAAAGCGATGAGAGTTTCGGGAGATTTTCCGTTGACATAGCCGTCTGTTATGATTAGGCTTTATTATTGTCATTTTTTCCGTATGTTCCGCTCAGTGCGAGGTCCGTGCAATGGCTCGACATAATTCTCGGCGCGCGTTCAGTCTTGTCGAATTGTTGGTGGTGATCGCCATCATCGGAATTCTCATTGCGATCTTGGTACCCGCTGTGCAAAGGGTGCGTGAAAGCGCGGCTCAAACACAGTGCAGAAACAACCTCAAACAAATTGCGCTAGCGGCACACAGTTATCACGATAGCCGCAAATGCCTGCCGCCTGGCTACTCGAAGCTGACGCAAGCGGGCGTGCTGGCGTATTTACTGCCGTACGTTGATCAACCGGCACTCTACGAGCAGCTGCCGGTTGGCGTGCGCGAAGGTACCGGCGGAGCATGGTACACGCAGATCGCGAACAACGGCCTCGGCACGGGCAGCCCCGTCACCACGCGGATTCCGGCGTTTGAATGTCCGTCGGCCAATTTGTACGGTTCCGCCTACACGCATGGGACCGTGCGAAACGAAACATTTTTCCCAAGCACCGCCGCCAGCGGACCGCTGACGTTGCCGCAGATGCTGAGCAGCAGCAATCCTGGCATTCAGGCGGAGGGGCAACAGATTGCAAACGACCTAAATCAGATTTTCTACGCAGCCTGGGCCACGCAGTCGATTGTCTTGACGTGGGACAGCTGGGCGCCACCGGAGGCGGCCTACACCGTCAACCTTCCCGGCGGTTCGGTTTTGGTTCAAGGCGGCGATGCCAGCGGCACCACCTGGTCTTATTCCGGCTCGCCATTCTATTCAGCCGTCGGAAGTTTCGTCGTCAACGGCCAAACGATCAATGTGAATCTCAACCAGGCAAACACATTTCTCGGGTTGTCTAACGGTGTGCTGACGAATTACGGCAACTCGATTCTCACCCAAAGTGTTGCGCAGAACAGCTACGACGGCAACGTCGCCAACACAAATATTTTGCTCGCCAACGTCGATATGAGCAGCAAGGGCGACATCAGTTTCGGTGGCCCGATGCACATCATCGCTAACGACGGCGACACGACCGGTCTGCCTCAGAACAACCCGCTCTTCTGGGCATACTATAACAATGCCTTCGCCGGTAAAACCTGGACCACCGTCGCCGGCAGCGGCGGCAATGCTGGCTTTAACCTCACCCCCAACAATCCACCGGACTCCACCATGGGTTTGACGAGCTACGTGGCCAACTCCGGCATGTACTCCTTCAAAGACGATCCGAAGAACCCGGTCAACAGCCAATACTCCGAGGGGCCCTTATACCCTGATTCGGCCCTAAAAATGATCGACATCACCGATGGCGCGTCCAATACCCTTGCCTTCGGTGAAGCGCTGGGCGGGCCGTATAACGGCGTATCGCGATCGTATGCCCTGACCTGGATGGGCACTGGGGTTATGCCGTCCTACTGGGATTGCCAAGCTCCGGCGACCTGGTTCACGTTCGGCAGCGGCCACCCGGGCCGAGTCCACTTCGCGTTTTGCGATGGCACCGTTCGCACTCTCAGCACGACGACCGCCAGCCCGGGCGATCTTGCCGCTCCCGGTTCGACGCCGCCCGGCCAAGCCAACACGCCGCGTTGGATCACCTTTCAGCAACTCGCGGGAGCGCGGGACGGCGCGTCGTCCAGCCTTGACGGCGTTGTGGATTAGAGAACCATTTTTCGCTTGCGGCTTAGCGATCACGGGGTATCATCCGAGCGCTAAACCGCTAGCGGAAATCCGCGAACCACTTAATAGAGGAGCCTATGATGCGCATCATTTTTCGCGTGTGCGTCTGTATCAACTTGCTCCTGCTGGCCGGTTGCGGCAATTCCGAAGGAGACCGGCTAACCAAGGAGCAAGTTCGCCTAATCAACGATTACGCCGCGGAATTCGAGCGGATTGCAACGATTCCCGATAAAGGTGAGCTTCCAAAAATCCAGGAACGCATCATCATAATTCAAGATGAGATGAAGGCAAACAACGAGGCGCTGCAAAAACTGCCGATCGCAAAACTGAAGGAGCTAGGCGACAAACACAAAACCGAACGCGACGGGGCCACCGATCGGCTCAAGAAAGCGCTTGCCCCGTTTCGCGCGAGACAGAACGCCAAGAAGATTGGCGAGAAGAGTTGACAGACCCAACAATCTTCAGAGCCGGAAGCGACGGGTATTTCAACCGCCGCTCACGGTTCCGGTTCTTGGATTTTGCAAACCTACCGCGCCCCCGTCCATATTCTTACCGTCGCGTCCTGGCTGCTTGATAGCGCGAGCCGACCATCGCGTGAGAAGGTGACGTGCCAAACCTGGTCGCGGTGGCCTTCGAGTTGGCGGATTTGCTGGCCGGTCTGCGCGTCCCACAAACGAACGGTGTTGTCGGAACCAGCCGACAACACTCGGCGACCGTCCGGCGAAACCGCGACGCTTTGCACATAACCAGTGCTGCCCTCGAAAATGCGAAGCGTCGAACCGGGCTGCACATCCCATAGCCGAAGCGTGCGGTCGGCGCCGCCGGTGATGACGTGCCGGCCATCAGGCGTGAAGGCAGCGCAGAGCACGGTGTCGGCGTGGCCTTCGAGCCGTTTGACGAGGCTGCCCTCGGCGACATCCCACACGCGAGCTGTCTTGTCAAGGCTCGCGGAGACGGCGAATTTCCCGTCGCGCGAAAAGGCGACGCACCACACCGTGTGATCGTGCCCCGTGAACTGCCGCTCCTCTTTACCCGTGCTGATGTTCCACAGGCGAACCGTGCGATCATCGCTGCCGGACAGAATCCACTTACCATCTTCCGAGACTGCGACGGAGCGGACGTAATCTTTGTGCCCGTCGAAAACCTTCACCACTCGGCCCGTCGTCAAATCCCAGAGCCGAACCGTGGTATCAAACCCGCCGGAGACGGCATGAGCGCCATCGCTGGTAACGGCGACGCACCAGACCTTGCCCGCGTGGCCGTCGAGTTGGCGGATTTCCTTGTAGGTGCGAGCATTGTACAGTCGCAGCGTGTTGTCATAGCCGGTGGCGAGGAAGCGTTTGCTATCGGGTGAGAACGCACAGCCGTAAACCGGGCCACCGGGGAAATCGATCTTCTTCAGCTCGTTGGCGATCTCGCCGATGCGATGCTCGGTCGGCAGCATCTTGTTAATTTCGAGCAGCTTGCCCTCGATCATCACTCGTTCCTTGGCGTTGGCACCGCTCAGGTTTTCCTGGTACCAGTGGTACGCTCGCAACAGAGCCTGCAATTGCATCGCGGGATCGGTCGCTTTGTCGGTTGCGATGAGATACCAGCCCAGCGCGACAATCCGGCGATCGCCGACGTTCGTCGGATTCGCGAGATCGGATTTCGCCAACGATGAGAACGTGCTCTTCGTTCCCTTCGCCAAGAGCGGCAAGCCCCGCTCCCAGTTGCCCTTGATTAGCGCGTAATAACGGCCCATCTCGGCGTTGGCGGCCTGGTCGGCTGGATCGCTGGCGAGCTTGTCGGCGTGGACCTTCCAGCGGGCGAATTCCTTCTGCTGCCGTTGAATCTCTTCTTGCTTCTTGCGCATCGACACCGTCAGCACGATGCTCCTGAGCTTGCGAGCCGCGGACTCAGCGGCAGCGATCAGATCGAGGCTGGCGGGAAAATCGTCGGCCTCCAACGTGTCGTCGAGCACCGCCAACGAGCGTTCGATAACCGAGTGATACGCATCCGCGGAGGCACCGTCGGCCTTGGCGGCCTCTTGCAGCATCTTGATCCTCATCTGCGCGATCGCACCGGCCGGCATCGCGAAGTCGTTCGCCAATTCATCCGCAGCCTGCAACGCGGTATTCACATCGCCCGCCTGCGCCGCCAGCGATTGGGCCTTCGACAGCAACACATATCGCCCGGCCGCGTCGTCCTTCGTCTCCTTGCCTTCAAACAGCAGCGTCTGCGCGAGCCGAGCGCGGAGCGTCGTGTCCTTCTCCGCCTTGGCGAAGTCGTCCATGTAAAGTTCATCGAGCAGCTTCTCGACCTTCGCCTGTGCTTCCTTGGCAGGAATGGGCCGTTTCTTGGTTCCTTGAGCGAAGGCGAACGGCGAAAGCATCAGCAAAATAACGACAACAGCAAGGCAACGCATGACGGCCCTTTCGAGTAGCGACGGAGAGTTTATTTAGCCGGATAGGTGGATATTATAGGAGAGTGGTAGAGCATCGCGCAGGTAAAATAAATGCACGCGAACGAATGGCGAGCCTAGCCGAGTAAGCGGCAGGTTGATGCAAACCGGAGGGTGTGATGAAGGATATCGAAAACATACCGGCATCGATCGAAAACGGGGAGGAAGAATATCGCCCTGGCTCGTTCGGTTGCCACGAATTGCTGGATCGGTCGGCGATGATCGCTGGCTTGGTGGAGGAGCAGATCCAAAACCATCCCGCATGCGTCGCGAATGCCGAATGGTACGGACTCGCGGAGCGAGCGGCGGCGGCATTGCGGGAGTTGTATCAGCGAGTTGGGGCGGCGCATTCTGCGGAGGAGTGATTTCGTCGAGAGGCTGCAACTAGCGCCCGCGCCCCTGCCGTCTGGAATCGCGAACTCCGTCGGTGTTTTCAATTGGCGCACTTGATGTGCTTATTCCTCAACTCGACGATTTCCTTCCCAGCCTTCAACGAACATCTCTTCCATCCAATGGGCGGTAATCGTGAAGGAATTTCTTGCGAGGCTTTTTCGATTTCTTCTCAGCCGCCAACGCTCGCTCGGCCGCGGCAGCCAGTGCATCCTGCTCCGCTGGAGTGATGTTCTCCAAGCAGGCCGCAATGCTCTCTAGTGCCCCAACATCATCGTCAAGCAAATCGTCGTCGTCCTCTTCGCCACGGACATTGATGTAAGTGACAGTGTAAACCAATGCGTCTGCTATAGATTCCATCGAATGGCCTCCTGTAATTTTTAGTACATGCCTTATCTATCGTGGGCAAGAAGCTACCGTTTACAACTCGCCTAAATGTCATGCATCCGCACGGCAACGCGCGAACGCTACGAAACGGTTGATAAATTACTTTCCCCATTTCGCCGCTTGCGCCCTTGCGCTTGCATGGTGCCACTTGAGCGCTAAGCCGCAAGCGGCAAATGCAAATCATGTTACCACCGCTTCAGCATCTCCCTGGCCGCGTTGTAGCCGGCGATGCCCATGACGCCGCCGCCGGGGTGGGCGGCGGCACCGCATAGGTACAGGTTGCGGATTGGCGTGCGGTAGTTGGCGAAGCCGACGACCGGGCGGAACATGAAGAGCTGGTTCAGGTTCATCGCACCCTGGAAGATGCTGCCGCCGGTCAGGCCGAAGGTTTGTTCCATATCGAGCGGCGAAATCATCTGCCGATCGATGACCGAAGCCTTGAAGCCTGGCGCATATTGCTCGACGATGTCGAAGCAGCGGTCCGCGAAACGATTCTTGGCAGCGACATCCCACGTGCCTTCTTTGAGTTTGTACGGCGCATATTGCACGAACATCGAGGCCAGGTGTTTGCCCGGCGGCGCGACGGTCGAATCGAGCGCGGACGGCATCGTCATTTCGACAATCGGATCGCGCGACGGGATGCCGTATTTGGCGTCATCGTAGCCACGTTCGATGAAGTCCTGATCGGGGCAGAAGTGCATCGTGCCGTGGTGCTGCGGGCCGACGCCATTGGATGGCAGGGCGGTGAAGTTGGGCGGCGCGGACAGGGCGAGGTTGATCTTCATCGACGCGCTGTCGTAGCGGATGCGTTTGACGGCGGCGACAAAGTCAGGCGGAAGGTCTTTCGGTTCGATGAATTTCTCGAAAGTCCAGTGCGGATCGACGCCGCTGCCGATCTTGGTGGCATGGAATTCCTCACCGGTCGCCAGGACGACGCCAGCGACAGCGCCATCGCGCACCTGAATCTTGGCGACCTCGGAATTGCAGCGGATTTCGACGCCCATCGCCTTGGCGGCGGCAGCGATGGAGTTGGAGATGCCGCCCATGCCGCCTTTGACGTAGGCCCAGACTCCCTTCTTGCCGTTGGTCTCGCCCATGACGTGATGAAAGAGAACGTAAGCCGTGCCTGGCATCGATGGCGAAGCGAAGGCGCCGATGATGGCGTCGGTCGCTAGCGTGCCTTTGAGTTCTTCCGATTCAAACCAGCGGTCGAGAATCGTGCGCGCCGGCCCCGTGAGAATTTCGATCGCCTCGCCAATTTCGGGTCCGAGTTTGCGGAACGATTGACCAAGTTGGAACAGCGACCACATGCCGGTGATGCCCGGATTGATGATGTTCGGCGGCGTCATGTTCAGCGTCGGTTCGACGACCGAGGCGACGCGTTCGAGCATCTTCTCGTACTTCGGATAATTCTCGGCATCCTTCTTCGAGAACTTCGCGATCTGTTCGAGATTCATCTTCCCGTCGGGCCCCATGAACAGATGTCGGCCATCGAGAAACGGCGTGAACGACGATGGATTGCGCTCCAGTTGTGCGAATCCATAGTCGGCCATGCGGAGGTCTTTGATGATGGTCGGGCTGAACAGGCTGTTGACGTAGGCGCAGGTGGAAACCTTGTAGCCGGGGAAGATGTTCTCTTCGGTCACGCAAGCGCCACCGACGAGGTATCGGCGTTCGAGGACGAGAACCTTCCACTTGGCGCGGGCGAGGTAACATGCGGTCACCAGACCGTTGTGCCCGCCGCCGATGATGATCGCGTCGTATTTCGTTGCCATGGGTCTCCTTGTGAGATTTCCGTATTTCGCTTGCGTTTAGCAGATGTTTCAAGACCCCAAGCCCCGCCATGAGCGAAGCGATTGGCGGGGGTAAGCCCCAGGAATCGCTGCGCTCATCCTGGGGCTTGAGGGTTCTGAAACATCTGCTAAACGCAAGCAGCAAAGATCACGCATTCCGCGTGAACACTTGGCCGATGTCCGCATCTTCAAAGTCGAGACTGCGTAGAAATTTCAAGCCAGCCACGTTGGTCTCCTCCAGTTGCAGTTCGACAAGCGTGAAGAACTGCTCCTGGATGTATTTCATAATGAGCGACAGGAAGTAGCGTCCGACTCCCGCGCGGCGAGCTGGTGCCGTCACTTCAAAAGCGAAGATGCCGATCGTCGGTCGCCGCCAGTGCAGCGAAAAAACTTCCATTTCCCAGACGAGCGTGCGGGCGACCCACGTGCCAGCCTTGCGATCGGTCAGAACAAACTGAAGCGGATCGACGGTTCCATGCACGGATTCGTGCCAACCGCTGAGCAGTCGGCGCGGCGAGCCGAACCCGAGGTCGTAGCGGCTGCGCATCGGAATGAAACGCGGGTCGAACATTTTCATCGGCTGATCGAGAATGCGCTGGAGGACGTGGATTTTCTGGTCGAGCCTGTAGCCATTTTTGAGAAAGAACGGCATGGCCGCTGCGTCGCTTTGTAGGAAGCCGGGCGACTCGCAGCCGCCATATAGGCCCATGTAGAACGGGTTGTTTGGCCAATGCCCGCCGGCTTGAATCGCGTCGGCTTTTTGCTCGCGGAGATATTGCTCGCAGCGGCGAAGCAGCTCGGTCCCGACGCCGCGGCGTTGGTGCGAGGGTTTGACGCCGATGAGGCAGATGACGCCAACGGATTGCGTGTTGAATGGATTGCCCGACATCGCCGCGTGGGCCCAGCCGATGCAAACGTCGTTCTCGATGGCGAGAAAGATACCATTCGGGTTGAAGATCGTTTTTGAAAGTACGTAGCGTTCAACGACGGTGTTGGCGGAGAGCGGCGGCGAGCCTCGCCCGGTGAACGTCTCGTTCCACACCGCCACCAGTCGAGGCGTGTCGGCATTGCGAAAGGTGCGGTATTCGACCACGAGGCCTCTCCTGGCGCGATACTTTTCTTTACAAACCCAGAGGCGAAGGTGGCAACCCCTGGGATCGAGGTAAGAATTTATTATACTTATCTGATACCAAACCGGAGTAGGTTTCTCGCCAACTGGAGTCAACAATGCACCAAATGACCTTTGCACTTTTCGCCCTGGCGTTCTGTTTCCTTGCCGTTTCCGATGCGGGGCAGAAGAAGAAATTTCCCGACCCGACGCCACGGAAGGATGCGATCCTCAATCGCTTCGCGGACGAATTCGTCGCCATCACGCCGGGCAAGGGCAAGTTTGCCGAAAGCTTTCTGATGGGCACTGAAAAAGCCGGCAAAGACAACGAACGTCCCGCCCATAAAGTCTCCTTCAAATATGGTTTTCAGATCAACAAGTACGAAGTGACCCAAGAACTCTATGCCGCCGTCACCGGCATCAACCCCGCGCAATTTCAGGGGCTGCGAAACGGCATCGATCAGGTCACCTGGAACGATTCCGTCGCGTTCTGCGAAAAAGCCACCGCCCAACTGCGCGAGCGCAAACTCATCGGCGACAACGAACGCATCCGCCTGCCCTCGGAGGCCGAGTGGGAATATTGCTGCCGCGCTGGGACTACGACCGCGTGGTCGTTCGGCGACGATGTCAAGGAACTCGGCAAATATTCCTGGTTCAAAGAAAACTCGCCGAACGAAGACCCGCCCGTCGGCCTGAAGCTACCCAACGCCTGGGGCCTTTACGACATGCACGGCTACGTGTGGGAATGGTGCGCTGACGTCTACCACTCGACGTACGAAGGCGCGCCCAGCGACGGCAGCGCACGCGCGACGGGCGACACAAAGAAGCGAGTCATGCGTGGCGGCGGCTACCCTGACTTGGCCGACTCGCAGCGTTCGGCGTTTCGCCACAGCGCCGACCCGGCCGTGAAAACCGGCGCGATCGGCTTCCGCTGCGTGAAAGAAACGATTTCCAAATAATGAATTTACGCCCAGGGATGAGCGCAGCGAATCCCTGGGATAACCACGTACGAGCCCAAGGGTTCGCTGCGCTCACCCTTGGGCTTGATTGGTGATTGCATGACCGACTATCTCCTATATTTCCGTGCCGCACAGAACGCCGCCCTCAAGGCTGCGGACGTGCTGCATCATTGGCGAGAGAAATTCCAGGTCAAGGAGAAAGGCCGATTCGATTTGGTGACGGAAGCCGACCTGGCCTCCCAACAGGCGATCGTGGCGTTTCTGTCGTCATCGTTTCCCGATCATGCGTTCCTGGGCGAGGAAGAAGGTGCGAGCAAGACGCGCCCAGCACCCGACGCCCCGCCGACCTGGATCATCGACCCGATCGACGGCACGACGAACTACGTGCACGATTGCCCATTCTATTGCATCTCGATAGGCTTGCAGGTTCAGGGCGAACTGGTCGTTGGGGCCATCTACGATCCGTCGCGCAAAGAAATGTTTGCCGCGGGAAAAGGCATCGGTGCCTGGCTGAACGATCATCGCATCAAAGTCAGCACGATCCCCAACCTGACGAAGGCGCTGATGGCGACTGGTTTCCCAGCGGACTTGCGAGGCAACGAAAAATCGCTCGACTGGTGGAAGCACTTCTCGTTCCAAACGCAAGCACTGAGGCGGACCGGTTCGACCGCGTTGAACATGGCTTACGTCGCCGCCGGTCGTTTCGATGCGTATTACGCCTTTGACAACAATGTTTGGGACATCGCTGCGGGCGTCGTGCTCGTGCGTGAAGCTGGTGGTTCCGTCACGAACATTGACGGCTCACATTACGACCCGTACACGCCCGATGCCCTGGCGACGAACCGGCACCTGCATCACGAAATGGCCGCCACGTTTCGCGCGGGGTTGCCGGCGACGAGTTGAAATATTTGGCATTGCCGCTTGCGGCTTAGCGCACGCGGTACGTTACCTGATGCGAGCGCTAAACCGCAAGTGGTATGCGTCAGGCCACAAACTCCACGCTCACCGGATTCGGGATCACTCCGGCGCGATGGGCCTCATCGAGCAGCAGACGCACCGCCTGTCGGCCTCGCTCACCGTAATCGAGCGTCCATTCGTTGACGTACATGCCCACGAACTTGTCGGCCAATCCGCGATCCATGTCGCGCGCGTAATTCAATGCATAGGTGAGCGCATCCTGGCGATGGTCCAAGCTGTAGCGAATGCTCTCCTTGATAAGTCTGCTGATGTCGCGGATCGTCTTTTCGCCGAGGTCGCGCCGCACGACGTTGCCACCCAAGGGTAAGGGTAGCTTCGTCTTGTCCTGCCACCAGACTCCCAAATCGGTGACGAGATGCAGGCCCTGGTTCTGAAACGTCAGCTGGCCTTCGTGGATAAGCAACCCCGCATCATATTTTCCTGCCTCGACCACGCCGAGGATTTGATCGAATGGCACCACGTCATAGCTGAACCCCTTGGGCAGGAGCAGCCGCAGCGCCAAAAACGCCGTCGTCATCGTGCCGGGGATCGCGATTTTGATGTTTGACAAGTCGCTAACGTTCATCGGTTTTCGGGCGACGACCATCGGGCCGTACTTATCGCCCATGCTGCAGCCGCTGGGAAGCAGTGCATACTTGTCGAGCAAGAACGCATAGGCGTGGATGCTGACCGCGCTGACTTCGAGTTCGCCTTTGAGCGCGCGTCGATTGAGCGTTTCGATGTCTTGCAACTCGTGCCTGAAGGCGAGGTTGCCGGTGTCGATCTTGTCATGCGCAAGTGCGTAGAACATGAAAGCATCATCGGGATCGGGGCTATGGCCTACGGTGATCTGTCGCTTCGTCATGGGATGGCCTCATATCGGGGCGAATGAATTGTTACTTGATGAACCGCAGATACGGTGCGGCGATTAACTGGCATTTGTATTCGCGTTGAGCGTTCGCGTGGCATCTGCGATTGCTAAACGTAAACACAGGTCAGAGTGGCGCCGGCAGGTCGCGGCGAGTGAAGTACACCCACGCGAAAGCATAGCCGCCTGTGCCAAAACCGACGAGGATCACCAGGTGCGTCCACGCCGACGGATTACGCCAGCCGTCCCCCAGGATCATCAGCTGCGGCTGATAGTGATAATATATCGTAGCCGGCCTAAGCCATCCCAACCAATCGGACCAGATTTGGCCGAGCACGTTGACGAGAAACATCGTCAGGAAAAGCGAAACCGCGCAGCCCCAGACGACGGAGCGCGATCGGCCCATCGATGACATCGCCATCGTCACCCCGCCAACCGCGAAGAGCAAGGCGAACACGCACGGCAAGGCCCGCAAGAAAATGTACGGGTCGATCTGTTGACTTTTCGAGCGAACGACCTGGGGTTTGCCCTCTGCTTTTTCTTTTTCCATGTTGAGTTGGGCGAGTTCGCTTGCGGTCGGCGGCTGCAGGCCCATCCACCACGTACCGCAGTAGGTTCCGGTCCACAGCACCGCGCAGAGGGCGGGGAAGATCAGCGCGTCCACGCTCAGATGCGACAGCAAAATCTGTGATCGCCGGATCGGCTGGGCAAGTAGTAGCTCCATCGTGCCGCGATCTATTTCGCCGGCGATGGCGCTGGTGGCGCGTCCGATGGCCCAGATGCTGAGAATGGTGATGACGAGAGGGTGGACGTAGGAGATCGACATCAGATCGGTCGCGTTCTCGATGCGGATGTCGTCGCCGCCCATAATCGCCTGGATCATTTGGCCGGAGAAATCGTTCTTCGAGAAAAGCGTGTTTCGGATGAACTCCGGGCTGACGTTTAGCTTCCCGAGCTGTTCCAGGATTTGCAGTGTCACTCGCTGAGTGACACGAGCCCAGAGAATCTGGAAAAGAAATAGCAACACCGCAACGACGAGCCATGGGATACGCACGTCACGGAGCAGTTTGCGGATGAGCACGAAGGTCATGGGGAACCATTGAATTAGCTGCGTGGGGATTTGTCAGAGCCGCGCACGTGGTAAGCGGTTTCGATATTAACCGCTTACTACGTGCGCGGCTCTGAGGCTTTTCGACGCGTCTACCGTATCGGTCCCATTCGATCGACGGGGAAGTAGACTGCCAGCGCCCGGCCGAGCATCAGGCGTTCGGGGACCACTCCCCAATCGCGGCTGTCGGAGCTGGCCTGGCTGTTGTCACCCAAGCACAAGTAATGGCCAGGTTGCACGTACATCGTGGAGTACGCAACTTTGCGAAACGCATCGAACCGATCGGGTCTGCGCCAGGCTTCCGACTCGATCGGAGCGGTGTAATCCGATGAGTGAACAGACGCGGTGTAGTAGGTATCGCGCCAGAGCCGAACGTGCTGCACCTTGACGGCCGCTCCCTTACTGCTACCCAATGACGCGGGTTGCAAATCGTTCTCGGTCGGGCCGCGGCGTTTCTCGGCGTCGGCGAAGGTCTCGCCTTTCAGTGGCAGTTCGGGCGGGTGATACTCCTTGCCATCGCCGAACGGTAATGAGCGATTGACCCAAACCGTCAGGCGAGCATCGATATTGGCGAAACGCAGGCTATACTTGCCGGGGCCTTTGACGCTGGTCGCCTGCGTTGCCCATTCCTCGGTTTTGCCTGAGATATTCTCATGGCGATAGAGCGTGCACTGCCCCGAGGTTAGGTCGAATCGGCTACGGTAGCGATAGGGACCTTTGCTGAGTTCCATCCAGAATTCGCCCTTGACCTGCGTGACTTCCACGTCGCATTCCAACATGAGGTCGCCGACCCAATGCGGCACGGGCGGATTGCCGGAGAAAAATTGCGGCTCGCCTATTCGTTTTCCGTTATTTCGATCGATGGCCACGACCTTGACCAAGTTATAGCTCATGCTATCAGCGATGAGCTTCGGTTCCGCAGGCCCCGAACCGACGGGCGGGCCCGATTCCGGCCGCGTCACGTGGCGATAGCGGAGCCAATCGATCGACTCACCCGCGTTGGTGCCAAGATGTGCGAGTCCGGTGCTGTTTTCGATTTTCCAACCACTCTTGTCATCGGGATGCCAGCGTTCATAGCGCGGGAATGCTTTGAGGTCCTGCGGCTGAAAATCGTTGTCGAACACTATTCGCCGTGTCGAAAGCATGACGCTCGGCGGCTTGCGAACGATGCGAAACTCGCCCTTCTCGAAGCGATCGCGTGCCTTCGGATCGTCGACATGGCGGTGCACTTCACGCCAGAGGTCATTGGGATCGACGTTGTCGTCCTTGAACAACGGCGCTTCATTTTCGGCTGGAGTCCAGACATACAGGCGACCAAAGAAGATCGCCAAGATTTCGCCAGGCAGACCGAGCAAGCGCTTGATGTAGTTGGTGGGCACATTGCGGCTGACCGGTGTCTTCGGAAACTTAAAGACGACGACATCGAAGCGACTGGGTTGCGTGAGCGCGTTGTAGCTGCATTTCGACACGATCACGCGATCGCCGCTGCTCCACGGGTTGTTGCAGCCGGCGGCCATCGATAACAACAGCAGGCATATAATCCATTTCCGCAACAGCATAATCACACTCCGAAATTCAAACATTCTACCGTACCCATCGGGATTGACCTATTCGAGCCTGAGCGCCAGCGAGGAGCTGATGAGGCCCTTCGCTGGGGCCTTAAGTTTTACCGCATCGTGACATCCGAATGCGGCGACGATCTAAGTGTCCCTGCTTGTAAGTTTGGTTTGTAACGTTTTCCACACCGTCGTCCTTACCTTTATAGACTGCGGCCCGGAGGTATTTTTTACAAAGGAGGTCCGACC
>SIAQ01000084.1 GCA_009697105.1 Gemmataceae bacterium | reverse complement strand
CGCGCTCGCGCGCGTACAAGTAAGCGTCGCTGGTCAAACCAATGTCCAGAAAAATGAGCTTCTTGAGCGACTCGTACGTTGCCATCGCTTTCGACAGATCCTTGTAGGCTTCAACGATGCGCCGGCCAACCGCCTTCATGTAGAAGTTGTAGGCGGCCAGATACAACCTCGGATCCAGGCCGATGCGCTCGTGGATGATCCCGACCTTCAACCGCTTCTCGACGTATTCGGCGTCGTACTCCCCCAGCGTTAGCTCTCGGAAGTAGGCGTTCTGCATGCGCTTGACTTTTTCCAGGATCTCGGGGGAATGGAAGAAAGCTCGGCCTTCCGGAGTCGCGAGGATATTCTCGTACAATTCTTCGATCACCGAGTCGGAATAATTCTGAGCCAGCCCGTCCAGATCGCGCAGGCGCTCCTCATCTTCACTGGCGAATTGCAGCCAATTTTTGCGCCGGACAATTACCTCGTCGGTGAGTCCCAACTGCTCGACAAGGCATTCTTGATCGTTGGGGTTGCTTGCGCGAGTTGCTACGGTTGGTTGGTTGGTTGGTTTTTGCCATGATTGCCTCCTTTATCTTGGTGGGTTGAAACGAGCCGAACGAGGGGCGAGACCTCGATGTAGTTGGCGTAGACGCTGGCGGCCTCGTGGCACAGACCTTCCTGTCTGTGCCACCGATAAGACAATTCAAACCGCGTGAAGTATAACGCTGGCCTGAACGGTCGGCCTCTTGATTCCTCTAATTGTATACTCCGCGCTGGCAATAATAAGGAGACATCTGGGAATGGTGGCACAGACATTCTTGTCTGTGCAAACGCCCGCACCGCCAGGAATGTCTGTGCCACCGATATCTCATTTTGGCCGCGCGGAGCATACATTTGAGCGAATTTTCTTGAGGACTCCATCACAAACTACCCAGATTCCCAATGGGAAATTCGCGAAGTCACTCAAGTCAGGTAAAATGGATGACGATAGAAAAATGGTTGGATGATGGCAATTATTGCGATCTGGAGGACTTTTACTGCAAACGGAACGATTGACTTTCGTGAACGGCAAGCCTGGCGAAGCCTGCAAGCTGATGAAAATAACGGGGTTACGGTATCAGCATGAAATAGACTCGCATTGACACTATTTCCAATGTGGTTATAATCCACATCAGGGGCAATTTTGGCAAACTTTAGCGAGATGCACGAAAACGCGGAATTTCGGGGTTGATTGGTTTGAGGTGTTTTCGGTATTCTTGTGCGGGTAGGCCGGACGTGCCTTACGAAATGGAAAGAGGCAGTCACGGAAGATTTCGGTCCGCCGCCTTCTTGTGGAAGAGAGGAACTGCGGGCTTGTCTCATGTCGCCGGCATTAGCCGGTAGGGATGGAGTAACGATGAAGACCGTTTTCACGACAGGCGAAGCCGCCAAAATTTGCAAGGTCAGCCAACAAACCATTATCCGTTGCTTCGACAACGGACAACTCAAGGGCTTTCGAGTCCCTGGGTCGCGCTTTCGCCGGATTCCGCGCGAAATGCTGTACAAGTTCATGAAGGACAACGGCATCCCGACCGATGCTCTCGAATCGGGCCGCCGCAAAGTCCTTCTGGTTGACGACGATGTCGAACTGGTGGAAGTCATGACCAAGTTTCTCGAAGAGGATGGCCGCTTCGACGTCAAAATCGCCACCACCGGTTTCGATGCCGGTATGCTGGTGAAAGAGTATCGGCCCGACATGCTCGTCCTCGACGTCATGTTGCCGGACATCAACGGCAAAGAAGTATGCCAGCGCGTACGTGCGGACACCACGATGGAAGACGTGCGCATCCTGTGCATCTCCGGCATGATTGAAGACGACAAGATCCAGGATCTGCGTTTGGCCGGCGCGGACGACTTCATGCACAAACCGTTCGACGCCGATCAACTGATCGAACGCATGTGCAAGATGCTTGAAATGGAAGTGCCCGAAGCTGTCACCGCGTAATGAACGAAATGTCCGTGGTCCGTAGTTCGTAGTCCGTGGCAAAATCCGGCTTGTGTTTTTGCGACGGGCTAAGGACTAAGGACTAAGGACGAATGACATGGATGTTTCATGAAAACCTTGGGCGAAGCGGCAATGGAACTGCCCTGGCTAGCGCCCAACGTCGATTCAATCACGACGTTGGCGCGGATGCCGTTTCGTTCCGCTTGGTTTGCCCTCAAATCCGATCCCGGTATGCTCGCTCTATTTGCTCGCTCACTCGGCGATAATCCCAAATCAGCTGAAATTGACGTGCCACTCCTCGACGCGATCCTTCGGCGCGAAACCGATTTTGCCCGGGGCTTCGTCGATTGGTCCACGTTGGACGCTGCGCGAGTCTACCGCTCCTGTTACCGCCAGGCGACTCTCGCCGAACAGCTGGCTGCGAAAGTCTGCGTGGACCCCCAACTCGCCTGGACCGGCGCGTTCCTCGCCTCGCTCGGTTGGCTGAGCATGACGGCGACATCGCCAGGCCTGGTCGCTGATTGGCTGAACACACTCGAACAAAACAGCGACACATCAGGTTGGCAGCGCGAACTTTGGGGCGCCGACCACGATACCATCGCACGTCGGTTCGCACGATCCTGGCGTTTCCCCAGATGGTTGTCCACGCTCGTCGGCAACCTCGCACTGCATGTTGACGTTGCAGAAAGACTGGGTGCGGACAAGCGCCTGTTCGCCATCGTGCAACTGGCGATTGCGTCGTTGCAAGAACAAGGCGAAGGATTGCAGCTGAAGATCGGGACACCCTCCGCGGACTTGTGTGCGTTACTGCAATTGTCGCCCGAGGAAACATGCTCACTCGCCACGGACACTCTCAACGCCAAACTGCCGCCGACAAGTTGGCGATGCCTAGCGGAATCGCCGTTGGCAGCGGACTTCGTTCGCCTCGCGCTGGAACAACGTCGGCGTGATGATTCGCAATGGATTGAACGCCTTCAGCAAGATGTCGATCGTTTGCAAGGGGCACTCGCGCAACTCTATGGCGATGAGCAAAGTCGTTTGCAAGAGATGAAAGTTGCCTCCCTCGCTGAGTTCGCTGCCGGCGCGGGGCATGAAATCAACAATCCACTTGCGGTCATCTCCGGGCAGGCCCAGTACGTGCTCAAGCAAATGGACTGGTTCGATGTCCCTGCCGAGGAAATCGAGAACGTCGGCGAATACCTGACAAGCCTGGGACAAAAGATCGTCCCGTCGTTGCAAAAGATCATCGGCCAAACACAGCGTGTCCACAGCATCCTGACCGACCTGATGATGTTCGCACGCCCCGCCATAGCGCGGCCACGCGTAATGCCGTTGCGCGATCTCGTTCGAGAAGCGATCGAGCCGCTGTTGCCCTTGGCGCAACAGCGCAATGTCCACTGGTCGGGGCCGGATCGGTTGCTCGACGAGATGCTGTCAACCGACGCGAGCCAGGCACGCATCACGCTGTCGGCGATCCTCCGAAACGCCATCGAAGCCGCGCCGGCGGATGGCTGGGTGAGTTTACGCGTCAATCTCAAGAGTAACGACGCACTTGAACTGATCGTCGAGGACAACGGTCCGGGTCTCAACTCGGCGGCACGCGAACATCTGTTCGATCCGTTTTTCTGCGGTCGATCGGCCGGGCGCGGGCGCGGCATGGGTTTGCCGATCGCCTGGCGCCTAGCGCGACAACAAGGCGGCGAGGTACGGTTCGACGGCGCACACGCCGGCGTCACTCGCTTCGTGTTGACGCTGCCACGCGCCGTGGCGAAATTTGCCGCTCATTCCAACGGCTACCACACCGATGCCCTCCTGCCAACCGAAGTCTCTCAGTTCGCGGACGCACTCAAGTGACGCGGAGCGAATCATGACGCAACCTCAGCTTTCCCTGTCCGAGCGTTTGGAACGCGACGAGATCGTAACGTTCGATCCGTGCCCCTTCGCGCTTCCCACAGGCGACGACCTGGCATTTCTCCTTCAGCAACGATTGCACAGCACGGCCCACAAAAACATCAGCTGCAATCCCAGCGATGGTCATTGCACCGGATTTGTTCAGCATTCCGGCGATCAAGTCCTCCGGCTCCGAGGCCTAATGCGCGATTTCTCGGCGCACGCCACGCACTGGCTAGGCAAGCAACTTCCGACCTATGCATCCGCCTGGCAGCTCGACCGCGTCACACTGCGGACCGAGGAAGAAGCGACACGAAAGTTGCGTCGCACCTCACGCAATGATCTGCTGCATTTCGACGCATTCCCGTCGCGCCCGACGCAGGGCAGCCGAATCTTGCGCCTCTACGTGAATGTCAATCCCACGGACGATCGCGTCTGGGTCGCTGCGGAAACCTTCCAGGCCGTGCTCGAAAAATATGGTGCCACCGTCGGTCTGCCGACCGGCGATCATTCGACCTGGGTGCGGCGGATCGGCCAGGGCTTGGTCGGCCTCTTCCAACCGACCACGCGCAAACGAACCGCGTACGATGATTTCATGTTACGGCTGCATCACTTCATGAAAAACAGTACCGAATACCAAGAACTCGCATCGAAGCGACTGCAGCAATTCCGCCCAGGATCGGCGTGGTTGCTCTTCGCTGACGGTGTGAGCCATGCCGAGTTGCGCGGCCAGTTCGCGTTGGAGCATTCCTACTTCGTCGCAACGTCCACGCTGGTATTGCCCGACGAAGCGCCGTCATCTCTCGTCATGCGCCAGCCATCTCACATGGACCAATCGCGCGCGGCGTGAACAAGCGCAACATCCGAGCCTGAGCGCCAGCGATGGGCATCACGCGGCCCTTCGCTGGCGCTCAGGCTCGGACAACGTGCCTTGTCGCACTGCACGGAATACAACAACAGTTTGGCGAAATTCCATCAGAATATACATTCAACGGGATCAAGTAACATGACCGACGTCAAAGCAACGAACATCACTTGGCATGAAGGCCACGCCACGCGCGAGGAACGGCAGAATCTGCTCAAGCAAAAGGGCTGCACCCTATGGTTCACGGGCCTAAGCGGCTCGGGTAAGAGCACCATCGCCTTCACACTCGAACACGCTCTCGTGCAGCGCGGGCGTCTGGCGTATGTCCTCGACGGCGACAACATCCGCCACGGGCTGAACAAGAATCTCGGCTTTACCGCCGCCGATCGCGAAGAAAATATCCGCCGCATCGGCGAGGTGGCGAAGCTGTTCGCTGACACGGGCGTGCTGACGTTGACGAGCTTCATCAGCCCGTGTCGCAAGGACCGCGACAACGTGCGAGCCCTTCACGTTGCGGGCGGGATTCCGTTCATCGAGGTCCACTGCGCGACGCCAATCGAGACCTGCGAATCACGCGATCCGAAGGGACTGTACAAGAAGGCGCGGACGGCACTCGCATCGGGCAAAGGCATGGGTTTCACCGGCATCGACGATCCCTATGAAGCGCCATCCTCGCCCGAAGTGACGCTTGACGCAACCGCGACGTCGCCTCAGGAAGCGACCGTGATTCTGTTGCAATATTTGGAGAAGCAAGGGATACTGTGATTTGAATCCGTTTAGCGTTTAGCGTTCGCAAGCCACCACGCGAGCGCTAAACGGCAAGTGGACTATTCCCTCGCCAGCCCTCGCAATCGCTCAAGAGTATTCGCCGCGGTACCGGAGTCGATTGCCTCCGCCGCCAGCTTCACGCCATCGCGAAGCGTAGTCACGCGATCGGCGACTAACAGCGCCGCCGCCGCGTTGGCGAGTACGATCCGGCGGGCGGCTCCTGCTTCACCTTTCATTACGTCCTGAATGATTCGAGCACTCGCCTCGGCGTCCTCCGCGGACAGTTCGGCGATGGTGCACGCCTCCAGACCGAAATCATTTGGGGACCATTCGTGCGTGACCACCCTACCTGATTTCACCTCGCGAACCAGCGTCGGGCTGTTGAGGCTGACCTCATCAAGTCCATCCTGAGCGCAGATCAGAAACGCGCGGGACGTGCCAAGTTCCGCCAGCGCGCCGGCCATGCGATCCAACAAGTCGCGGCGACCAACACCGATCAGCTGTCGTGGAGCCCCCGCCGGATTGGCGAGCGGTCCAAGACAGTTGAAGATCGTCGGCACGCCAAGGGCTCGCCGAACGTTTGAAATATGCTTGAGCGCGGGATGGAAGTTTGGCGCGAAACAAAACGCAAAGTTGGTCTCGCGCAGACAACGCCTGGCAAAGCCAGCATCGCCATCGATACGAACGCCCAATGCTGTCAATACATCCGCACTGCCCGTCTTGCTCGACACCGAGCGATTACCATGCTTGACGACCGGCACTCCGACGCTGGCAACGACGAGGGCGGTCGCCGTACTGATATTGAACGTGCCCCTGCCATCGCCGCCTGTGCCACAGGTATCGAGCACATTTGCCCGTTCGGGATTCCAGGCGATCATATGTTCACGCAAGGCGCGGGCGGCGCAAGCGATTTCGTGTGCCGACTCGCCCTTCATCTTGAGCGCGATCAAGAAGCCCGCCGCCACCGCATCCGGAAATCGGCCGGCCATCATCTCGAAGAATATCCATCGCAGCTGAAGTTCGGACAGCTCCTGATTCGCGCAAAGGGCGTTCAGAACCTGCGGAAACGTGACGGTCTCGGTCATCCTGGCGCTCCCTTGCTTTCGCCGCTTGCGGCTTAGCGCTCGCATCGGACATCTTGCGCGCTGTGCTGCATGCGGGAAACAGCACGGCCCTTTATTCGCTGGCACTTGCACATGGACACCCGTACTGGCCCATGGCCCCATGTTACAAGTTTTTCGGGACGGCGGTTATCGGTGTATCGGTGTTTTTCCGTAAAAATCGCCATAATTGCTATTCCACTGTACACGATTGTATAATATACTTCGGTACAGAATGTATAATTGTCGATTACTGATCTTCCAACAGAAAAGGGACAATTCCCATGGCCGACTTCAGCCAACTAACTGAACGACAAAAGGATATCTACCACTTCATCCGCATTAAAATCGAAACTCGCGGCTACGGCCCGACCGTGCGCGAGATCGGCGATGGCTTTCAGATCAAGTCGCCCAATGGTGTAATGTGCCATCTCAAGGCGCTGGAGAAAAAGGGCTTCATCTCTCGCGAAGGCCGGTCGGCCCGCGCGATCAAGTTGGTCGATCATCGTCCGCCCGCGCAGGGACTGCCGTACTTCGGCAAGGTCGCTGCCGGTGCACCAATTCCCGTTTCCGAACAAGGGGAACGGCTGGAAATCGACCAAATTTTTAGCGGCCTGAATCGCTTCGTTCTGCAGGTTCGTGGCAATTCGATGATCGACAGTCACATCCAGGACGGCGATTTCGTCGTCATTCAAAAGCAAGAGGTCGCAGCCAACGGCGAACGCGTCGTGGCAATGATCGACAACGAAGTCACGCTAAAACGCTTCTACAAGGAAAAAGACCACGTTCGGCTTGAGCCCGAAAACGCGGCGATGTCTGCGATTATCGTTCACCCTAACCAAGATCCGCAGGTGCTCGGCGTCCTCGTCGGCGTAATTCGGCGATGTTAGCACATGTTTGATCGACGCTTCGCCTCGCCTTGGATGAATCCACGCGGGAATTTCGCTTAGTCGCCACATCGCGGTTTCTTCACCGCTCCGCGCGTTGGCGGGCGGCAGTTCGTTACGTCCCGCAACTCAGCCGGCGGCCTTGGGGCCGGCAGGACGGGATCGCCGCTGCTCACATCAATGCGGCCCAGGATCACATCAAGACCAACTTAATGGGTATTCCCCGGCGTCAACGATCTTCAACAAAGAGGTTGCCAATCTTCTCACTGGCGAAGGTGGTTCAAGATGAAGGCATAGGGCAATGGTTGCGGACATTTCTAATGCAGCCAAAATGCGCATATTTCTATTGCGTTACGACACCTATCGGGCAATTCCGTTGACTTTTTCGCTGTGCTCGGCAACAATATTCTTACATTTTCGTTTTGCTTCATCGATTCGAAGGGAATGCATATGCGATATCTCGTTTCTCGCACGCGTTCACGGGCATTCACGTTGATTGAGTTGCTCGTGGTCATCGCCATCATTGCGATTTTGATCGCCCTACTCGTGCCCGCCGTGCAAAAGGTGCGCGAGGCGGCGGCGCGGACACAATGTGGCAATAACCTCAAGCAAATGGGCATCGCAATTCATGGCTTCCACGACGCCAACAAATTCATGCCCTACAGCCGGCAGGACACCGCCGAAACGTGGGCGGTGATCTTGCTGCCATTTCTCGACCAGCTACCGCTCTTTTCCAACTGGGATATGACGAAGAACTACTATACCCAGGCGCCAACAGTGCTGGCCCAGCCGGTGGCCGTCTATATACTGCCCGGCGCGCCGTGTAGGGGCCGCGTCGTTGCTAAGCACCTCCGGCGATGTGCTGCAAGGGACCACGAATCCAAACGTGCCGGGCTGCCTTAGCGACTACGCTGCCTGCACAGGCGATCCGTCTGGCGTGATCGACTATCTTATCGGCATGGGTACGCCGCCTTGCACGGATGCCGACATCGCCAATGGTGCATTCGTTTACAAGGGCAGGAAAATGAAATTCGTGCAGATCTTGGACGGCCTGAGCAATACGCTGTTCATCGGCGAAAAGCATGTGCCGAACTTCAATTTCGGCGTGTCACCCGATAGCTCCGTTTACAATGGTGACAACGGCGCCTCGCACCGGCAGGCTGGGATCGGCGCGCCGCTCGCCAAAGGCCCGATGGGGACCGGGCAGTTCGGCAGCTATCATCTTGGCCATTGCCTGTTTCTCTTGGGCGACGCCACCGTTCGACCAATTCCCAACACAATCGACCTGGCAGTTTTGGGCTATCTCGCCAATCGCCGCGAGGGCCAGACCGTTAGCCTCGATTTTTAGCAACTGGTGTTCCGCTTGCGGCTTGGCGTTCGCGTGGGATATTCCAAGCGGTAAGCCACAAGCGGAATCATTCTAGCTTCTCCACGGTAATCGTCGGCGTGTTCGTTCCTGACGTGATGTCAATCTCCAGGTTCGATGTTTCGAAGCTGGCATATCGATCCAGGATCACTTTCTTCGGCACCGGCTTGGTGATCTCACGAGCGGGCGGCGAAATGGCGACCCGCTGCTTGCCAAGCATAGCGCCATCGGTGTCGGTGTGCGTGCCGACCGTGAATGTGCCGTCGGCACGAATGACGCCCGTGGCACCGACTTTGTGCTCCCCCGACTGAAACATGATGTAATGGCCCGCCAACTCCGTCGCAGGCGATCCGTCCGTGTAGACCACCCTGCCTTTGACAGGCTGCACCTTCCCGCAACCGGTGATGGCGAACGCCGCAAGCATTGCTAAATGAAAGACAACCCGCTTGTTCATGGTCTTTCTCCGTCGTCACGATTGGCATACGTTACAGCACATTTTCGGTCGAAGTTCGTACTTGGCCCGATATTGCCGTTTCGTTAGCGTATAATATCGTGATATGTCCAGGAGACAATTGCGACTATGTTTATCGATCGTGCGACTATTTTTGTCAAAGGCGGAGACGGCGGCAGTGGTTGCTGCTCGTTTCGGCGCGAGAAGTACGAACCCAAAGGCGGACCCGACGGCGGCCACGGAGGCAAAGGCGGCAGCATCTCCATCCGCGCCCTCGCCGATGCCAACAGCCTCGCCGATATTATCAACCGCAAGCACGTTCGCGCCGACGGCGGTCGGCCCGGCAGCGGCGCGCAAAAAACCGGACGTGATGGCAAGGACATCGTCATCCACGTGCCCCCCGGCACGATCATCTACGACCGCGATCGGGGCAACATCCTACGCGATCTCACCGAAGCTGGCGACGAAGTCATCGTCGCCAAGGGCGGCCGCGGCGGGCGAGGTAACAAATCGTTTGCCACCCCAACCAATCGCACCCCGCGCGAATATGAACCCGGCGAACCCGGCGAAGAACACTGGCTGACGCTCGAACTCAAAGTCATCGCCGACGCCGGTCTCATCGGCTTGCCCAACGCCGGCAAATCGACGCTGCTCAGCCGATTGTCGCAGGCCCATCCCGAAATCGCTGACTATCCCTTCACGACCAAGCATCCGAACCTTGGCGTGGTCCAGTCGGGCGGCGAACGCGTGTTCGTGCTCGCCGACCTGCCGGGCTTGATCGAAGGCGCCCACGCCGGCGTCGGCCTGGGGCACGAATTTCTGCGCCACGTCGAGCGCACGCGCGTGCTTGTCCACCTCGTCGAACCTCTGCCTCTCGATGGCAGCGATCCACTCCAAAACTACCGCATGGTTCGCCGCGAACTCGAACTCTACCGCGAAGAATTAGGCGATCGGCCCGAAGTCATCGCCGTCAGCAAAAGCGAAATCACCGACAGCGACGATGTGCGCTCACGCATGAGCAAAGAACTCGACCGCGAAGTGCTCGGCATCTCCGCCGTCACAGGCCAGGGCCTGGCGCAACTCGTGCGCCGCGTCTCGGAGCTTCTGCGGGGACCAGAATCAAACGAATAGACAATCCCAGGGGTGAGGTACTCCGAACCCCTGGGATCATTCCACGCGTGAGCCCAGGGGTTCGGAGTACCTCACCTCTGGGCTTGCGCCAAAATTGGAACTTGCAACGTGACCGAGGCGATCGTCGTCGATGTTGGCAACACTCGCATTAAGTGGGGCCGATGCGCCGGCAGCATGGTCGCTGAAGCCGCAGCGCTACCACCTGGCGATGTCGAAGCGTGGTCGAAGCAATGGGATGCCTGGACGCTGACTGCAAATGTGCCGTGGATCATCGCCGGTGTGCATCCAACTAGGCGTGACGAACTCGCGGCGTGGTTGACGAAGCACGGCGCGCCGGTCAAAATGTTGACGACTTATCGCGATCTTCCGCTTACGGTAGGCCTGCCAGCGCCGGGTGGCGTTGGCATCGACCGCCTGCTTGACGCTGTCGCAGCCAACGCCAGACGCCGACCCGATGCCGGCGCCATCGTCGTCGATGCCGGCTCAGCAGTGACAGTGGACTACGTCGATGCACAGGGCGTCTTTCGCGGCGGCGTGATCTTCCCCGGCTTCGGATTGATGGCGAAATCATTGCACGACTTCACGGCACTTCTACCTGTCGTTTCACCCGATCCACAAGCAATGCCGCCGGGCCAATCGACCGTGCCCGCAATTCAAGCGGGCATCCTCGCGGCAGTCGTCGGCGGCGTTGAACGCGTCGTTTCCGAATATCAGACCACGTCTCTGGCGAACTGCGATCTCTTCATCACCGGCGGCGATGGACCGATCATCGCAGCCAGCTTGAGCCATCGCGCCATCGCTTGGCCGGAGATGACGCTCGAAGGAATTCGCATTAGCGGAGGTCGATGATGGCGGACACATTCATTGCCATCCTAACGCCGCCGGGAAAGGCCGGTGTCGCCACGATCGGGGTTCGCGGCCCAGCGGCGTGGTCGATGGTGTGTGAACTCTTTCAACCCGCGCTGGGCAGGCTGCCCGCCTCGCCGATTACGAATAAATTCTGGTACGGAAGAATCGGTACCACGCATGCCGATTCCGCCGTCCTGGCAGCCAAGCACGAATCGCCGCCCTACGTGGAGATCCACAGCCACGGCGGCATCGAGGTCGTGCGGTTCATTGAAGAGTTGTTCGTTCAGCGCGGCGCCGTCGTCGTTTCCTGGCAACATTTCTTAGGCGACAGCTTCGGCATTTTTGACATGCTCGCCAACGCTCCGACGTTGCGTACCGCTTCGATCCTGCTCGACCAGCACGACGGCGCCTGGAATCGCGCGGTGATCGAAGCCACGCCCGCCGCGCTCGATCGATTGCGAGCGCTGACACCGCTTGGCCGGCATCTCGTCGAACCGTGGCAGGTCGTCCTCGCCGGCGCGCCGAACGTCGGCAAGAGCAGTCTGATGAACGCGCTCGCGGGCTACACGCGCAGTGTCGTCACGCCGATTGCCGGCACGACGCGCGACGTGGTCCACTGTCGGCTCGCGATCGACGGTTGGCCTATCGTACTCCTCGATACCGCGGGACTGCGCGAGGCAAACGAATCGCTTGAGCAGCTCGGAATCGCCCGCGCGAAGGCCGCTGCCTCCGACGCCGACCTGCGCATTTGGCTCGTCGATGGTTCGGAGCCAGCGTACTTGCCTACCGATGCGGATAAGTGGTTGTTCGTAATCAACAAGATCGACCTGCCACCCGCATGGGATTGGAGCACGCTGACCGGCGCGCTGCCAATCTCGGCTCACACGGGTGCCGGCCTGGCGGAATTGTGTGCTGCCATTTCGGCCGCGCTCGTTCCCGCGCCGCCCATACCAGGCGAGGCGGTGCCGTGGCATGACGAACAGCGGCGATACTGCGCGGCACAAGGTGATCTTATTTCAGATGCTCCGGCGAGAAGCGTGTCACGGTCAGCGGAGCCAACGTGATCAGGTTGACATGCCCATCCGCCGACGCCGCGATTCCCAACGGCTGCCAGGGTGTGATCGTGCCGTCTTTCTCTTTGCGCAGCGTGTGATGCCATGGCTTCTGCTTGCCTTTCTCATCCGTGAATTTGATGTAATCGGGATTCGCGATTCCCACGCGGCCATGATCGCGCGGCGATTTCGCGCCGGGGGTATAGCTGACGAGGTGCGTCTGCGCGCCGCCCGGCCTGCCCTGTTCGGTCAAGCCCATCCAGACTTTGCCCTTCTTATCGACACACAGCGCTCGGCAATCGGTCGCCTTGGCGTTCGCCAAAAGCTTGCCGTGCGTCTTGCCGGGGATCTTGTCGGCTTTGGCAGTGAGGTCGAAGGAGTAGAGTTGGTTCGTGGACATTTCGACGCACCAGAGCGTCTTGCCGTCGTGCGAAATATCCCAGTTGAGGACGGCGCCATGCCCCTTCTTTTCGGTGCCGTCCCTTGTCAGTTCAAACGGCGGCGTTTGGCCGTCAATCGTGATGTCGAGTTTTTCGAGATTTTCCGATTTCGGATCGTAACGAGCGATCTTGCCATTGCGCACCGGATGGTAAGCTCGCCCCTGATTGTCAACTACGATGAACGCGTAATGAATGCCCGTGTCGCCGAGGTCGCGATACCTCTTGGTTTTCAGATCGAGCACCATGAAGTGCGATTTCTCAATCGGTCGGCCGTCGTCGCACGTGGAGATGTAGCACAGACCGTGTTCTTCGTCGGGTGTGACGCTGATGATGCCGAAGTGTTTCTGGGGCAGGCCGAAGTTCTCGGTTTTTCCGGTTTTCGGATCGTAGGCCATCACGTAGCCGCCGGGGTAATCGGTGAGCTTTTCGCCTTTGTCGGGATAGCCTTGCTTGGAGCCGAAGTATATCTTGCCTGTAAGCTGGCCGACGTTGTTGCGGGTGTGGATTTTGGCCTGGGCAGCGAACCCACGGACCATCGTCATGATGACGCGATGGACATCGACGACCATTTGCATGGCGCTGGTGAGCGGGTCGAACTCGACGAGGTAGGCGTTGACTCCATACTTGGCGGTGCCGACGTAGAGCTTGCCGTTGTGCCCTTCGATGATGGAGAAGTAGCACGATTCTTGATTCGTGTATTCGGACGGCACGTGCGTCGCTTTGCCGAGCAGCCAGGGTGATTCCTGAGTGTTCTGCGCTTCGACAGGCCAACCGAGCGCCGCGGCCAGAACGAGGACGCCGACCCACCAGCGATGTTTGCGAAATATGTTCATGGGAGGTTTTCTCAAAGGGTGGAGGGATTTGCGTGTTATTATACGCGATGAGATAACAAACGCCAGTTCCGTTTAGCCGCGACGCGCCAGCGGAGCGCGAGCATCATCTCTCGCTCCGCTGGCGCGTCGCGGCTATACATTGCGCATACAATACGACCACCATGATTACCGTCGAAATTCGGCACTTGCATCACCATGCCGACCACTGGTTCGTGCGTGGCCTGGAAGCCCGACTACGCAGCGCACGCCTCGTTCAACAGGACGGCGACGCGGTCGTGTTCCCGTGGCCGGGCGACGACCTCGATCCGGTCATTGCCGCGCTGCGCGAGGGTAAGCATGTCCTGGTCGAGGCAAACGCGATCGGTTGGTCCACGCCACTCCACCGACTCATCGATGCCGTGACGCCATCTCGAATTTTCGCTCTGATAAATTCAGACCGCTACCTGCCGTCGCGTCAACTCATCCGCCAGCAACTTGACGCGGGCAAAATTGGGCGGCCCGGGTTAATTCGCGTCTATCATCCGCGGGTTGGAGACATCAGCACGCGAATGCTTTCGGCACTAGATCAGATTCTGTGGTATTTCGGCGAGTTACCCACTGTGGCGTTCGCTCATCGCATAGGCCGTGAGCATGATCAGATTCACCTCGGGTTTGAAGGCGGCGGCATGGCAATGGCAACGTTCGCTGGTTTCAGTATGCACTCATCGCTTTCGTTGATTGGATCGAGCGGCGCCGCCTATGCCGACGAGCAAATGAATAAGCAGGTCCTCAATCAAGGCGGCTCCCCTCGTCTTGTGCAAATGGGAGACACGGGAACGCAATGGGCCGGCGTGGTGCAATATTTCGTGGACGCGATTGCAGAAAAACGCGACCTGTCTTCAAGCATCGATTCCTGGCGACAGGTGATGGTGCTATCCGAAGCGATCGAGCGTTCCATCGCTCTGGGCCAAGCCGTGGAATTGGAAGGAGGGCCGTTCCATGGCTGAGTGTCTCATTTTCCGCTGCGCCGCCCTCAGTGCCGTCAAGCACGACTATATCGCGCACGGGTTAACATCGCATCGGCGTTTTGAACTCGTTGTCGTGGCCGATGATCCAAGCGTGCCCGATTGGGCGCATGCGCGCAATCAGCAACTTGCGGATAGCTTCAAAGTGCCCTACATTCGCGATGTCGAGCAGGCGTTGCGCGAGTTCAACGTCGATGTCGCCATCGTCAGTTCGGAAGCGGAACGGCACTGCGATTTGAGCATCCGTGCCGCCAAGCTCGGCAAACATGTCGTGCAAGACAAGCCGATGACGACACAACGCAGCGAAGCCGAGCGACTCGTGCAAGCCGTCGAAGCGAGCGGCGTGCGCTTCATGATGTGGAACCGCAACTTCGTGCCCGCTGTCGTCCATGCGAAGGAACAGATTGACACTGGCGTCGTGGGCAAGGTGCGAGCCGTCCACATCGATTTCTACTTTGCAAAAGACGCCGGGCCGCCGATCGGCTCACGGTTGCCGGGCTATCCGCCGCTCAATTGGCATGCCAACCAGATCGCGGCTCATATCGACGGTTCGGACGGCGGGCTGGGCAGAACGCCGATGGGCGAGATTACCAACGAAGGAATCTATCCGCTCGGCTACCTGCAAATGCTCACCGGATCGCCGGTTCGCAAAGTGTTCGCGCGCGCAACGGCCCACTTCCATCAACTTTACGCCGACAACGGCATCGAAGACCTCGGCAGCATGACGCTCGAACTCGAGGGCGGCGCGGTTGGCACGATCGCCCTGGGCCGAATCGGAGCGGCGAGTCATCCGAGCGGCGGGGAAATGAAGATTCGCATCATCGGTGACGGCGGAGCGTTACTCGTCAACGAGGCCAGCCCGACCGTCGAAATCTATTACCGCAACCAACCGCCGAAGGAGCACCGCCAACGTCGCGTGGCAAACGAAAACGACCGGCGCCTGGCCGACCATTTCGCAACTGCCATCGACACTGCCGGCCCGACCATCATGGACGCCCGCGCCAGCCTGGCGATCTTCAACGTCTGCGCCGCCGCGATCGAATCGGCACGGACGGGCAAGGCGATCACGCTCCCCTAACGGCGCGAATGTTACACAACGGCCGGCTCTCGCTTTCGTTTGGGCTTCACCTTTGGCGAAATGGGGTCGGGCAAAAACTCGACCTTGAGACGTCGCTTCAAAACGTTGGCGATCTTCTTGAGCAATGTCAACGAATGCCCCTCATAATCGGCGTCCTCGATTCGCAAGATGACCGATTGCTTCGTACTCACGAGTTCGGCAAGCTGCTTCTGCGTTAGGCCAGCCTCCGTGCGCAGGTCGAATACCTGCTGTGCGATACTTGCATTGAAGGACTCGTCTTCAACCGCAGCCGCCAAGTCTGGATTCGCCGCGAGTTTGGCGCGAATGACATCGCCGAAATTGCGTGTCCTTTTTTTTACCATGTTACAACTCCCATTCCATCGTATATCGAGCGCGGTTGTTATGGACGAGTTCCTTCGCGTCTATCGCATATTCAATCTCTGTATCCGGAACCGCGCATTCCTTTGTAAAGCCGTGTGTCAAACACGCGACGTTGCGCTCGCCAGCGCAGAAAAAGTACAGAATCCGATAATAAACCCGCCCACGCTTGGCTCGGAGTTCGTAAATCTTGTCACGCAAAATGTCGGCTGCGGGTCGGCGCAATTCATGTCCGGAACGCTCCAACTGTAAAATCCGCTCAAGGCACTTCGCAAGCGATTTCGTATCGGATTCCTCGAGTTCCTCCAGCCAAGAAATCAACGGCGATTCGCCCGATTTGTCTCTATACACGAGCAGGGTAGTTTGAGGCATCTCCTCACCTCTAATCGTACCGTGGAAAACTGGCATACGCAACAGTATGAATCACAACTTTGTGATATTCGTGTCGCCACTCGCCAACGCATCGTGGTTTTGCTTCGCGCTCCGCTGGCGCGTCGCGGCTAAACGAATCCTCACTCCACCACCATTGCCATCGCCGCGCCCGCCTTAGCATACGCTGCTCGACAGCGGGCGAAGGCTGCCTCAGCGCCGGCCTTCGTCAGCGACGTTAGCGTCGCGTCCACGGGGCCGCGAATCGTCAGTGAGCGCGGGGCCAGCGTCTCGGCGAGATCCGGCAGGTCGTACGCGGCCAGCACACCGGGGATGACGCTGGCGAGCTGGGCGGCGCTGATCGGCGTTCGCACGACGCTCTCCCAGGACGCCAGCGATTTCTCCAGCGTCACAGCTTTGACACGCGGGTCGAGGGCGGCCACGTGCAAAGCGATTGGGCCGGTCGCGCCGTGACCGACCAAATGAATCTCGTCGCCGGGGATCGCCTTGAGCATCGATAGCACGTCCAGCACGCGCTGGCCGAGCAGCGGGCGACCGATGTGCAACCCGAGGAACGCCTGCTTCTCATCGGGGCCGAAGTACGCGCTCTTTCCGAGAGGCATAGTCTCGCCCATGCCACGCACGTCGAACGCCCAGACTTCCTGATGGTGCTTCTGATACGCCTCATCCAGCCAGCCGGTGAGTTTGCCTGATTCCGGCAAGCCTTGATCGGGCAGCACGACAATCGTCGCTCCTTTCGGCGCCAGATGCTTGAAGCGAAGAACGGGCACGCGGATGCCAGGCTCCGTGTCGTATGTGAGCTTGTGCGTGCTCAGCCGGTCTTCGAGATAGTGGATCTTCTGACTAAGTAATTTTGCTTTCGGTGTTTCTTCGGATAGTGCCAGACGACGCCGAATCTCCGTCTGGCGCTCCTTCGCACTCAGCGACGCGAACTTGGCGCGGTCGGCTTCGTGTTTCTTCGCGACCTGCATGTTCAGGCCGAACGCCGAGATGCCTTTGAAATCAGCCAACACCTGGCCGGATCGCGTGCATTGCAGTTGTTCATCGGTGAACATCTTGAAGTCGCCCTCGCTTGGGGCGTCGTCGCTGTTCAACAGCCAGCGGCGCATCCAGCGCATCGCCGCCTCTCGGCGAGGTTTTGAGAAGCCATGCTTGTCGTCATATTCGAACAGACTCACGCGCTCGCCATGCCCGAGTTTGGCGTAGATCTGCGTCGCTTCACGGAAGGTTGTCCACGAACCTACTTGATCGAAGTAATCCTGCGAGGCGATGCAGATGAGCGTCGGCCGCGGCGCACGCATCGTCACGAAGTCGGTGTGCTCCATGCCGAAAGCAACCTGGCCGGTGATGTTCTGCTCGGCGTCTTGCGGGCCGATGGTTGCGAACAGGCGTTCGAGCGTGGTGATGTAGCACGACGGGGCAGCACAGAGGATGCGGTCGTCGAGTGCCATGAGATACGCGGTCAATGTCCCGCCGCCGGAGTTGCCCGTACAGCCGATGCGCTTGGCGTCGATCTCCGGTCGGCTCACGAGATAGTCGATGGCACGGATGCCGTCCCAGATGCGATAGCCCGCCGTCGATTGGCCGACGAGCAGTGCGCCGACGCCGACCATTGTGTGTTCGCTGGTGTTGCCCTTGACGCCCGGTTTGCCCGAATCATCGAGCAATTGCACGCGCTCGCCCTGGCCGATCGGGTCGTAGCACAGCACTGCCAGGCCGTTCTTCGCCATCAGAATGCACGCACGTTGGTACGCCTCGGCCGCTTTGCCGTTGACGCTATGCCCGCACGGCACGAGAACGCCGGGGAACGGACCTTTGCCATCGGGCAGGTAAAAATTCGCAGTCACATGATGATTGGGCCGACTCTCGAAGATGACGTTCTCGACGCGAAAGCCATCGGCTTTCACGATGCTTGCGGTCCTTGGATTAAGCGGCGACTTGTCCGGGAACGGCCCAATGGCGGCGAGGAACTTCGCCTTCAACTCGGCCTGGCGCTTCTGAATCTGCTCCGGTGTTTTGAGCGATGCGACAGCCTTGCGTCGAGCATCGAAGTGCTTTTGCGCCTCGCCGAGCAAGTACGAATGAAGCATCTTGCGAGGCTCTGTGTCGGGCGGCAGGATTTGCAAAGGTGCCTGCGAGCGAACGGATGAAACGATGCCGAGAAGCAGAAGTACGCTGACAAATCGCATGACGGAATCTCCCCGGGGATCTTATGTGGAGCCTTAGACGATGTTATACTCATTGTGAATCAAGAGAGACATTCAAGCCCAGGGGTGAGGTACTCCGAACCTCTGGGATCAATCGTCGGCATGCGTTCATCCCAGGGGTTCGGAGCACCTCACCCCTGGGCTTGATCCTGATAAAGATTTTCTTTCGATTCGGGAATATAACGCTCGCTACGGGATCATACCTTAGAATCGACGCCGGCACGACGCCCACCGCTCATTTCATTCGCAAACGCAGAGGCCCGGTCATGCGAACGTGTTGCGCAGCCCTCGCCATTCTCTTGTTACTTTCTCCGACCGGGTCCCACGCCCAGGAACCGCAGGACTTGGCGCGGAAAGCCGTCGCGATCTTGAAAACGCACTGCTACCGCTGTCACGGCGAGGACGGCAAAAGCGAAGGCGGGTTCGGCTACGCCACCGACGCTAGGCTGCTGGTGGGCCGCAAGCGTATCGTGCCGGGCGATCCGGGCAAATCGAAGCTGCTCAAGCGGATGCTGAACGCTGACGATCCGATGCCGCCGAGCGAGGAAAAAGTTCGCCCAAGCACCGACGAGCTAACGCTGCTGAAGAAATGGATCGAAGCCGGCGTGCCAGCCCCAGACGAACGCACGCCGCGTTCCTTTGTCAAGCCGGAAAAAATACTCAAGGCGATGCGCGACGATCTCGAAAAAGCCGGCGTGCGCGATCGACCCTTTCTCCGCTATTTCACGCTCACGCATCTGTACAATGCGGACCTCTCTGCTGAAGAAATTCAAAGCTATCGCCACGGCGTGTCGAAGCTCATCAACAGCCTGTCGTGGAGCCGACGCATCGTGGTTCCCGTGGAGGTTGGCCCGGCGAAGACGCTGCTTCGCATCGATCTGCGCGACTACGAATGGAACGAGCGAACCTGGGACACGATCCTGGCGCGCAATCCCTATGGCATCAACTACGCCAGCGCCGATGCCAAAGCCTGCGCGGAGATGACGCGCAGCCCTATGCCCTATGTTCGCGGCGATTGGTTCGTCGCCGTCGGCTCGCGGCCGCCGTTGTATCACGATATCTTGCAGTTGCCTCGTAGCGAGCAGGAACTGGAAAAGCTGCTGCGGATCGACACAACCGAGAGCATCCGTCAGGAGAAGGCAGCCCGCGCGGGATTCAACAGCTCAGGCGTTTCGCGCAACAATCGGCTCATCGAACGTCATGAATCGGGCGCCACGGTGTATTGGAAGAGCTACGATTTCGCGGGCAACACGGGCCGCCAAAACCTGTTCGCGTTGCCGTTGGGTCCGGGTGACTCGGCGGAGACGTTTGCTCACGACGGCGGCGAGATCATCATTTCGCTACCGAACGGGTTGCAGGCGTATTTCCTCGCCGACGCGAAAGGCCAGCGCATCGACAAAGGCCCGACGGCAATTGTCAGCGATCCGCGTCGGCCCGATCGCGCGGTCGAGAATGGGCTGTCGTGCATCTCGTGCCATTCGCGTGGCATCATCGACAAATCCGATCAGATTCGTGGCCATGTGCTCAAGAATAGCAAGAGCTATGCGGAAGGTACGCTCGAAACGCTGCTGGCGCTGTATCCGCCGAGCGCGAAGATGTCGGCCCTGATGCGCGCCGACTCGAAGCGATTTCAGGACGCCGTCGCGAAAACCGGCGCACCGCTGAGCACGACGGAGCCGATCACCGCGCTGACCCTGCGCTTTGAGGCCGAGCTTGATCTCGCGCTCGCGGCGGCCGAGGCGGGCGTGCCGACGGGCGTGTTTTTGAAGGCGCTCGACACACAGCGAAGTCTCGCCAAGGAGCTTGGGCCGCTGCGTGTTGAAGGCGGCACGGTACAGCGGCAGGTGTTTGTCGATTGTTTCGGCGAACTGACCGAGGCACTCAAACAGGGAACGTTTTCGGGAAGCAAGAATCAAGCTGCCGAGAAGTTGCTGCGCCAGGCCGGCCCGCTGTTGACAAGCGATGCCGAGCAGGCGTTGCGACTCTATCGACAAGCAACCGAAGCCGATCCGGAGAACGCGCTGGCCCACGCGGGGTTGGGAGATGCTCATCGTTTACTTGGCGACCATTCCGATGCAATTGCCGCCTACACCGAGGCATTGCGACTCGATCCACGCTCGGCCGGCGTGCTCAATAGCCGCGGGCTGATGTTGCATCGGCTCGGCAAGCACGACAAGGCGTTGGCCGACTTCACCGCCGCCATCCGCATTGAGCCGCGGTTTGGCGTTGCCTATCTCAATCGCGGCGTGGTACATTCGGCCATTGGCGAGCACGATCGCGCCATCGAAGATTACACCGAAGCGTTGCGCTACGATCCGAAATCGGCGCTGCTCCTCAACAATCGCGGCTATGCTCATCTCGAGAAGAACGATCCTGATCGCGCAATCGCCGACTTCGATCAGGCGGTGACGCTCGATCCGAAATTCAGTGCCGCCTTCAACAATCGCGGCCTGGCGCATCTGCGCAAGAAACGGCTCGAAAGCGCCATCGCCGACTTTAGCACCGCGATTCGGCTGAATCCGAAGTTCGCGCTGGCCTACTACAACCGCGGCGTGGCCTATATGCGACAGGGCGACACCGCCCGCGCCGCCGAGGATCAAAGGCGTGCGGAACAACTCGATGCGAATCTGACGAAAGATTGAACCGAATCCAAGCCCAGGGGTAAGGTACTCCGATCCCCTGGGATCAATTGTCTCCAAGCGTCCATCCCAGGGGTTCGGAGTACCTTACCCCTGGGCTTGAGAACCTCAACGAAAGGCGGAGATCATGCGTGCAATTCCGTTTGTGCTACTTCTGTGCTACCTGGGTGCCGCCGGGAGCGGTTGTAAGGACTCACGTAAGGAGGCTAACAGTACCTTCACGAACACGGGCAGCAAGCTCGCTGCCGAGAAACCGCCCGTCGTCGCAGGAAGGACCATCGCACCAGCAGCGACGCCAACAAGCGAGAAAACTACCTTGCCTTTCATCACCGACGGGGACATCGAGCCTTTAACCACCGACGTGGGAACGGGCGCGGACAAGAAGAGTGTCGAGCGACCGATCGTGGACACGATTAAAATCGTGGAATCAATTACGAAAGACGTAGACAAGGCTATCAGCGAGCCCAGCCCCAAAATCGAGATAAAGAAGGACGGAGCGCCCGCCGCCGTCGCCGAGGCCGTCGTTGGCAAGGAGCATGTCGCGCCGCGGAAGCCGAAGCAGCAGCCGATCCCGTCTGGCATCCTCACCGCGGGCAGCTTTGACGACAACGTCGAGCCGCACGTCTTCGCCTCGTTCGCCAAACGCAGCAGCCAAAAACGCGAACTGGGCAATCTGACGACACTGCTCGGCGGCCATCGGCTCACCGTGCTCGTCAAGGATCCCGCCGGCAAACCAGTCGGCAATGCTCGCGTCAAACTCTCCGGCGGCGCGGCATCAGCAGTCGAACTCATCACGCGCAGCGATGGCCGGGCGGTCTTCGTGCTCTCGTTCGATCAGCTGCCCGACGATCAGCCACTCGTCGTCAACGTCACCGGTCCCACCGGCGGCACACCGATCACCGAGTCCGTCGCCGTCGGCGCGAATCGCTGGGAGGTGACGCTGCCGACCGCAACAAGCCAATTCCCCAAGACGCTCGATTTCGCCATCGTACTCGACACCACCGGCAGCATGGGCGATGAGATCAGGCATCTCGCCGCCGAGATTCGCGGCATCTCCGCGGCGATCGCCAAGAACTTCCCCGAAGTCAAGCAGCGCTTCGCGCTCATCCTCTATCGCGATGACAACGATGCGTATGTCGTCCGCACGTTCGACTTCACCGAATCGCTCGACGAGTTCCAAAAGAATATCGCGGCCCAGAGTGCAGCCGGCGGCGGCGATTATCCCGAGGCGGTGCATCGCGGTCTGGAGGCGGCCGGCCAACTGCGCTGGAGCGAAGGCCCGCACGCCGCCCGCGTCGCCTTCCTCATCGCCGACGCACCACCTCACGCCCAGCACATGAACCGCACGATGAAAGCCGCGAATGTGCTGCGAAGCAAGGGCGTCGCCCTCTACCCCGTCGCATGCAGCGGCTACGACGCTGCGTGTGAATTCGTGATGCGAGCGTGTGCAATGTTTACGGGCAGCCGATTCCTGTTTCTCACCGACGATTCCGGCGTCGGCAGCGCGCATGCCGAACCGAGCATCCCGTACTACCAGGTCGAACGCCTGGAACGCTTGATGATCCGCATGGTCGCGAGTGAGCTATCGGGCCGAGTCGTCCCCGCGGAGGCCGGCGACATCATCCGCACGGTGGGGAAGAAGGTGAATTGAGTAGCGCCAACCTGCCAAGCCCCAGGATGAGCGCAGCGATTCCTGGGGGATGCGGAACGAATTGTAGTTATTCCTTGCCCGAACCATCGGAGGCGAACAATTCGACATCCACCCAGGCGGTGCCTGGCAACGGCGTCGACCAGCCGTTGACGCGAAATTGTTCCACCACCGCCTGCGGAGGCCACACAATCAGTCCTTGATTTTGGTGGACGACAACACAGGCCATGCCGTGATGTGTTGCAATTTCCCGAGCAACGCCTTCCCATGAGTAGGTAGTCCAGAGGCACCCTGACTCGGTGAACCAGAACGCGTCGGTGGCCTTTGATCCGATCTCAGAAAGTCGTGTCTCAACCCATTTTCGATCCAACGGCAACTGGGGTACCGGCTCAGAACCAGGACCGAGCTGATCGCGGCGAATGTCGAAAAAACCAACTGTAAGGTAGTGAATGAAACTCATGGAGCCGGCCTACCTTGACGTATCTGCTTCCCAAACCCAAACTCCGCTCGAATTTCCGCCATCACCTGCTATGCGTTCCGGCCCAAATCGCCGTTCTCCATATCGCGGATCGCTTATTGAATTGCCGTTACTTCTTCCGAATCGAGTTCGGGAGGATCGGTGATGTCCATCGGCACCCTCCTCCCAAATACCATCGCGCCACCGCAATCACCCCCACCAATCGCTGGCGCTCATGGTGGGGCTTGCCGCACTTTGACTACTTCTTCGGCGTCTCCACGACCTTTGGAGCCACGAAGCCCGGCGTGGCGTTGAAGCTGGAGACGACGCTACCGTCGGTTTTCCAGACGCGGACTTCGCCATTCGCGGCGCCGCCCGCAACCAACTGGCCGTCGGGGCTGATGGCCACGGCGTAGACCCATTCGGTCAGGCCGGCCAGCGTCTTCAACGGCGTGCCCGCGACCGGGTTCCACAGGCGGACTGTCATGTCAGCGCCGGCCGAGGCGACGAGCGGATTCTTCGCGTCTGCGTGGCTAGCGAGGCGGAAGACGGCTTTCGCATGGCCTGTCATGCTCTTGCTGACTTTGCCGATCGCTTTCGCCTTGTCCGTCGCCTGCCAAATGCGGATCGCGCCGTCTTCACCCGCGGATAGGCCGAACACGCCATCGGAAGTCATCGTCACGGCGTAAACGGTGTTTTGATGATCCGGAAACGTCAGCAGCGATTCCTTGGCGACGAGGTCCCACAATTTCGCGGTCTTATCGCGGCTCGCGGTGACCAGGCCTTTGCCATCGGGCGTGAAGGCAACGCCGAGAATCCAGTCGGCATGATTTTCGACGGCGTGCTCGACTTTGCCGGTGTCAACATCGAAAACGCGCACCATGCGATCGGTCCCGCCGGCGGCGATCTTTTTGCCGTCCTTGCTGACGGCCAAGGCGAGGATCGAATCGTCAACCTGAACGAGTTCCTTGAGCATGACGGCTTTGTCGTTAACGCCGTCCACCGACGGCACACCGCCGTGGTCTTTGGGCGTGCCGGCGTCGATGTTGTAAATGCGCACGTCGCCTTCTTGGCCCGGGCGACCGCCAGCGACGACGAGCTTGCCATCGGGCAGGAACTGCATCTGGTGTGCACGTTCCGCCCGCGTGAAGATTCGGCGCGACAGTTTGCCCGTGGCGGCGTCCCATACCGTCAGTTCATGGTTGCCACCCACGACGACACGCTTGTTGTCGGGCGTAAAAGCGACGGCGTTAATCAGCGTCGGGAACTTGTACGACACGAACGGCAGCGGCGGATTCCAGCGGACGCGCAGCTCACGCACCAGATCGGCCTTGACGTCGAGACCCTTGTCGAGTTTCGCGCCTTCGTCAATCCACTTCGCAATCAGATCAATCTGGTCCTTCTTGAGGGCATCGCCGGCGTCTAGCGGCGGCATGCGTTCCTTGCCCATCGAACGCAGCACTTCGATCAGCAAGCTTTCCTTCGATTTGCCCGCCGAGATCGGGTCGTCCTTGCTGCCGCCTTTGCGGAGGTTTTCCCACGTGGTCATTTCGAGCTTGCCCTTTTTCTTCTTGGCGTCATGGCAAGCGAAGCAGTTCTTTTGCAGGATCGGTGCCACATCGTTGATGAAGCTCACCGGCCCCTTGGCACCCTGAGCGTTAGCTGTTTGCGGTGAGACAAACAACAGCCAGGCCAAAGCAAGGCCAAAGACCGCGCAGAAAATACACGCACACGAAAAACGATTGCGAATCATGGAAGAAGCTCCTACGGAAAACGTGAACAAAATCGGCGGGAGTATATCGATCGACACCCGAGGCAGGCCGACGATCTATTATTCATTATAAAAAATCGACGGCGGGTTTGCGAATGGAATTCGGTTGTCGGTTGTCAGTTGCGAATTTTCAGTTTTCAACTATGAAGCCACCCTCAAAAGTCGATTTCCGAGGCTGAAGCGTAAGCGAGGCTACCTGAATGCCTCGCTTACGCTTCAGCCTCGGAAGGAAAATTGACTTTTGTCGGGCGCGTCAACCTTCGGCCCTGGCTTGCGGCCGTACCATTCGGTCCTGACCCCTATGTTTTCCCCGGCCTGTTATTTTTTGGGGGCCCCACTATCTCCGGATTGTGTGGCACGCGGCGGTGTTCCGCCGATGCCGTTGCCTGTTACATCACTAGGTCCGCCGCTGCCGTTGCCTGTTGGTAGTGTATGACGCGGGGTAGGTCTGCCGCTGCCGTTGCCTGTTGGTTCATCGGGATTAGAAGGGCCGACTAACCACTTCTTTGCCGTACTCTCAACCGTGCCCGTTCTGACAGTTGCCGCCCCCGTAGCCACACTTCCGCCTTCCGGGCCCGGGTTTATGAGATTACCTAAGCCAGGCGAACCTGGACGAGGAGCGTTCATGATCGGTTTCTGGTGGGGACGTTTGTTTTCATCGGGCTGGCCGA